>CATYXQ010000008.1 GCA_958414825.1 uncultured Eubacteriales bacterium | reverse complement strand
CAGTCCGCATCGTCGCAGTCATCGTCGTCGCAATATTGATTTGTGCAGGTTCTTATATCGTCGTCTGCGTCGTCATCGTCGTCAATCTCGATCTGCGCAGTCCACTGATTTTCACTCATGGTTTCTTGAACTTCTTCTGCAACCTCATTTAAGAACGTATCGTTTAAAAGCTGGGAGCCTTTTTCCAGTTCAAGGGTAATTTGGCGGGTCTCGCCGTCAGCATCTTCTACGAAGTAACCGGCTTCACCGATTGCTTGAATCAATTCTGCAACAACTGTTTTGCAGGCCTTTCCTTCATAGCCGCTATAATTTGCTATGATCTTGCTGCCATCGTCGTTGCGGGCTTTTACTTCGGTTACGTTGCCGTCCGCGTCATAGCTGACGGCAATTTCGGGATTCACGCTCAGGCGGAGGACGCCGCCATTTGCTGAGATTTGCTCATTGTTTGCGGATGAACCGCAGGCGGCCAAACAGAATATCATTGCCAGGGTACAAGCGAAAATTGAAAGCAGTTTTTTCATGATTCATTTCTCCTTTGGGTTTTGAATTTGATTTTTCCTTTGTGTATAAAGTTTACGGAAGCGCTTTGGGAAAACCGGGGTAGCTGAAAAAATTTTTTTGATTTTCCCTTTTCTCTTCCCTTTACACATCAAGATTACGCATCTTATATTTCAAAACCAGGGTCGGTAGAAAAAATTTGCATTTTTGCAAAAGAAAATACGGCGGGAAGCATGATACTCCCCGCCGCATCGTCAGTCAATCGAATCTTCAAGAGCCTCCGTTTCTTCCAGTTCCTCCTCATCGCCGTCCATCTCAGAAATATCATCCTCATCATCGGAATTGTCATCCGTGTTGTCAGAATCGTCCGCGTCGTCCGCGTCGTCCGCGTCGTCTGTGTCGTCCACGTCGTCTGTGTCGTCCGCGTCGTCTGTGTCGTCCACGTCGTCTGTGTCGTCCGCAACGTCTGTGTCGTCCGCAACGTCCGTGTCGTCTGCATCGTCTGCGTCGCCCGCAACGTCTGCATTGTCGGGCTCTTCATCGCAATCAGCGCCGTCGCAATTCTCATCCTCACAGTACGGATTGGCGCAGGTTCTTATGTTGTCGTAGTCCGAATCATCATCAAGGTCGGTATTGTCCGAATCTGCTGGGATAATCACCTCGCTGCTGCTCTTATTGATTACTTCGATATCGACGGTAATTTTATCGTTCAGATAATCTTTTAACTGTCTGTTCAGAGCATCGCTGTGAGACACGATCCATTCGCTGCTGTCCGTATCCAAGGCCAATGTGATCTTTGCGCCCTCCTGCAGAAAGTTCATTTCCATAGCTCGGTCAATCAATTCATCCAGAACAAGATCAATTGCTTTCTTTTTATACTCGTAATTCTCGATCAGCGTGTCGCCGTCTTCATTTACGCCGTGCAGACCGACAACGACGTCGTTGCGGTTGACGTCAATACGGACTTCCGGGTTGATGGTCATATATACCGACGCCACCGGAGCGTTCAGCGTCGCCAGCGACGGAATCAGTACCAGCAGCAGACAGGCGGCGACCGCCGCAAGCGAATAGATCCACCGAACCGTATTTTTTTTCTTTACAGCAGGTTTGCTTTCGGGAATAGCTGTCTTAACGACCTTTGTTATCGTTTGTCCGACCTTGTAATGTATATTGGCTACTTTGGAAAACTTACCGTCTTCGTCAAGGACGACCGCATAGCCGGGATGGCATTCCATAACCATATATTTCATTTAACCGCTCCCACCTTTCTATTCAGAACGCGTCTCAAGTGTCCTCTGATAATTTCATATCCGTTTGTCTGAATCAGAAGCATAACCAGTATGTATTTTCTGTGGCGCTCCAGGGTTTTACGCTCAGCGCCGGATCCGAGCACGATCTGCGCCAGGGGCAGCTTTTTTGTGCGGAGCAGTTCGTCTAACAGTTTCGGGTTTTCCGCCGCATAGCGGATCGCCGCTGCGCAGGCGTCCAGCGTTCTGTCCTGTTTGGGGCAGTTGTCCGCCGCATCTGAGAAGCTGACGCCGAAATCCTGCATCACAGCCGACAGTTCTTCAATTTCCTGCCGTGTAGCGTTCTGAGTCGCCTTTTCCTAAACACGTCCAGATCATTCGTCAAAGTATCCAGCAGGGGACGGTCGTCGTCCTCGTTGTTTTCCTCATATAGAGAAAGGTGTCCCTGATGACGGGATTCCTTGCGGTTATAATCGATAAGCCGACTGCGGATCAGCATACCGGCATAGGCAAGGAATGCGCCCCGCCCTTTTTCATAACCCATAATAGCCTCGTAGAAAGCTGTCATCGCTATGGAAAACTCGTCATCCTGCTCGGTACACAGACGCGCCATGTTTTTGCTCGCTTCCGAACGGATAAAAGGAATATATGCTCGGATCAGATCGTCCGCTTTATGTGAATTTTCCTTTGCCGCATAAACGGCGTTGATGATCTGATGTTCGATAGGCATACGGGTCTCCTTTCGTTTATAGATTACGGATACCTTTCTTCAAAAGCGGGGTAGCCGGACAATTCGTTCAATAAGGGGCTTTGCCCCGTCATTCAACGTTTTCAGTGGGAGATTGTACGCCCGCTGAAAAAATGAAGTGGCTCCCGCCGCCTCAGAGGCGGGAGACATCTTAATTTAGTTATATAGTAAATAAAATTTCAGCAACTGACTTGATTTTACCGTCTGAAATCAATTTTTTCATGTTTCCTGTAAGATACGGCGGCATATTTGTTATAAACCGCCTTTTTTTGTCTTTCTTTTTGCCAAGTATCGCCGCTCAAATCCGCTGCGGGATTAGTATAGCATATTTTTTTCCAGTTTGACAATGTGTTTTTTTCGTTTCCGAAAAGAATCTTACAGTTTCCTTACAAAATTGCAAAACATCTTGTAAATTTTGCTCGGCTGGTATATTCTGTAACCGTAAGGACTTTTATCGTCATTTTTATGTTCATGGTAGCCGCTGCAAAGCGGACATGATAAATTTATTTTAATATCTTAGGAGGAAAACACTGTGAGAAATTTGAAAAAATTTCTTGCCCTGGTAATGGCGATGCTGATGGTATTCGGCATGGCGGTCATTACGACGGGAGCGGCAGATGACGCTGATTCTGAGTATCTCAGCGCAGTTCAGCATCTTGCGGCGCTCTCGATCATGAAGGGCGACGAGCACGGCAATCTCAATCTTGAGAACGGCGTGACCCGTTATCAGGCTGCTCTTTTCTTCGTACAGGCATTGACCGGCAAGACCGACGTCAACACCTGGAACGGCGAGAAGAAGAGCGCAATCTTCAGCGACGTTCCGGAGTACGGCACGGCGATCGACTATGCTTATGGCATGAAGCTGATCCTCGGCCGCGGCAACGGCATCTACGGCTACAACGATCCGATCACGTATCAGGATATGTTGGTTATGGCCGTTCGTGCGCTGGGGTATGAGACGGAGGATACCTCGTATCCTTACGGCTATATCATCAATGCGCAGACCCTCGGTCTGACCGATGATATTGACAACATCAACTTCAAGGCTGAACTGACGCGCGGCGAGACTGCCCAGCTGATCTGGAACATGCTCAACACCGAGATCGCGTTCATTGATCCCTTGACCAACGCAATCGTTTATCCTGGCCAGGAGGACACCACTCCGTACGGCCTGCTGGTAGGCGCTGGCAAGATCGAGCGCACCACGCTGCTTGAGAAAGCCGGCTACGCTGACGGCAAACTCGAAGCCGTTGTTACGAATTTCGTAGAGGCGGATGAGGACGATGAGGATTCGGTTGATACGGTTGACCTTTCGTATTACTACATAAAGGACAACAAGATCAACGAGGATTCCATTACGGTTGCGGCGGCTGACCTTGGTATCACCAAGGACACCCCCAAAGCTTCTTACCTCGGACTTCCTGTTACTGTGTTTGTAAACTGTGCGCCGGAGGATTTCGCTTCGGATTACAGCATTGACAAGGACGAGAGCGAAGCGGAAATCGTTTTCGCAAATCTGACGGCGATGACCACCGTTGAGAACCTCGGCGATGCGGGCGCCATCCGTTATGTTGAGCCCACCAGCGGCACGCCTTACTTCTTGGTCGGCGGCACAAAGGTTGCGCTCGGCGAAGATGATATCGTTGAGGCGAAGACCTTTACTGAAGACGGTTGGGAAGATATGGCTGATCTGGATGCGCTGAAGGACGCGTTCGCATACAAGACCAAGGGCGGTTATGAGGATGCAACCAACTCCTATGGCCAGATCAACTATTACACCTACAACATTCCTGAGGAAGTAGAAGGCAAGATCGAGTATGATAAGGCTACCGTACTCTGCTACACGCCTTACGAGTTCGGTCAGTACTTTGTCCGCACCATCAAGGACGCGACCGCGTCCAAGGACGCGGATTTCACCACGATCGGTAAGTATAAGTCAAGTCCCGTTGTCAACCTGGACGGTGAGGAAAGCAACTTCGTTGAAGTTCTGCTGGATACCTCCAAGATTGTAAACGAGAACACGACTTCTGTATCCAAGTCCAACGGCGAAAAGGCGAAGAGCGTTACGCTTGCGGGCGAGGATATTAAGTCCGGCGACTTTATGTTCTATGCGTACAACAGCGTAGACAACATTCTGACTGTCGCGATGAACTGCGGTTCTTTCCAGACCGGCAGACTGAGCGGCACCAGCACGTCTAAGGAAACCCTGAAGATCGACGGCGCTACCAAGCCGACCGGCATCAAGGGCGCGTTTGACAATGCGGATTACTTCGGCTATGACAGTGCGCTTGCAAAAGACATCATTGCTGCACTTGAGAGCGGCAAGGACAATGTGAAGTACATCGAGGCTGACGGCCGCGTTATCTACTTCGAGTCTTACTCGGGCGAGAAGTCCAGCAGCGCAGCGTATGATTTCGCTGTCGTATCGATGAACGACGACGTTCTTGCGGGTCTGCTCGATGTTAAGGTTAAGGACCTCACCAAGGTTGACGGCCTGGTTCTGGACAGCGACGACAATGTTCAGATCGCAGTTCTCAACGTTGAGACCGGCGAGTGGGAGCTTGCTTCCCTTGGTCGTTTCTACATGACCTATGACGCCGAGGAGGAAGAGTGGGCTGCTTACAGCGACCTCGGCACCTATGCTACGCTTGTAGAAATGGTTGGCCCGAACGATACTGTTAAGTATCAGAACTATGCTGCTGCAAAAGAGGCGTTTGGCCAGGGCGGCGTCTTCGCGCTTGTCAGCGAGAAAGACGGCCTGTACAGCCTCGGCACTGTAGAGAACGCGGTTACGTATAATACGATTAGCAGCGGTCTTATTTACAGCGACGACAGCGCGAAGACCAACAAGATCAGCGCGGATCCCGATGTTGAGCCCGCACGTGTAACGCAGAACGAGAGCACCATCACGGTTGTTATCGACGCGAAAGGAAATGTCGGCGTTCGCACGGGCGTTATTAAGGCCAACAATACGTATAATGTTACCGGATCGGTTGATTTCTTCTCTGCAAATTCTTCTCTGATCGTAGTTAAAACCAAGAATGCGACGGTTAACAGTTCAAAAGCTACTGCGCTTGAGTGGGCTGAAACCCAGGTTTCCTGGACCTACTATCTTGCTCTGCCCGGCGTTTCCTCCTGCGAACTGGATGCAAACGAGACCGGCAGCGACGAGAAGTATACCGTGACGCTGACCAACGTATTCAACTATCGTGCAAGAAAAATGGTGGATTCGATCACCTTCCAGACGGATGAACCGATTGAGTTTGCGGCTGACGATACGTTGATGCCCACGCTTCTCTTTGCGGACAAAAACGGCGTTATCTTCGATTACAAAAAAGCTGGCGTACAGGATTGGCAGACGGATGCTGATATGAAGGTTTATGTAGATATCAGCGAGGAAGACCTCGAGACCGCTATGCTTCATGCATGGTGGAACACGAGACGTTCCGCAAGCAGCAGTATTCTTGGCGCCGGTGCGGATGGTTTGCAGTTTGTCGATGCGGATACGGTTCTTTACTCCCGTGAAAAAGGCAATCCGTTCTCTGCTGCGTTTGACAGTACGCATGAGGGTACGCTGAACAATACCAACAGAGAAATGGCGGAAACTGTAAACAACCGCGTAATTGCTACGCTTGCCGGCTTCGCTTACACTGTAAACGCAACCGGACTTGATCCTGAGGAGTACGACTTTGACCGCGCGCTTCTGCTTCGCGATTACAAAGAAGCGGACGCGGACAGATGGAATGCTTCTTATGATGATGAATTCGGCGGCTATGCGTTCCCGATGAATGCAGAGCTTATTGAGGATCTTTCCGGCGGCCCTGTTTCCGGCGTGTTCGATCAGTTCATGCTGGACAATGACGGCGGCGTGATTCTGGTTCCGCTGGCAGACGGCGATGATTATGAGGATGCAGCCATCATCACCTACAGAATGTCCATTGCTACGCTCTGGACGGATAGCTCCAGCAAGCTGGAACTCTATCCGATGATCGTTTACATGGAAGCTGGCGAGGCTAACCCTGAGGCTTGCAAGCATCAGTCTACTACGCTTCAGTCTTCCGTTGATGCAACCTGCACGGCCGATAGCACTGAGACGTGGATCTGCAACATTTGCGGTGAAACCATTGTTACCCATAATACAGACGCTCTCGGACATAAGCTGATCGGCGAGATCACTGTAGTGACTCCCGCGACCTGCCAGGCTGACGGTAAGGGAACACAGAAGTGCTCCGTTTGCAATGCTGATGTAGAAGTTGTGATCGAGAAGAACGCGGATGCACATACGCTCGTAGATGTAGAGGCTGTAGCTGCTACCTGCACCGCGGCTGGCAATACCGCCGGCAAGAAGTGCAACGTTGAGGGATGCACCTACACCACCGTTGAGGAGATTCCTGCTCTTGGCCATGATCATACCGTGGAAGTTGCAGAAACTGCTAAGGCTGCTACCTGCCTCGTTGCTGGCAAGGAAGCTGATATGAAGTGCAGCAGATGCGATGACGTCAAGACCGGTGCTGAAATTCCTGCACTTGGACACAATTTCCAGGTAGTGGAAGGCAAGAAAGAGGCTACTCACACTGAGTTTGGTTACGATGCAAAGAAAGTTTGCCAGACTTGCTATGAAGTAGAGTATGTCAATAAAGTTGATCCTCTTGCCCATCAGTGGAGCGAAGCATGGACGTCTGATGAGACTGCGCATTGGCACGAGTGCGAAGTTGCCGGATGCCCTGTGACGGAGAACGCTGAAAAAGACGGTTATGCTGTCCATGCGGATTTGCTGAACAACGAGACTCAAGAAGAGACTCCGGATCAAAAATGCGACGTCTGCGGTGCTAATATGCCCGCAGCTGAGCCCGGTGTTTAATTGCACAAAATAAACCAGGCGGCGCCTGAAACAAAAAAGGAAAGCTTCGGCTTTCCTTTTTTTGTATGTTTTAAAAAACCGGGAAAAAAGTGAGAAAGCTATTGCTTTTTCATTCTGCCCATGGTACAATCATAGATGAAAAATGTTACAATGCAAAGACAGACTGAAACAATAAGAAGTACAGGGGGATTTCTCAGATGAAATTTTTGAAACGCAGTTTACCGGTTTTCGGACTTTTGCTTGCGCTTTTGCTTGCCGGATGCGGCGGTAAAACGCCTGAGCAGATGCTGAACAATGCCGCCGAGCAGATGGAAAGTGCAAAAAATGTGGAATGCTCTGCCACGATGAACATTGAATACTCCATGGTCGGTCAGTCCATGAAAATGCAGATGCAGATGGACAGTGTTTCGTTTACCGAACCGCAGAAAGCTAAATGCGATATGACGCTTACAATCGACATTCCCGGTATGGGCAGTCAGACGCAGCAGATGGAAATGTATGTGGATGAAGAATATACATATACCGGCATGGACGGCGTATGGGTGAAGACTGCTATGCCGGATTTGGAAACGACTGAGACCATCAACGCGGAGCTTTATGAGGATCTGAATGCGCTTCTGCTTGCAAACGAGCCTGTTTCTGAGGAAGTGAACGGCGTCAAAACCAATAAATTCACCGCTGTTATTACGGAGGAAATGCTTGGCCGGGTGCTCGGCATGATGGCGGGTTCCATAGACAGCGAAAGCCTTGGCATGGTGACCGGAATGTTTGAGGGCATCGGCGAGATTCCGTTTGAGTATTGGCTGGACGCAAAGACTGATATGCCGGTTCAAATGCGCGTGGATATGGCAAAAGCAATGGAAACTATGCTGAAGAACACGTTGGCGCAGGGCGGTTTCGGTGAAATCGCGGATATTGACGTCACGGTTTCGGCGGCGGAGTTGACCATGCAGTATAAGAATGTAAATGCCGCTGCGGATTTTGAAATTCCTGAGGAGGCCAAAGCTGCCGAGGAGATTCCGCTTGTGCAGGAATAAATTGCATAGAAAAACGGAGCTGTAAAAAGCTCCGTCATAAATAAAAAGTAACCCGGCAAAGTCACGATAGAATGCGGCTTTGCCGGGTTTTCTGTTTGTATGGCAATTAGACAGGCGACGTCGATTTACTCGGCGATAACTTTGAGGATGCGGTCTACATTGCCCGATTTGAACTGCGCCACGCTTCCGTTTTGGATGTTGCGCAGGAGCAGGAGGGCGTCTTTCATTCGGAGACTGCCATTCTTGTCTGTGTCGCCGTAGGTGGTCAGGCTCAAAGCAAGGCTGGGGCTGCCTATACACGCGCCGTTTACATAGCCGGCCATGCGGTAGACGGCCGTTGTGCCGGGCTGATAGCCGACGTCGGTGAACGTGGGGGTATCCGAATAGCCGAGGCGCGTCGCTGTTTTTCCGTCCATTTTATAAAATACATATTTTTCGGCAAACGGCATAGCATTTCCGCTCAAAAGCGCTCCGTCCGCGGTACACGCGACCTTGAAGCCGGTGACTCTGGCAGGCCGGAGTACAACATCCTCGCTCATTGTCAGTTTTGCGTTCGGTGCGGAATCTGACATCACAGAGACGGTTTTCACGCTTTGCTCGGTTACAATATCCCATGTGCCGCCGAGCACCGTCAGCGTATAGCTTTTGTCGGTGTGCAGCATCGCGTCGGTTTTTGCGCTTATGTCATAGTATTTGTACGGTGAAGTCGTGGAAGCGGCATTATAGCGCCACTGTCCGCCCACAAGAACCGGAAACTGTTCTGAATTTCCGCGCGAATAGCAGCTGACCCCTTCGCCGAACGTGACGTTGTTTTGTCCGCACTCAATGACCGAGACGCCGCCTGCCAGATCTCCGACTGTGCAGGGGATCAGCGATACGTTGTCGATATAGGTGTCCGAGGAGATGCTCCAAAATTTAAATTCCAGAGGCACGGAGGAGTACAGACCACGAATCAGAATCGGCCCCTTGACCGCCGGCGAGCGGTAATAGGCGGAATCGGTCACGTGCTTTGAATGCATGTTGTAGGTCTGCGTCAAGACGATTGTGCCGCCGTTTTGCAGCGCCGCGTATGCCGCGTTCAGCGTTTGGAAAGGCTTTGCCGCAGTTCCGGGGTTGCTGTCAAGACCGTCCGTTCCCGCGACGTAAACTGTGGGCAGCTTGACAAGCGCCGCAAAGTTTTCATCCAGTTCCACGGTGCGGCCGAGCTTTGCGCCCGACGGCGCGCTTTGCGCAGTTGCCGTCGGGCCGTCTATACAGAGATTGCCTTTCTCATCAAAGTAAGCCTTGTCAATGCAGACGCGCCGCTCGTGTACGTATCCGGACAAATCGTCTTTTGCGCCCGCGTATTTTGTGCCCGAACGATGCGCGTGATAGACAATGATGAGTTCGCTTTCATCCGGCGAGGTCGTAAAGCTATGATGTCCAGTGCCGTAGAGGTGCGGGTTTTGGGCGTCGGTTCTGCTTGCGTCGTCTGAAATCAGAATGGGGTTGTTCGGAGATTTTGTGTAGGGACCGAGCGGGCTTTTCGCAGTCGCGTAGCTGACTGCGTAGCGCGGACTTCCGTACCCGGATGAGGAATAGGTGAGATAATAAACGTCGCCTGCTTTTAGCATTTCCGGCCCTTCGACAATGCTCCATGCATAGCGCGGTTCGTCCTGCCAGGTGAAAAGCTGAACGGGTTTGGATACAAATTTTCTTGTTTCCAAGTTAAATTCGCCGCCCCAGATACAGTTTCCGCCCGGATTTTTGTAGCCGTTATAGGTGAATGTGCCGCTGCCGACAAAGAATAGGTAGATTTTGCCGTTGTCGTCGCGGAAAAAGTGGCCGTCGATGGCTTTGAAATCGTTTATCAGATAGGAAGAATCCGTGTTTGTGAAAGGGCCGAGCGGACTGTCCGACGTGGCGATACCCAGATGTTCCTGCGCCGTGTAGATCATGTAGTAGGTATCGCCTTCTTTGAACACTTCCGGCGCCCAGAAGCTGGGATTTGAGGATTTATCGGCATAGTAAACGTCTTCTTTGCGCAGGCAGTATCCGCGGCAGGACCAATCCACGAGGTTTTCTGACGTAAATACGCGGTATCCGTTGGATACATCTCCGGTTACGTACAGATAATAAACGCCGTCTTCTTTATAGACAAACGGGTCTGCTCCAGTTGCCAGCGGGTTTGTAAACGTGTCCGGATAGGTGATTTTCGCGGCGGCCACAGCGACCGTGAGCGTCGCCGCTGCTGAGAAAAGCAGGAAGATCCATAGCCATTTTTTCTTCATAAAATGTTACTCCATTTCATTTTGATTTTGTATTCTGATAGCTTTTTCCTGAAAATGTCAAGGGTTCCGCTTTGCCGAAAATACCAGATGCGGCATATTCATTCCGTAGTAGTGCTTTGTCAGCCGGTCTGTTTCCGTCATGCCGTTTCGCCTGGCAACGGCGATAGAGGCTGCGTTGTTTTCGCGGATGATCGAGAACACCTCGTCCGCATTCAGGGTATCAAACGCATATTGCTTGCAGGCTACAGCCGCTTCGGTCGCGTAGCCCTTGTGCCAATATGCCTTTTGAAACAGATAGCCGACTTCGACGACCTGTTTTCCATTGCAATCCTGCATGGTCAGCCCGCACTGCCCGATCATTTTTTCGTTTTTTTTCAAAATGACCGCCCATAAACCAAAGCCGTCGGTTTTATAGCGCTGAAGCTGTTTGTCGAGCCATTCCTGCACCTATGCGTCGTCAAAAGCATGTTCATATGCGTACATGACCGTCTTGTCCTGCAATATTTCGCATAGCGCGGCAAAATCGCCCTGATTCATTTCTCTAAGGTACAGCCGTTTTGTTTGAAGTATCATTTCCGCCCTCCTGATTGCCGCATTCTTTTTTTCTTGAAATATATTGTACAAATTTTTTGTAAAATTGTCAACGGGTTTTAATTCTGCAAGGGCGCGCATATAAAAGTAAAGCGGACCGCTTTGCCGCAGGGCGTTTCCGTTACAAATGAAAAAAGCAGACCTCAGGGTGTGAAGTCTGCTTGGAGCGCCAAAAAATTCTGCTTTCCGCCCTCCCGCCGTGCGCTATTAGGCGTCTTAGGGATGGAAAAAGGCAAAAACGCGTGTTTTCTACTGCTTTTTTCTGCATCCGTCGATCTGGATATTCTGCGCGGATATGTAAGCCGCTTCGTCGCTGGCAAGGAAGCAGATGAGATTTGCATTTTCCATATCGGTTCCGGTTCTGCCCATGAAAGCAAGTTCGCTTGGCTGATGAAAATTAGGGTCCGGGTTTTCCGCCGGGCTGACGCTGCCCGGAGAAATGGCATTTACCGTAATGCCCTGCTTTGCAACCTCTTTGGCAAGCGCTTTGGACATACCGACAACAGCCGCCTTAGTCGCCGAGTAGCAGGCCATGTTTGCGTTCCCGTAAACGCCGGCAACCGAGCAGACGTTGATAATTCTGCCGTAATTTTGCTCTTTCATTTTCGGCAGCACCGCATTGGTAAAGTGAACTACGCCCATGATGTTGATGTTGATAAATTTGTGCCAGAGTTCAATTGGCGTGTCTTCAAACTTCGACCAGTTTCTCCACAGCGCCGCGTTGTTGACGAGAATGTCTATTTTCCCGAAGTGTGCCATGGCGTCCGCCATGACGGTTTTGACTCTGTTTTCGTCGCTGACGTCGCACGGATAGATTTGCACGTCTTTTCCGTAGCAGCCGAGTTCCGCTTTTACGGATTCGAGTTTCGCATAATCGACGTCAATTAGCACAAGATCGGCTCCGTACTCCGCAAAGAGCAGGGCGGCCGCACGGCCGATGCCGACCGCCGCGCCCGTTATCAGCGCGACTTTTCCGTTGAAATTCATTTGTATCCCTCCGTCCATAGATTTTTTATCATTTTAGCAAACGCCGGTGCGAAAGTAAATGAAGATAACGATATCTATTTGTCAAAAACGATACAGTTTTCCACTGTCAAAGGCATGGGAGCGGGCGAAAAGCGCCCGGTCGTTTGAGACCAATCGCGCGCGGTTGGAAAGCGGGGGAGAGCATCAGAACAAAATGAGAGAATTTTCGTCCGTCGCGCACGCTTGTTATCCGAGCGCGACGTCCAAAATCATCATGAGGCTGAAGCCAACGGAAAAAAACACGGTTCCAATGTTGGAGTGATCGCCCTCGGACATTTCGGGAATCAGTTCCTCGACTACGACGTAGATCATTGCGCCCGCCGCAAAACTGAGCAGATACGGAAGCGCCGGAACAATGAATCCCGCTGCCAAAATCGTAAGCACGGCGCCGAGGGGTTCCACAGCGCCCGAAAGAACGCCGCTAAGAAAGGCTTTGGATTTTTTCATTCCCTCCGCGTGCAGAGGCATTGAGATGATCGCCCCCTCCGGAAAATTTTGAATGGCAATGCCGATAGACAGCGTCAGCGCGCCCATGGCGGTGATCTGCGCGTTTCCAGAGAGCAGTCCGGCATAGACGACGCCGACCGCCATCCCCTCCGGCAGATTGTGCAGTGCGACGGCCAGCGTCAGCATGGTTGTGCGCTGAAGCCGGCTTTTCGGCCCTTCCGCGCGTTCGCTGCCCCTATGCAGGTGGGGAATGAGGTGATCGAGCGCCAAAAGAAATAGTACGCCGAGCCAAAATCCGATAACGGCAGGAACAAAGGACCACTTCCCGAGATTTTCCGCCTGTTCTATTGCGGGAATCAGCAGGCTCCAGACCGAAGCCGCCGTCATCACCCCGGCGGCAAAGCCGGTCAGCGCGCGCTGGACTTGCCGATTGAAGCTTTTTTTTATAAAAAATACGCATGAGGCGCCGAGCGCGGTGCCAAAAAATGGGATCAGGACGCCGTAAAGCGTTTCTGTACTCATGAATATTGATTCCTTTCTGAAGATGTGATTCGTTTTGATTTGCAGAGCGTTTATCCGATTTTCGGTATCGTCATTATATTGCGGGGGCGAAATTTTGTCAAGACATACCGGGAAAATGTTTGTTTTTTCGCCTGATATGTCCGTTTTTATTCTTTACAGCCCGCGCGGGATATGGTAAAATAAAACAGGCACGGCGCCCGCGCGCCGCGCGCAGACTGCAATTTTGAACTGAGGAAAAAACGATGAACAGACAACCGGGAATGGATGCGCTGGCTGCGGCGAAAAAGAGGCAGTATGCCCGGCGAAAAAAACGCATACGGGTTTTGATTACACTTTTGCTGGTTCTTACTATTTTGGCCGTCTGGACGGTCGTGATTCTCATCAGCGCGCGGCTGATGAACTCGAATGCGCCGTCCGGTCCTGCAGATACAACGCCGGCGTTCGTTTCCGATCCGCCGAGCACGACGGTTCCGCCCGAAACGGCGCCGCCCATTCAGATGCAGACCGAAACGGTTCGGCTTTCCAAAGCGGATCTTGTAAAGGGAGATTTGATCCTTGTCTCCACGCTGCTTCAGAGGGCGTACACGTTCCCTGAGACAGAGGACGATCTGATGGCTCTGTACGGCAACAAGAGCGCGAGCTACCGCATTTCCGGGACGGCGCTGCGTCTGAAAAAAACGGTGGTCAACGCGCTCAACGAGATGTTTGACGCCTATTTTGCCGAGACCGGGAATCGGGATTATCAGATCACGCAGGGCTACCGCACCTATGACGAACAAAAATCCATTTATGATTCCTATCAGGAGATTTACGGGCCGGAGCAGGGCGCGCTGCTGGCGGCGCTGCCCGGTTACAGCGAGCATCACACCGGCTATGCTTTTGATATGAATGTTTATACCGCAGAGGGAGTCAGCTATTCGCTGGCTTCAGCCGGAGAGGCGAATCCGATTTATTCCTGGATTTACGATAACGCTGCGAAATACGGGTTTGTACTTCGTTATCCAGAGGAAAAGACGTCTGTAACCGGCATTACCAATGAACCATGGCATTTCCGGTATGTCGGGCGGGGACATGCGTCCTATATGGATGAAAATGATTTGACGCTGGAGGAATATATCGCGCTTTTGTACAATTATCCCGCCGACGGCGATCATTTGACCTATTCCTATGACGGGACGCAGTATGAAGTGTTCTACGCCGAGGCGGAGGGGGAGGAAACCGAAATTGAGGTTCCGTCCGGCGCTTCGTATACGGTTTCCGGCAACAACTGGGACGGATTTATCATCACAATTACCCGCTGATCGACCCGACAGATATTGACAGGACATGCCGGGCAGTATATAATAAGTATATAATAAAAATAACTTTTTTGGAGGTAGATTCTATGTTTTGCAAAAAATGCGGCCAGATGCTTCCCGACGGCACCAAATTCTGTACCAACTGCGGTGCGGAAACCGGCGCGGGCAGCACACAAAATGCATCAAACGATCAGAACGCGCAAAATGCGTCGGGGGATCAGAACCGAACCTATACCGGTACGGTTGTGGGGCAGTCGGGACCAATCCGAAACCGCAGCATTGTGACGTGTATCCTGCTTACAATCGTTACCTGCGGCATTTATGGACTGATCTGGCTTGCCGGTATGGTGGATGATCTGAATGCGGCTTCCGGTGAGGCAAACGGAACTTCCGGCGTTACGGTTGTTTTGCTTTCGATCGTTACCTGCAGTATTTATGAGTTGTTCTGGATGTATAAAGCGGGCGGACAGGTCAACCGCGCAAAAGCTGCGCGCGGTATGGCTCAGGATTCCAATACGAGCATTTTGTATCTTTTGCTTTCGATCTTCAGGCTTTCGATTGTTTCATACTGCCTGATTCAGAACGAACTGAACCAGATGGCGGTTTCCGCTTAAAGCGATGTCAAAACGAATCTGCGATTTTGAGCAGAACCCGGCGGACGCGCCTTCGCGGCGTTTTCGCCGGGTCGCTTTTTTTACGCTTCTTGTACTTTTCTGCGGACTGCTGTATGCGGCGTTCATTTTTGTGTTTGGCCGCGGCATCCCCTGCGTGTTTCAAATGATGACCGGGCTGAAATGCCCGTCCTGCGGGGTTACCGGTATGTGTCTGGCCATTCTGCGTCTGGATTTTAAGACGGCTTTTTATTGCAATCCGGCTATTTTTTGTATGCTTCCGCTCGGCGCTGCGGTTGCGGCGCGCCATGCGTACATATATGTTCGTAGCGGACGGACACAGCCGGACCGCCTTACGGCGGCGGCGATGATTTTGATGATCGCTGTGCTGATTGTATACGGAATTTTGAGAAATATCCTTTGACAAGTGAAAAATATAGGACGGCGGCTTTTTCCGCCGTCTTTTTTATGTTTGAAGTGCGAGCGCATTCCTATCCGTGTGGAAAAAGCCCTGCTACGCAAAATAGATGTTTCGATACGGCGATGCGCGAATGAAAAGCGGATGAACGTTCAACACGGAGCGACATGAAAAACAGATTTGGTTTGACGTCGGATAAAATCTTTTGTTCTTCGCATACAAAATGCGCCGCTTTTGTAAAGCCCCGTCAATACCTGTCGGTTTTTCAAAATTGGAAATTGTTGACAAGCTTCATCGTTGTGGTATATGATAAAAATAAATAAAACACGTTCCCGAAACGCATGTCTGTGTTATTTTCCGTTTGTGTATGTTGCTGTATGGCTGCATATAACGAAATTAAGACGTCCCTCGCCTCTAAGGGCGGCGGGTTCCGCTTCATTTTTTCAGTGGGCGTACAAGCTCCCACTGAAAACGTTGAATGACGGAGCAAACCCCCTTATTGAAAATATTTTTAAGGAGAAGAACTTATGAAGACACACAGATTTTGGACTGCGGCATTGTGGACAAGCTGTCTTTTGTTTGCACTTGGCTTTCTGAGCATTTCTGCATTCGCCTTGACCAACGGCGGTTTCCCGCCGGGCAGCACGGCTGTGTATTATGTCAGCAACACAGCGGGATCGGATACCAACGCGGGAACCAGCGCGTCGGCGCCCCTGAAAACGCTCAGCAGGGCGTACAGTCTGATGAGCAGCGGCGGTACGATTGTGATCTGCGGCGATGTTCAGGTTACAAGCGCCTTTACGCCTCCGGACGCGGGCGGTACCGTGCTGTATACCTCTAAATACGGAAATGAGGATTTTCGTTCTTCTGCCAAAATGATTATCAGCGCCAATATGGCGTTTGCCTGCGACACGTATTTTGAAAATATAAAGTTCAGTATTCAAAAGTCCGGTTTGATTTTTTCCGGGCGCTGTCACAGCATCGGATTCGGCGCCGGTATGACCGTTGCCAATGACTCAGGCGTCGAAAATTTTGTGTACCCGTCTATTATCGGCGGATATAATAATCCGGGAACGCTGACCGGCGCTAGTACCACGCGCAGTTACACGGTCAAAATCTGCAGCGGAACCTGGGGTTTTGTGTCCGGCGGTCATCACCGGACAAACGGTTCGCAGCCGGTCGGCAATCTGAGCGGAAACGTGTCGGTGGTTATCCGCGGCGGGACGTTTATGGGGCAGAATTCCGCGTCAAATTATATCAGCGCTACCGGAATGAACAACCACACCGGCCGCGTATATATGGAGATCAGCGGCGGAACGTTCCATACGCCGATTGTACCGATCAAACGGATCGGAACCATCAGCGCCTCGGCGGAGCGTTCGGTAAAAGACTATACGGCGAAAGTGCTGGTTCGCATTACCGGCGGTACCTTCAACCACCGATTCAGACTATCGCAGCAGACGGCGGCGGGGAATGTCGGCGGGTATCAGATCTACAGTGATGCGACCGTCGTTGTGACCGGCGGCACATTCAATGCGGATTTCTGCGGCTACGGCGTACTCGGCAGCACCATTTTGAAGTATGATGAAGACGTGCTTGCCAAAGAGAAAATCAAAGGATTTCCGGTTTACCGGACGGTCACTTTGTCCGTATCCGCAAATCCTACTGAACTGACGCGCTTTGAAAATCCGATCGGAGACAAGTCCGATCCGTATGTGGTCGAAAAGGACAATGTGTATTATTATTGTTTTTCCTCCTCGGAAAACGGTTCTCCTGCGATCAAGGTAGCCGCGCATGGTTCTGTGCCGTTCGGCACGCTGACAACGCAGATGCATACGGTTTTCACTGCGGAGGATACGACGATAGCCAATGCGAAAAAAGAATACTGGGCGCCGGAACTGCATTATTTTGACGCCGCCACAGTAGGGACAAGCGCCGCGGGCTGGTATATTTATTTTGCCGCGGACGACGGAAACAACGAAAATCACCGGATGTATGTGCTCCGCTCCACCGATCCCGATGATCCGCTGAGCGATTTCAGGATGGTCGGAAAAATTACCGATTCCACCAATCGCTGGGCGATAGACGGCACCGTATTCAAACACGGCGGAAAGCTGTATTATGTATGGTCCGGGTGGCCGGGCGCAACCAACGGCGTGCAGAATCTGTATATTGCACAGATGTCAAGTCCCACGGCGCTGAGCAGCGCGCGGGTTTTGATTTCCACACCGACCTATGACTGGGAAAAGCAGGGAAATCCGGACGTCAACGAGGGGCCGCAGGTTTTGCAGTACGGCGGAAGCACGCATATCGTCTATTCGGCAAGCGGAAGCTGGACGCAGTACTATTGCTACGGGATCCTGACGCTGACCGGCAGCAATCCGCTTTCGGCCTCAAGCTGGACGAAAAATGCGTCGCCGGTCTTTCAGTCGGGCAATTCCATGTACGGACCCGGACACGGTACGTTCGTACTCGGCGAGGACAACGAGTGGTGGATGATTTATCATGCCAATCCGTCGCTTACGGTGCCGTCCGGTTCTAGCTGGTGGGCGCAGCGGAATATATACGCTAAGAAATTTACCTTTACAAATAAGACGATAGGCGGAAAGACTTACAAATTCCCAAGTTTCGGAAGTCCGGCCGGCGCCGACAGCGTGCAGTATATGCAGGCGCGCACGGCGCATTATCATGCTGAGGGAAATCATATGTATTCTCCTGAGCTTTATATTGTCAGCGGCAGCGTGATTGAATATGCAAAGAAGTGCTATATCTGCGGCGAAAAGACGGTTCGCACCGCAGAGATTACGCAAAAACCGGTATTTACTACAAGTTCGACCGCAAATTCGGTTACGCTGACGTGGAGCAAAATCGCGGGTGTTACCGGCTATAAAATTTACCGGAAAGCGCCCGGAGAGACGTCGTATACCCCGCTCAAGGCGATTTATGATCCGGATGCGGTCTCTTATACGGATACCGGACTTATCAGCGGCGAGACTTATAGGTATTTGATGCATGCGTTTTACAAGGATAATGCGGGCGTTGTGTATTTCAGTCCGACGTCGGGCGGGCAGCTTGTGGATACAAAATAATTCGGTTAAAAGCAGCATGGTTTCCATGCTGCTTTTAACTGCTGAAAATAAAGTGGTTTGGCGACAGGACGTATCGAAGCTTTGTTTTCAATTTTTTCAAGTTCGTTTTTAGCCGTGCGGACGTTTTTGGCGCAAAACGCAAAAATAGAAAAGGAAAATTTTTCGTTGCGCATTGAATTTATTTTCAGTTTATGGTAAACTATACAATACGTATGCCGGGTGTGCGCCCGGCTTGGAAATGTCCGCGCATATGTCTGTTTCGGCGTGTTGCGGCAAAATTTTACGGAGGGTCGCAGAATGATATATGCAATTTCGGATCTGCACGGCGACTATGAAAAATATGCCGCTATGCTGAAGAAAATCCGGTTTTCGGATGCGGATACGCTATATGTCCTTGGCGATGTGATCGACATGGGCGAAGACGGGCTGAAGATTTTGATGGATATGTCCGCAAGGCCGAATGTGTTTCCGATTGTCGGGGAGCATGAGTTCCATGCGCTTCCGCTTTTGCGGCGCCTGAAAGGCAATCTCAGTGAAAAGACGGCGGCAAATATGGATGCGGATACGATGCGCACTTTTGCCGAGTGGGGCAAAAACGGCGGTCAGGAGACGGCGGCCGCGTTCCGTGCGCTGTCAAAGGACGATCGCGCGTGGATTCTTGAATATCTGGAGGATTTTGCGCCGTATGAGGAGGTAGAGGTCGGCGGGCGGGATTTTGTACTTGTACACGCGGGGCTTGCAAATTTTTCACCGGAGCGGCCGCTTGACGATTACGAACTGCGTGAACTGCTTTTCACCGTACCGGACTATGAGCGGGTCTATTTTCAGGATAAAGTGCTTGTGACCGGTCACCGGCCGACGGCCGAAATTCATCCGGACTATAAAGGCCGGATTTTCTCCCTGAACAACCATTTGGCCATAGACTGCGGCGCGGCGTACGGTATGCCGCTTGGCTGCGTGCGGCTGGATGACTTTGCGGAATTTTATGTGATGTGATTTTCTCCGAACGGGCGCGGAGACGCGAGTGAACGCGCCCCATCGTCGGAAAACCTTGTTTTTTTGATCGTCAAAAGCGCCGGATGCAACGCATCCGGCGCTTTTGCTTTCATAATTATTTTGTAATGTCCCGAATACCCAAAATATGTTCGAGAATATACAGCGCGTCTTGAGCGTTTACCCGGTCGGACGGTTCGTTTACACAGAGGCGCAGTACATACAGCGCGTCCCAGAGATCGATTTTCCCGTCGCCGTTTACATCCGTGTAGCGTATGCCGTTATAGATGTAGGAAGCGCTTTTCTCGGATACGGGACTGTTGAGCGTTTGTTCCGCAGAGAGCGCTTCAACGGTGAATGTGTATGTTCCGGCCTCCAGAGGCACGAAGTCTACCGCGTATTCGGTATCGGTCACGGTAGCTTCAACTTTTGCCGTTTCCTCACAGTAAACGGTGATTTTGTAGCCCACAGCGCCCGGAACTTCGTTCCATGCGGCGACCCTTTCGTTCCAGGTTAGATTTTCGGGTGTTGCAAGTGCAGTCGCATTGCCAAAGGGCAGTGTGTTTTTGAAGTTTTCGTTGGTCTGCGCAAAGATCCAATCGACAAGGCCGTCGGTTGCGGCAGCATCTTTCCAGATGTTGTGCGTGCCGCCCGCAATCTCGGTATAGGTGATGTTTTCGCCGCCGGCGGCTTTGATGGCTGCGACGAGTTTTCTGGTTCCCTCAACCGAGAGCGTCGCGTCGGCGTCGCCGTGGAAAGTCCAGATGGGCACCTGCGTATAGCGGGATGCAATGGCCGTTTCTCCGCCGGTGCTTCCCGTACCGGCGATCGGAACCGCCGCCGCAAATATCTCCGGATACCAAGCGGTCATGCTCCATGTGGCTGCGCCGCCGTTGGACGAACCGGTCACATAAATGCGCGAGGTGTCGGTTCGATAGGTCGTGATAAAGTGATTCAGCAGTTCGAGCGCGGCGTCAAGATACGCGCTGTTTTGCCGTGCGCCCGCCGCAAGCTGCTCGGCAAACGCGGCGCTGCCCGGGTAATCGGTGACCCATTGCGAGGCGGACGGACACTGCGGGGCGATCATGATGCAGTCATATTCGGAATTCAGCACGGCGGTATTGAGAGCCGCTCCGTTGGTTGTCAGCTGCGTGACGTTGTCCTGTCCGCGCGAGCCGTTGCCGTGCATATACAAAAATACAGGATAGGTTTTTTCTGTGGTCTGGTAGTCTTTTGGCAGATAGTAGCGATAGGGAATCGTAACGCCGTTTGACGCGGTAAAAGCGCCGCTTTCAAAGACGGCTTCCGGCTTCAGATTGGATGTGGTTCCGGTTTGCGTTATGATGGCGTCGAAGCCGGTCAGTTTGTTTTGCAGAACGGAAGAATCGGCAAGTGCGGAAAGATCGATGTTAGACGTGCCGCCAGTGACTGTTCCGTCCGCATTGGTGAAGTTTGAAAAATCGCCGCCGGTTACGGTCACGGTCAAATCGCCGGTTATGTAGCAGGCGCCGCTGCCCGCAGAGATCCAACTGCCCAAAAATTCACCGCCGTGAACCTGCAAATCAACGTCTCCGCCCTGCCCGGCGTTGGCCGCGCCGAGATACAGATTATGGAGCGTGCCGCCGTAAATGTCGATATGCGCCATGCCGGTGTATTGGGCGTTCACCTGTCGTGAAAACGCGACAACAAGAAATTTGCCGCTGTGTATGGTAATATGCGTGTCGAGATCGTCGGTGAGCGAAGCGTATTTTCCCGCGCCGTTCTGTGTGCCGCCGAGAATGCTGACGCCTTTGGCGATAACGGAATAGTCGCCGAATCCCTCACAGCGTATGCCCTCGCCCATCGTGATGGGGTTGAACTGCGCGATAAACAGCAGAAAATTATTGCCGGTAAGGCCGGTTCCCCGGAACGTGATGTGTTCAAACTCGGTCGGGCCGTTCAGAAAATAGCGGTGATTGGATACTTTCAGTCCGTGATCCGTTTCGCTGCGGTAGACAGCATCGCCGTATGCCTGTGTGACCTTGACGGTTCCGGTGTGTTCCGGCTCGACAAAATGGTCGGTCAGCGTGAGCTTTTCTACAATAACAATGGTTCCGCCCGCATCTCCGAGCGCGGTATACGCGGCGCTTAAAGATCCGAGCGGAGTTTCGGCAGACGAACCGTCTCCGCTGCCGCCGTCGCGCACATAAACGACGGGCGCCGTTTCTCCGTTGGCCGCCAGAGCGGGTAC
Source organism: uncultured Eubacteriales bacterium (assembly GCA_958414825.1). Lineage (GTDB taxonomy): Bacteria > Bacillota > Clostridia > Oscillospirales > CAG-272 > UMGS902. The sequence continues at coordinate 32,614 of CATYXQ010000008.1, read as the reverse complement.
AAGCAGTGCGGGCGTCAAAAACAGCGCGCAAAGAAGGAATAAGCGGGATATACGTTTTTTGTTCATATGGTTTTTTCCCTTTCTGTCAGATTTTCACTTTACATTATACCATTATTTTAGGCCAGTAGGATATAAAGTTTTTCAAAAAATTGGAAAAAATGTTGTACTTATCCATATATAACAAAATTTATAGAATAAATATATGCATATTTTACAATTTTGATTTGCAGAACAGCACATGCTGCGTGAAAACAGCTTTCACCGCAATTTGAAAGCGCCAAACCGGTGGGAAGCGTTTTCCGAACACGCTTGCTAATCCAGACGAGTTTGGGAAAAATGGGCAGAGCGGCGGACAGGAAGTTTGCTCGCTTTGCGGGGTGTTTTTCGGTTTTTTTGCAAATTCATGATTTTTGACCAGTTTCCGGGTATGAATTGACTTGTATTTCGCTATGAGAATATGCTAAATTTACAAATAGAAAGGGAATTGCGTTTGTCTGAATTGACAAAATTACGGTGCTGTTTTTTGGATGCATTCGCGCGCATCTGCGGTTGGTCATTTTGCCCTGCAAAGGGGAAAACTATATTTTTGACCGAAGCGGATCACGGCTTTCGTCGCGCCGAATAGCAGAAGCAGAAAATACAGGCCGGTCGGTTTCGGTTGGTTTAAACAAGCGCGATACTGAAATTTTACGGAGGGAAATATAATGAAAAAATTGTTCGTATTTGCAGTCGCACTGATTGCGATTTGTACCCTGTGGATTTCGGCTGCTGCAGCTGAATCTATTGAAGTGAAAATGACAATCGGAGACACAAATGGCTATGTGAACGGCGAAGCCCAAGCGCTGGACGCTCCGCCCATCATCCGCCAGGATCGCACGATGCTGCCGGTGCGCTTTGTTGCAGAGAGCTTAGGAGCTTCGGTTGCATGGGACGGCGCCACGAGTACGGCGACCATTACAAGCGGGGCAATCGAGATCAAAATTACCATAGGTTCGGCCACAGCCACGGTCAACGGTGCGACAGAAGTGCTGGATGCTCCCGCGTTTATTGAAAATTCACGCACTTATATGCCGGTACGTTTTGTAGCGGAATCGCTCGGCGCAACTGTTGCATGGGACGGTGCGACCAGCACGGCGACCATCACCAGTGGCAATGTTAAGGAGTATTTTTCAACCGATTTCTCTGATCCGGCGGTTCTGGACGAATTTACCTCCTACCGCGGAAACTGGTCGGTTCGCGACGGGCGCTTGTATTTTGATTCTCTGGTAGATCCCTCTACTACGGATCCGGCTGCTTTTATTCTCTTCAATCGTCCGAGCGCCGCTTATCTGACCGACTATATGATCGATGTGGATATGTATAATATTCAGACGCAGGGCGGTTTGATTATCAGAAGCGACTTTGCGCAGGCGAATGATGGAAATTCTCACGGACATTTCGGTTATGTCGGCTTTATCGGATACAGCGGAACGGTCGGCGCTATCGGCTATGCCAGTACCGCAGGCAAATGGGGCAGTAATTTGACCGTATCCGGGGATGTTTTCGCTCCGGGCGACGATCTGCATATCAATCTGAAAGTCGTGGGTACAGAGATCACCTGCACATACAGCGATATTTCGACCGGAGAGGTGCTTCTGACTCTGACGGCGACCGATATGACCTGGAGCGCCGGCACGTTTGGTATCCGTCTCCACGGCGACCGGGACGGACTCACCAACTTCGGCACGGTATCGTTTGACAATCTGGTTGTGACGCAGTTGAACTGAAATTATTTTTAGTCTTTCCAAAAAACACAGCTATGCGCGCCTTGAAAATTTCAAAATGAAAATACGGGGGAGCCGTCCGGCTCCCCCGTATTTTTTACAGTTCTTTTGGCTTTTTTCAATGAGATCAGTCTTTCGGAGGGGGCGGCGTTTCGCTGTTATGATCGGTCGTTTCCGATTCATTCAGCCTTGCAGCCGCTTCTTCTTTCGCTTTGCGGTGACGTTCCGCTTCCTCCGCTTCACGGATGCGCTTGGCTTCCGCATTTTCAAGTTCGCTTCGACGCGCTCGCTCGCTTTTCAGCGCTTCGATCTCTTCCATTGTGTGCTCGCCGTCCTGCATTGCAGCTTCAAACTGATCTTCTTCCATTACTTCGTTTTTAAACAGGAAGCCTGCAATGAAATGGAGTTTATCCATATGCTCTTTCAAGATTTGTTCTGCCTTGGCGTAAGCGTCTTTCACGATTCTCTGGATTTCTTCGTCGATGTCGTAGGCGGTTTTATCCGAATAATTCTGCGAGGTTGCAAAATCCCGCCCAAGGAATACGCTGTCGTGGCCGGTGCCGTACACGATCGGTCCGAGTTTGTCGCTCATACCGTAGCGCATGACCATACTGCGTGCGATGGTGGAAGCGCGCTCTATATCGTTGGAAGCGCCGGTGGAAATATCGCCCATAATCAGCGCTTCGGCGCAGCGGCCGCCAAGCAGGGTAATGATCTGCGCCTCCATATCGCCTCTGGAACGGTAGGAGCGGTCGTCGTTCGGCAGAGAAAGCGTATAACCGCCGGCCTGCCCGCTCGGAATAATCGAAATCTGATGCACACTTTCGTCAGGGCACATGATTTTTGTGGTAATGGCGTGTCCTGCCTCGTGATAGGCGGTGAGTTTTTTCTCTTTATCCGAGATTTTTTTGGCTTTTTTCTGCGGTCCGACGATAATTTTCAGCATGGCGTCCTCAATGTCGTTCATGCCGATGAGCTGCTTTTTGCGGCGCGCGGCCAGCAGCGCGGCCTCGTTGAGCAGATTGGCAAGATCCGCGCCGGTGAAGCCGACGGTGGTTTTCGCAATCGTCTTCAAATCCACCTCGCTCTCAAACGGTTTGTTTCTTGCGTATACTTTGAGGATTTCCTCACGGCCGCGTATATCGGGATAACCGACCGTGATCTGACGGTCAAAGCGGCCGGGACGAAGCAGCGCGGGGTCAAGAACGTCCGCGCGGTTGGTCGCTGCAATTACAATAACGCCGGTGCCGCCGCCAAAGCCGTCCATTTCAACCAAAAGCTGATTGAGGGTCTGTTCGCGTTCGTCATGTCCGCCGCCGAGTCCGGTACCGCGCTGACGTCCGACCGCGTCGATTTCATCAATAAAGACGATGCTGGCCGGATGACGCTTTGCGGTTTCAAACAGGTCGCGAACGCGCGAAGCGCCGACGCCTACATACATCTCCACGAAATCAGAGCCAGAGATCGAATAAAACGGTACGTTTGCCTCTCCGGCTACCGCTTTTGCAAGCAGCGTTTTACCCGTGCCGGGAGGGCCCATCAAAAGAACGCCGTGTGGAATTTTAGCGCCGAGCTTTTCAAATTCGGTGGGATGTTTTAAAAATTCAACAACTTCTTCGAGTTCCTCTTTTTCTTCGTCCGCGCCTGCGACGTCGGCAAAGGTGACGCGCTTTTTCTCATCGCTTCCGACCTTGACGCGCGCGCGGCCAAAGCTGTTCATTTTGCCGCTCTGACCGGTCATCTGCCGCGTCATGTAGATCCAGAATACAATGAAAATGACAATCATGACGACATAAGGGAGGAAGCTGACCCACCAGGGAAACTGCGTGGGCGGTTCGTATTCGTAACTTTCGAGCGTGCCCGCCTCGCTCTGCTCTCGGATCAGGTCGCCCGCGTCATGAATAAAGATCGACAGATCGCGCAGCGTATAGGAAATCGTTTTTCCTTTTGCATTTGGATCTGTACTGTCGGGGTGCAGTTCGAGCGTCATTTTATTGCCTGGATTTACCGTAAACGACTTGACGCTGCCGGATTCAAAGTAATCCAGAATATCGCTGTAGGTTACGTTTTCTGTCTGCGGCGCGCCGAACATGTTGGCGACAATGACCGTCACCGCGACGATAAACAGGATGTAGACCAGAATGACTTTAAAATTGTTTTTCATGAAGTAACCAAGCCTTTCCGCACGGAAAATAGAAGTGCTGAGAGTAGTATGCCCCGTGTAGGATAAATCATTTTGCGTAGATTTCGGGTTTGAGTACGCCTATATAGGGGAGCGCGCGGTATTTTTCATCGTAATCCAGTCCGTAACCGACCACAAATTCATCCGGGATGATTTCGCCGCAGTAATCGGGCGTAAAGTCGATTTCCCGGCGGGAGGGTTTGTCGAGCAGGGTGCAGGTGTGCACGCTTTTCGCGCCCTTTTGCTTCAGATAGCCGCACAGATAGGAAAGCGTCCGGCCGCTGTCGATGATGTCCTCGATCACGATAATGTCGCATTCCTCAATGTTTTTGCGCTGCCAGTCGAGCACGATTTTCACCGAACCGCTGGACTTTGTTCCGCTGCCATAGGAAGAGACTTTCATGAGTTCGATTTCCGGGTTTGTTTTCAGCTTTTTCATCAGATCGGCCATAAAGGGCAGAGATCCTTTGAGAATGCCGAGCAGCACCAGATGTTCGCATTTTCCGCCGAAATCGCGGTCGATCTCTTCCGCAAGACGGGTTGTAAGCTTATCAAGTTCCTGCTCGTTTACGAGTATTTTCAGAATGTCCTTGTTCATGAGTTCGTTTGCCGAGAGCTTCTCCTTGTGTCAGATTTGTCGAAATAAAAAATGTTGAGAGCGTCTCCGCTCCCCTCCGGGCAGAACGCCTCGTCGGCAGTGGCGAGACCGGAGATATATAAAAGCTTCTCTCCGTCGCAAAGGAAAAACAGGTTTTCCTTTTCGGCGGCGGTAAGCTTTTTGTCAGAAATGACGCGCTTGACCTTGTGCCGTGCGCCGAGTGAAACGATCCGGTCGCCCGCGCGCCGACTGCGCACGGTGAGCGGCCGCGCGGCAAATTCGGGACGGATACGCGCGCGGTGCGCGCCCTCAAAGCCCGCGGGATTTTGCTGTTTGGTTACAAGCAAAAGAACGCCGTTTTCCAAACGCATCGGCACGCCGGGGATAACCGGATGCGAAAAGGCCTTTGGCAGCTGTGCGGGCGCTTCGGCTTCAAAATGCAAAATACCCCGCGCGCAGACTGCGCGCGCGCCGGGCAGGCTCAGCGTAAAATTTTCACAGCCGCCCGTGATTTTTTCGCACAGGGCGGCGATATGAACGGCACCAAGATCTGAAAAACCACTGTTATTATACAGCAGAAGCAGCGCGCGTGAAAGCAGGGCTTCGTGAATGTTTTGTGCAGGTTTTGTGTTGAGGCAACCGTTATTTTCCAATTTATCATATACCTTTTTTGCCTCGCCGTCAAGGTAATCCTCGTCTTTTCTGAAAAGCGCCGCCGAGCGCGCCATGTTTTCGGCGCAGCCGGCAAAAACTGCTTCCAGTTCGGGCAGAACACGCAGGCGCAGTCGGTTGCGGCTGTAAACCGTCAGGTCGTTTGTGCTGTCGGTGACAAAATCAAGCCCCATTTGGCGGTTGTATTCCAGAATCTCCGCGCGGCTGACGTTCAGCAGAGGGCGGATGATGTTTCCGCGCCGTGCCGGAATGGAGCAGAGTCCCCGAAGCCCGGTTCCGCGCGCGAGATGAAACAGCATGGTTTCGCACAGATCGCCCTGATTGTGAGCGGTTGCAATTTCGGAAAATTCGGGATGATGCTGAAGAATCTCTGCAAAAAAGGCATAACGCAGGTCGCGTCCGGCCTCCTCAACGCCGCATCCGTTTTGCTTTGCATGTTCCGCTGCGTTTTTGCGAGCGAAAAAAAACCGAACGCCGAGCCTTTGGCAGAGCGCGGCGCAGAACGCTTCGTCCCGCTCCGCTTCCGCACCGCGCAGTCCGTGGTTGAGGTGCGCTGCGGCGATTGGAAAATCTGCGCCGACGTCGCTGCGAAAGGAAAGAAGCAGATGCAAAAGACAAACCGAATCCGCGCCGCCCGAAAGCGCGGCAAGAACGCCGCCTCCGTCCAGGAGACGCGCGGCGGCATGTCTGAATTTTTTTTCGGCTGAAAGCACGGAAATTTCCTCCGATCTTTTTGCTTTTTCATCTTTAGCGGGAAGATGGGAGCCGCGTTACTCTGCGTATTGATCCTCGATCGTGCGGAATTTTGTATACTGTCCTATCCAGCCGACCTTGACGCTTCCAGTGCCGCCGTGACGGTTTTTAGCGATGATGATCTCGGCGGTATTGGCGCTTTGATCCGCCTCGGTGGCGGCATGGTCGGTTTTATAATACTCGTCGCGGTACAGGAATATAACCACGTCCGCGTCCTGCTCGATGGCGCCCGAGTCTCTCAGATCGGAAAGCATCGGCTTTTTATCGGTGCGCGATTCGGGTCCGCGCGAAAGCTGCGCGCAGCAGATGATCGGAACATTCAGTTCTTTCGCCATGATTTTGAGGTTTCTCGAAATGTCCGCGACTTCCTGTACGCGGTTGTCAATGCGCCGGTCGCTCTGCATCAGCTGCAGATAGTCGATGATGCAAAGGCCGAGATTCTTCACCCGGCGGAGCTTGGCTTTCATGCCGGTGATCGTCTGTCCGGTGGTGTCGTCAATCAGAATGTCGCATTCGGCCATTTCGGACGCGGCGTGCGCAAGGCGGGTCCAGTCCTCGTCGGTGAGATTGCCGCCGCGCAGGGCGTTGGATTCAACCATGGCCTCGCTGGACAGAATACGGGTGACCAATTGATCGGAGGACATTTCCAGCGAAAAGATGCAGACTGCCTTTTTGGTCGATTTGGCCACGTTGGTCGCGATATTGAGCGCAAACGACGTTTTTCCCATACCCGGACGCGCGCCGATTAGTACAAGGTCGCTCTCGCCGAGTCCTACAAGCGTGCGGTCCAGTCCTGAAAAGCCGGTCGGCGTTCCTTTCAGCGCGCTTTTGTCCTTGGAGATGAGTTCCAGGTTTTGGTATACGCGCGTGAGAATGTCGCTGATTTTTTCAAAATTTTTGGATTCGCGCCGCTCGGCAATTGCAAAGATCCGCTGTTCGGCCGCGTCGAGCATATGCTCGACTTCGCCGACTTCGGAGTAGGCCTCGCCTGAAATCTCCTCGCAGACCTGAATCAGACTGCGCAGCGTACTTTTGTCCTTGACGATTTTGGCGTAATCGACGATGTTTGCGGCGGTGGGAACCGTCTTCGCAATCAGGCGGACATACTGCGCGCCGCCCGCTTTGTCGTATACGCCGTCCCGCGCCAGCGCGTCAACCAGCGTCACCGGATCGATCTCGCGGTTTTGCTTATACAGTTCTTTCATGGTCTCGAAGATACTTTGATGCTCTTCAAGATAAAAATCGTCGGCCGTAATCAGCGAGGCGATTCTGTCAAAGCTTTCAGGATTGATCAGAATCGAGCCGAGCACAGACTGCTCCGCTTCAATAGCGACCGGCATTTTCCGAATCAGTTCCTCGTTCATCACAGTTTTTTATTTATCCGTGACAATCAGGTTGATTTTGCCCTGAATTTCACTGCCGTAAAGCTTAACCGGGATTTCGTATTTGCCGTAGGCGCGCAGGGGATCGGCCATTACCAGCTTTCGTTTATCGAGGGCAATGCCGCTCTGCGCTTCGAGCGCGTCGGCGATATGCTGCGACGTGATGCTGCCGTAGAGCCGTCCGTCCGCGCCGGAGGCCGCTTCTATTTTGACCAGAATGCCCTCCATTTTTTCAGCCAGCGCGCGCGCTTCGTTTTTGTCCATCTCAATTTTATGCAGACGCGCTTCCTCTTTGTTTCTAAGGTCGCTCAAAGCGCCCTTGTCGGCGAGCTTTGCCAGCCCGCGCGGAATCAGAAAATTGCGCGCGAATCCGTCGGATACTTCAACGACCGCGCCGGCTTTTCCGCTGCCTTTTACGTCTTTTAACAGAATGACTTTCATGAATTTATTACCTCGTTTCGCTGTTTTCTTCCAAGTATTCGTCGATCGCGGCTTTGAGCCTTTCCAGCACGGTCAGCATCGGATCCGCAGACTTCGCGCCCGCGCTGTCCAGATGGCCGCCGCCGCCCATTTTCTCTAAGATTAGCTGTACGCTGACGCCTGGACCTGAGCGGGCGGAAATATGCGTTTCCCCGCCGATGCGGCAGAGCGCGAACGCGGCGTCCACATTGCCGATGCCGAGCATGGCTTCGGCCGCCTTTGCGGCCGCGATGCGGTCGGTCGGCTCGCCCTCGTCCTCGTCCTTGGCAATCGCAAACCGCGTGCGGTAGATCACAAGGTCGGAGAGAATCTTCGACTGCTTTTTGAACTCGCCGAGATCGCTTTTCAGTTCTTTGGCGGATTCGTATACGCTTGCGCCCGCGCTGCGCAAATAGATCGCCGCGTTGAATGTGCGCGTGCCGGTGGCCTTGGTAAACTGTTTTGTATCGAGCAGAATGCCGCCAAGCAGCGCGTCGGCCTCCTCTTTTTGGAGCATACCGTCGCTGATCGACTGTTCGAGAATTTCCGCGACCAGTTCTGACGCGCTTGAAGCGGAGGGTTCGATATATTCCGCAAGCCAGGCGCGCTTGCTTGTGTCCTCTGTTTTGCGGTGATGGTCAATGACGACCGCGTCCTCAACGGTCAGCGCAATGCCGGGCGACAGCATGTGATTGGTATTGTTCACGTCCACGACGATCAGCAGCGTGTCGGTTCGGATCATGTCCTGCGCCTCGTTTGCGTCTACAAATACGCCGTCATATTCGTCCAAATGCTCGAATTTTTTGATAAAATTCAGTGTGTTGCGGTCGTTTTTATCCACGACAATGTAGGGCTGCACATAGCAGAACATCGAAAGGCGCGCGATGCCGACCGCCGCGCCGAAACAGTCCTGATCGGCGCCGCTGTGCCCCATAATGAGGACGCTGCCGGCGCGTGAAATCCGCGCGACAAGCTCATTGGAACGCACTTTCGCGGCCACGCTCGACCGCTTTTGAACGGGGCGGGTATTGCCGCCGAAAAATTCGAGCGCGCTTTCGGTTTTGTAGGCGACCTGGTCGCCGCCGCGCGCCAGCGCCATGCCGAGCGCTTCTCTTGCGGCCGCTTCTCTTGCGCGCAGGGTGTCGCCCACGTCGGTAATGCCCATCGAAATGGTGATCGGCAGTCCCATTTCACCCACGCGCACCTCGCGCACGCGGTCGAGAATGTCAAAGCGGTTGGCGATGCATTTTTCCAGTCCCTCGCGGTTCATAATCAGAATGTATTTGCTGCGGTCGTATTCTTTGAGGATGCCGCCGAGCGAGGCGGCAAAATCGCGCAGGATTTTGGCAATGTCTCCGCCCTCTCCGTGATAGGTGTCCTGAACGTGCTGCGCAAGCTCGTCAAGGTTGTCTACAATAATATAGGCGACCACGCCGCGTTCGTTTTCCACCTGCGCGGCAAGCTGGTTGTAGGCGGTTTTGTCCGAAAACACGATAAACCAGTAGCTTTTTTCATCGGTCTTGAACCGGAACGGGCTGACCGCGTACCGGCGCTCGCACAGATCCACCTCAAGCTCCGTTTTTTCGTCCAGTTCCTCCACGTCAATCGAAGAAATCGTTCCGATGTCCGCGCCCATGACCGATCCGACGGTCTCCGTGGCCGCGCCGAACGCCCGGTTGCGCCAGATGATTTTGCCCGTTGTGTCGCAGATGACCATAGGCAGGTGCATTTTGATGACGATTTCCAGCATGATTTGTCCGAGACTGCGCCCAAACTGCTCTTTTTCACCGCTCTGGCTGTGTTTGGAGAAAAACAGATACGCACCGCCGGTGAACGCCAAAAACAGGGCGGCGTATAAGAGACAGAGGAGCGGAGACAGGGATTGAAACTTTACTAAAATGAAAAAAAAGATCAGTGAGAGAACGCCGCATATCAGCATGGCCACAGCGCTTTTCGCCCCCATCGGCCGACCGCCTTTTCGTTTGTTCTGCATGACGCCTCCTGTACATTCGGGACACCGCGCTTTTTTGACGAAGAAAAGGCCGGATTCCCCGTATATGGAATAATTATCCTATTTTATAAATTCTATTATACCAAACGCAGCGGAAAAAGTAAAGAGCAAACCGAAATTTCCGCTGTGGGCGCGCGGCTTTCGTCACAATGCAAAGCGCATTTGGATTTTGGCCGGATTTTATAGGGACGTATGCGTAAAATCTGAGTGCATGGTGAAAATGTCGCCTGTTTTTTTTGAAAATTCCTGCTTTTTTCGGTTCTTTCCCGGCGCCTTTTTTCACTTGATTTTTATACGCACTGATAGTATAATAGGGTATATTTTACAAATTGCAGTGCCTGAATTTAAGTCGGAAAGCGAAGTCCGGCGAATGCGAGTACAGGGAAGGAGTGCCGGTTATGTTTGCATGGAAACCGAGGCGCGAGAAAAAATACACGTCTTTTTTGTGGGTGTTTTGTTCGTTCGCCGCCGCTTTGCTCGGCGGATTGGTTATCGGATTTTGCAGCTTATATCTTGCGAGCGGAAAATTCGGGGACGAGATGTTCGCTTCATATTTTGACAACCCGTATATCCTGGGTTTGAATCTGGCGGTGCCGGTCTTTCTTTCCGCGTTTTTCTTTCTGTTGACAAACCGCGCCGTCTGGTCGTACCTTTTGACTGCGGTTTCGGTTTTGGTGCCGACGCTGGTTCATTATTATAAGATGGAATTTCGCGGCGACTGCCTGATTGCCGAGGACGTTTCCTTGATTACCGAGTCGAAAAAGATGCTCGAGAGCTACGATCTTTTCTGGGATGACCGCATTGAACTCTGCGTCTGCGCGGCGGCGGTCGGCCTGATTCTTCTTGTTCTTTTTGCGCGCGGCCGTTTCCGGCGCGCGTGGCCGCGTTTGTGCTCGGCGCTCGCTCTGGCGCTTGCCGGGTACTTTGCGCTCTGGCCGCTTTATTTGAACAATCGGATTTATGATACCAAGGCGGCAAATCATGCGCTGATTAATGAATATTCCGAAGCGCAGCAGTATATTTCCAAGGGATTTGTCTATCCGTTTCTGCATTCGGTCAAATCTGCGCTCCGTCCCGCGCCCGACGGATACGACGCATCTGTGGCCGCGGATGCGCTCGCGGCGTATACGGACGCCGAAATTCCGGCTGACCGCGCGGTCAATATCGTCTGCGTGATGCTGGAGGCGTATGCCGATTTTTCCCGCTTTGAAGAGCTTACGTTTACCTCCGATATTTATGAAAAATACCATATGCTGGAGGAGATGGGATACAGCGGCACGCTCATTACCGATATTTTTGCGGGCGATACCCGGATCAGCGAGCGCGAATTTTTGACCGGTCTGCCGTATGCGCGGCTGGACAATTTTGTCGCGCCCTCGAATTCTTATGTATGGTATCTCCGCAAAAACGGATACTATACGGAGGGCGCGCATCCCTGCTATGCCTGGTTTTATAACCGGGAGCATATCAATCAAAACCTCGGTTTTGAAAATTATTATTTCACGGAAAATTATTTCAAGGCGCGCACCGGCGGCGATATCACGTATGACGCGCGTTTTTTCCCGATGCTGTATGATTTGTATGTAAACCGCGACGCCTCAAAGCCCTATTTCAGTTTTAACATCACCTATCAGGGGCACGGTCCGTATGAGGCGGACAATGCCTATTTTACCGAACCGTATATTGAAAACAAGGGGTATCCCGACGCGGATTTTACAATCGTCAACAATTATCTGAACAGCATTGCGTCCACAACCGAATATCTGTATGCGTACGCGATGGACATGCTGGCTTCGGAAGAACCGCTGGTGCTCGTTTTCTTCGGCGATCACAAGCCGTGGCTCGGCAACAGCGGGGCGGTGTACGAAACGCTCGGCATCAACATGGATCTCGCGACCGAGGAGGGCTTTTTCAATTATTATTCTACCCGGTATCTGATTTTGGCCAACGATGCGGCCAAAAAACTTTGCGGCAGCGATTTTTCGGGAGAGGGCGATCCCATTTCGGTCAGCTTTTTGATGAACCAGGTATTTGAACTCTGCGGGTATCCGGGAAGCGCGTATATGCAGCTTACAAGCGACATTATGCGGTCTTGCCCGGTGATTCACCGCACGGATCCGATGACCGAGGAGCCGGCGCGTCTGTATGATTTTGTTTCTTACTATTTCAGAAGGAATTTTTTATATGACTGAACGGAAAAAATCCCTGTTTAAACGATTCACGGGCGCGCTGTTTTTGGCGCTCTGCGCTCTGCTTTCGCTGTCCGCCGCCGCGCTCGGCGCGGAGGAGATTGCAGGCTATGTTCTGTCTACGGATATTGCGGCCTATATTGACGGCTATCCGATTCCATCCTACAATGTGGACGGTCGTCTCGGCGTTGTGGCGGAGGATCTGCGAAACTACGGGTTTTCGGTTGTGTGGGACGCGGAGGCGCTTACGCTGCATGTGAAGCGGGCAGAGCAGCCGGTGTATACGCCGCTTGAGACCGAAAAGACCGATATGGAACCCGGTCGTGTGCTGACGCCCGTGTATAAGACGAATATTGTCACCTATGTGGACGGACGTGCGGTCGAGAGCTTTAATATCGACGGGCGCACGATCATTTATTTTTCCGCGCTGAGTGGGTATGCAAAGGGCGGCTATCAGTACGACGATATTTCACGCTCGTCCATGCTTTCCACCGAGCGGCCGCTGCGTCCCGCCGTTACGCTTTCGGGGGATGTGTTCCCGGATAAAATCCTCCATGCCGGCGGTTCGATTGACGGGCAGGCGGGGAGCAATTCGCTGGAGGCGCTGGAGGCGACCTATGCTGCGGGGCGGCGGTTTATTGAAATGGATTTTTTGCTGTCTTCGGACGGCCATCCAGTGGCGCTGCACGACTGGTCGCGCTATTATTCATACAGCCTTGGTTCCACGCCGGTTTCGCTCGATCAGTTTAAAACAGTAAAAATTTACAACCGCTATACATCCGTGTATCTCGACAGTCTTGCAAAATGGCTTTCGGCGCATCCTGACGTTTATATCATTACGGATGTCAAGGACGACAATCTCGGCGTGCTCCGCAAAATCGCGGAGGAGAAGCCCGAAATTCTCTCAAGGATTCTGCCGCAGATTTATGCTGAGAGCGAGTATGCGCCGGTGCGCGCGCTCGGATATTCCAATATCATATTTACGCTTTACCGTCTGCCCACATACGCGGAAAAAGCCGATGCGGCCGGTATTGTGGAAATGGCGGAGCGGATGGAGCTTTTGGCCTTGACTTTTGACTGTACGCTGGCCACGCCTGAATATGTGGAAACGCTGAAAAAGAGCGGCGTGTTTCTGTGCGCGCACACGGTAAACGGCGCGGAGGCGCAGGCAGAGTATTACGCGCTCGGCGTAGACTGTGTATATACCGATTATACGGAATGATGTAAGCTGTCGAAATAACAAAGTTTTTCGCCGGCAAAAAAGCCGGTTTTCACCGGCTTTTTTATGTTTGAGATTCGTTTTTCCGTTTCAAAACGGAGAGAAAATTTAACTTTTTACAAATCGGAAGCAGGGCTTTTGCTCTGCTTTTCTGTTTTTTTTGACAAACCGGCGTCGGCGGCTCTCTTTGAAAATTTCGTATGAGAAACCGAATCCTCAATCTCGGAAATCATGCGTCCGAGATTTCTGACCGATATATAGTCGGCCAAAAATGCGGCGGCTTCGCTGCGGTTTTTGCATCCGAGCATATCCTTCATTTTGCGGACGCGGTAGCGCGCGGCCTCCGGCGTCAGAAAGCAGAACGCGCCCATTTCTTCATAGCTGCGGTTTAAAAGCAAACCGTAAATCAGTTTCAGGTTTGTTGCATCGGATGTATTCAGCAGATGTTCCAGTTTGCTGAGTTTTCTCTGAAACAGGGGAAAGGTGATTTTGCCGGGATGTTCCGCGTTCTCAGCGGCTTTTTGCAAAGAGACGCCGACATGGATATACGGTTGATTATCCGTACTGCCGCGGATATGCAGTTCGCTTTTGAGGAAAATACAAACCGATTCGGCACGGTGCCGGATACGGTCAAAGTAAGCCGCGACAGCGGTTCGCCCGACCTCGTAAAAATTGACCGACATCGAAGTGATTCCACCGGCGTAAAGACGCGCGGTTATCGTATCGGTATAGCTGAGCAAAAACGGCGGTTTTTCGCCGCGCCGGCGAAACCATTCGCAAAGATGGATGGCGATATGATCGTTTGAACAGATAACGGCGTCATACCGCGTATGCTGCGCGTAAAATGCGGCAAAGCAATTTTCCATGCTGTCGTCAATGTAAAATAGTCCGCGCGCGTCTTCGGTCGTATATTGTTTCAGCGTGTTGGCGCGTCCGGTATCATTCCAGCTGTCCCGGTTGATTCCGACAAGCGCGATGCGGCGTTTGCCGCAGCCGTGCAGATAATCGACGGCCGTGTACATGGCGTCGTCCGCATTGCTGGCGACAATGCTTGCGCCGCGCGGGGGAAGCAGGTTGCACATGTAGGTTGATAAGATCGGATGCAGTCCGGTTTGTTCGATGATTTTAGCGGCCTTCTCCATCCAGATCACGGAATCAAACAGGCAGATCACCGCAGAGCCGCTCTCGTATTGCCCGGCGTCCTTTTCAAAGGCGGACAGATCGGTATAGAGGGGCGCGGAGATTCGCCGTTTAGCCGCTTCATCATAAATGCCGCAGAGCTTTTTCATACACCATACGCTTCGATAGTATTTCGCGTCGCAAAGAACCAGCAGCGCCATCGCTTGCCGCCCCCTCTCTGTGGTTTCATTGTATCAGAATTTTCTGCTCTTGTAAATCGGGTGTTAAAATTTTGTGATTTTTATGCAGCCTTTTTTTCCTTGTGCAAAAATGAAATACGGCGTATCCTGTAAACAGAGTACATATAGGGGGAGGATTTTATGCAAAAGCAATTGAAACGGCTGTTTTTTACGATTTTATGCGTGATGGGATTCGCGACGCTTGCGTGCACGTCCGCCGCCGCGTCCGACAAGGTGATCTATATCGCAAACGGTGCGTCCGGGGACGGATCGAGCGCCTCTTCGGCGCTCGGTACATTGACCGCGGCCTACAAAGCTGCCGGCGACGGCGATGCGACTTTTGTTATTTGCGGCGCATTGAAAATCACGGCGCGCTTCAATGCGCCGGCGCATACGGGTAAAATCACCTTTACCAGCGTATACGGAGGCGTGGATTACCGCGCGGACGGCGCGGCATTCAATATTCAGTCGTACACCTTTGCCTGCGGGGGCGAAACGGAATTTGCAGATCTGAACATTTCTGCCGGAACCGGTGTGATTGCCGGCAATTTCAAGGGGCTTACCCTTGGCGAGGGCATTACAACGAGCGGAAAAATATATATCTGCGGCGGAAACAACAATGAAAAAACAACCGCGTTTACGGGTCAGTCGTATCTGACGGTCAACAGCGGCAAATATTTGGACGTCTGCACGTTCGGACGGTCTACCGCCAATGTTTCCCATACCGGAAAGATGACCGTGTTTGTCGGCGGCACAACTGTTGTTACGGGCGGCGTCAATCTCGGCGTCGGCAATGCAGCTTCTTCAAAAGGCGGCAGCGCCGATTTGACGCTTTCGGGGTCTGCGGCAGTTCCGACGCTGTATATCAGCGGCAACGGCGGCATGAACGGCAGCGTGAACGTCCGGATGTGCGGCAAAGCTTCGGTCACGGCGTTCGGCAACTATGCGGCGTCGTATTTTTCAGGCGGCTCGCGCGCGTTGATTTATGAACCGACCGTAAAGCTTCCGTCGGGTTTTGCATCTTGCTTTGATACGGCTGTGGAGGATACGGGAGGGGATACGAAGATGAAGAGCGTGCTTTTGGCTCTGCCGAATGATCTGTCCGGCGGTTTGCCTAAAATGATTTGGCCGCATGGCGTTACAGCGCAAGATACAGCCGACGGCCTCTTGCTGCGCTATGCGGAAAGTTACACGGATTTTGTTGTAAAAATGGTTTTTGAAACTGCGGGCGGCAGCGCGCTGCTGACCTGTTTAGTGACCGAAAACGGCGGAACAGCCGCGGGTGCGCTGACAGAGCGCGCGGATTTCGGCAAGGACGCGGCGCCGGCTTTTGACAGCGACAGCTTTGCGGCGGCATTCTCATCGCTCCCCTTGGGCGGAACGATTGTAGTCTGCGGCGAAGTGGCGATGACGTCTTTTACTGCGCCCGCATGTAGCGCGCCGGTCACGGTAACGTCGGTATACGGCGGAACCGACTACCGCAATTCGGGCGCAAAGCTTGTTTATGCGGGTTCGGCCAATTTTACGCTTGGGAGCGAGACGCATTTTGAGAATCTGACCGTTGAGATTGCAACGACGGGCGTCATCAGCGCAGGATTTAACAAACTGGTTTTCGGCGACGGAATGCGTGTAAACTATGACGATACCGTGGATGCAAACGGACTGTATATCGTGGGCGGTCATAATAAGGAAGATAATGCACTGGCGGCGTATGCGGAAGATCCGTGTATCGTTATCCACAGCGGCAAAATCAGCCGGGTAGTTGCGTTTTCGCGCTACAGCGGCGCGCGCGTGCATACGGGAACGGCGAGCGTCACCGTGGACGGCGACGCGCATATCCGGTACGTGTTTCTCGGCGCGGTGAGCGGCGGATCGGTTGCTGCGAGCGCAAACCTCTATCTCGGCGGCGACGCTGTGATTGAAAATCTGTATACCGGCGGTTCGGAAACGGCCAACGCCATGACCGGGGACGTCAATATTTATGTAGACGGGGGAGACATATGGGAGTTTGACAGTATACCCCTGTACGCTGTGGCCGGCAGCAAGCGGCTGATCTATGATCCGCGCACGGTTGCGGACGGCGTGGTTTTCCTCGCCGACCTCGCGCTTTTTGACTGCGTGGAAACGGTCTGCGCATATGAGAATGCGCACCGTTTCGGCGGCGCGCACGCAAATCCGTTTGATAAGGACGTACAGATTCATTCCTGCTCGGTCTGCGGGTATACGGAGTATGTGAATGCGGACGAAATGCCCGCAAGGGTTGCGGAGGACGTTGTCTTTTTGGCGGACGGCGGCTTCGGCGACGGCAGAAGCCCGGCTTATCCGACGGCGGACTACGAGGCGGCGCTCAAAGCCGTCCGGGCGGGCGGCACGGTCGTTCTGGTGGGAAAATATACGCTGGTTCCCAATCATGAATTTAAAAACAAAAGCGAACCGAAATGTTTCCAGGAACCGGTGCACAGCGGTACGGTCACAGTTACCTCGCAGTACGGCGGGGTGGATTACCGCGCCGCCGGAGCAAAGTTCGTTTTTGACGGCGACATCGACTACCGGATGTCGGGCGATGTGATTTTTGACCATATCATTTTTGACGCCGAGCATACTTCGGCCACGACGATAGCCGCGCGCTATCACAGGGTCGTTTTCGGCTCGGACTGCGAAATGCTGAAAAATTACGCGGAAGATCACTACAAGCTCACGCTGCTCGGCGGTTATCAGTATTTCCGTTACAATGATCTGGTCGGTCTTGAAATCGCCGAGGAGACTTTGCGTGTTTGCAATAGTATTCTTCCGTATACCGAGGACAGCTTGCCCGATTCTGCAATTGTGACCCGGCATACCAACGCGGGCGCGACGTATACGCTTCGCGCCGATGCGGCGGCGGCGTTTGACGATATGATTGCGGCCATGGAGGCGGAAGGGTTAAAGACGCCTTATATGAGCGATGCTTCCAGAACCTATCTGCGTCAGTATGCGCTCTTTACAAACGCGGTCGGATCCCGACGCCGTAAGGCGGGCTGCGGTTTTGAAGCGGCGGTTCATTATGTCAGCCAATCCTGCGGTTTGCCGGGCGGATCGGAGCATCATCTCGGCTATGCGGTGGATATTTATGATAACACGCTCGGCTACGGCGGTCTGAATCATCACCACTACGATGAGACGGCCGAATGGGCCTGGCTGGTTGAAAACGGTCCGAAATACGGCTTTGTTCACAGATTTTCTAAAGACAAGGTCGCGCAGACCGGATTTATCTATGAAGCATGGCATTTCCGCTATGTCGGCGCCGAACACGCCGAGGCGCTTGCGGACAGCGGACTTTGCCTTGAAGAATATGTCGGCGAGTTGTACGGACTGATGGCAAAGGATTCCGACGTTGAAGTCAACAGCGGCAGCTTTTATGAGATCAGCGGCGGTTCGCGCGGAGCCGACCATCTTACGTTTACGGGAAAGCGCTCGGTTACGCTTGCGGGCACGGCGACGGCCGTTTTGGTCGAGGATGTTGCAAAGCGCTTTGTAACCGTGACGGCTGCGGCTTCGGCGGGCGGCGGTATTGCGCCGGCCGGCGTCACGGAAGCGGCTGTCGGCGAGGATATTACCTATACGATTTCGGCGGAGGCGGGATATGTTCTCTGCGATGTAACGGTAGACGGAATTTCGGTGGGCGCGGCGGAACGGTATGTGTTTACCGGCCTTTCGGAAAACCATACGATTTATGCGGAATTTGCGCGCTGCAGGCATGAAAATACGGTTGAATCTGTCACGGTCCCAAAAAGCTGTACAGAGCCGGGAGAGATGACCGTCGTCTGCAAAGATTGTGGGTACTCCTATACGGAGCCGATTCCGGCGGGACATTCTTTCGGCGGGTGGGCCGAAACCAAACCCGTCAGACCGGGCGTTGCCGGAGAAGAGGCGCGCAGATGCACGGTTTGCGGCTTCGCAGAAACCAGACCGATTCCCGCGCTGCCCGAGAAGGAGGGCAACCGCAACCTGATCGCGCTTGTGATCGGTATGAACAAGGGAAAATATACCGTTCGTTTCGATACGGTCGGCGCGGCCAAAATCGGATCGCAGACCGTGCAGAAAGGCAAAACGGTCACAGCGCCGGAAAATCCGGTCAAGCTCGGTTTTCGCTTTGCGGGCTGGTACGCGGACGCGCGGTATCAGACGCCGTATGATTTTACGGCGCCGGTGCGCGGCGATATGACGCTGTTTGCAAAATGGGAGACGGCTGAACTGCCAATGCCGTCCTGACAGCGGAAAGGCTGACGCAGGCACTGGCGTCCGGTGGGGCGGCGCCCGCCGCAGGCCGGGCGTGATCCGCCCGGCCTGTCTGCGTTTGCGAAAGTATAAAGCGTTATGTAAGTCGGCAAAAAATTTTCCGCCGATAAAAAGCGGGGATACCCCCGCTTTTTATTTTGACTTTTTTATTGCGCGTCCGTTCCCAACTGCCGGGCGCGGAAAAAATTCACCGTCAACGGCAAAAGCAGAAGCCGGTATGTGAGCGTATATGCATTACAGCAGCGTCCGCACGGATGAAATGAACCGTTTCGGCCTCTGGATCGCGCAGTTTTTTCACCGCCGGCAAATTTTTGTGCTATTTGCTTGAAAACATTCCGACCGATTTGAC
The DNA here is from genome assembly GCA_958414825.1 of uncultured Eubacteriales bacterium. GTDB lineage: Bacteria > Bacillota > Clostridia > Oscillospirales > CAG-272 > UMGS902. The sequence goes on along the minus strand of CATYXQ010000008.1, from coordinate 13,401 downwards.
CAATGCAATATTTTTGTACAAAATTGATGGATTTTTTGAACAAAAAGCAAATCTTTTAACATTGACTATTTTGGCTTCTGCGGGTATTCTATAAATGAACGCAGAGCGCGTTTGTTTGGCTTTATCAATCATGCGCGCGCTTTTTCCCAAGCCGGGGGTTCCCGCGCGGGGAGAAAAAGAAATTTTATACTTTCAGCAAGGAGAATGTATGATGGAATGGATCAACCTCGGCGCCAAAGTCGATGAAAAAGACGGCGTTTTTACGGCGCAGGCCGGAGATGCGCTTTTCCCGGTTCCGGAGCACCGCGCAATTTTGTTTTCTAAGGAACAGGCGCCGAAAAATTTTGCTTTTGAATGCGAAATCAAGCTGGTGCAGGACGGAGAGGCGGGCGTTTATTTCCGCGCGCAGGGCAAAAACGGCGTTGCCTGGATCGCAGGCTATTATCTCTCTGTCAATGCGGCCGACTGCTCGGTCAAGCTGACCAAGGTCAACGGCGGCGACCGGGACAATCGCGTGCTGGGTTCTATGCGCTATCCGTTCGGAAAAGATCAGTGGTATAAGATCCGTGTGGAGATGCGGGGTACATATGCAAAAATCTGGTTCAACAATTTTGTTACCGAGACCGACCCCTATCCCAAATTTGACATTGAGCTTTCCCACTTCCCGCGCGGCGTTATCGGCCTGAACCTCGGCGACGGCGCGGCGCAGTTCCGCGGTGTTTCGGTCAGCGAAATCGGCGAAGCGCCGGTTTTTGACAAGGACAATTTCTATAATAATCCGGTCGTATACGGCGCGGATCCGGATATTCTGTTCTATGACGGCATGTACTATCTGTACTTTACCGATACGCAGGATATGTCCCTGTTTCAGTGCTATACCTCAAAGGATTTGATTCACTGGTCGGACCCTGTGGTGGTGTTCCACGGTAAGGACGGCTGGGGCAACAACGAGTATATGAGTCCGAACGTCATTTACAAAGACGGCATGTTCTACATGTTTTATGCTTCGCATACCGCGCCGGATGAGCGCGGCAAGCGCCGCGCGCAGGTTGCGTTTGCGTCCAGCACGTCGCCGCTTGGTCCCTTCAAGTCCAAGACGATGAAGCCCCTGCATGAGGATGTGCAGGAAATCGGCGGACATCCGTTCGTGGACGAGGATGGCAGAACCTATATCACGGTTGTCCGTTTCAACAACGGCAACGAAATCTGGGCATATGAAGTCAAGATGGAGGACGGCATCGTTACGCCGCTCGACGATACCCTGGTCAAAATCATGGTTCCGACTGAACCGTGGGAATGCGACTATGCGCGCATTGTTGAGGGCGGCGTCATTATGAAGCACAAAGGGCTTTATTATATGATTTATGCCGGATCGCATTACAAGGGCGATTACGGCGAGGGCTTTGCCATTGCGGAAAAACCGCTCGGACCTTACAGAAAGTATAAATACAATCCGATTCTCCGTGCAACCGGATTTACCCGCGGTACGGGCGACTCTGTGTACACGCGCACGGCCGACGGACGGTATATCATGTTCTATCATCAGCATTTCAGCACGACCGAAATTTCTCCCCGCCATATCTGCTATGACCCGATGAAGTTTGTGGAAATGGAGGAGGGGCCGGACGTTATAGTGGTACACGGACCCACGGGCACGCCGCAGGAAAAACTGCTTTGACGATCTATGTTCTTCAATTCGGTGTTCCGGCAAGTCGCCGTGACTTGCCGGTATGCCGGCTTATTTTTCGGATATGAAGGAGGCATTGATTTATGTGTAAAAAATTGCTCGCCGCGCTGGCTGTTCTGGCAATGTGTCTGCCGTTTGCCGCATGCGGCAAAACCGAACCGGATAATACGGGGGATGTATCTTCAGACATAACCGACGTGACGGAGGAGGAATATAAGCTTCCCGAATATAACTTTGACGGATACGAGTTCAAAATTCTTTCCGCCGGACGCGGGTCGGTCAATACGAATGACTTTCTGTACAGTGAAGAGAATCCGACGGTGATTGACTCTGCGATTGAACGGCGAAACAAGGCGGTGCAGGATCTTTACGGCATTAAAATTGTCACTTCCCAGAGAAATACGACGGCCAACCAGCAGTCTCCCGAAGCCTATCGGGTGCTTGTAAAAGAAGCGATGTCGGGCGACTATAACTATGACATGTGCGTGATTCCCGGCTATGACGTCAGCCAACTGGCCTATGAGGGGTATCTTTCCGACCTCAATCAACTGCCTTATTTCGATAAGGACAACGACTGGTACGATGAAAAAGCGAATGATGCGTTTGAATTTGCCGGTACGCTTTTCTTTACGACCGGTGATTTCGGAATCAGCATGATGGATCAAACCTACTGCATCGCGTTCAACAAAAAGCTGGCCGAGACTTATAAGGTTGAAAATTTGTACGATCTTGTCAATGAGCACAAGTGGACGATCGACAGGATGTATTCCATTTCCAAAGAAGTCACGGACGATACCAACGGCGACGGCGTTACCGACGTTTACGGCACGCTGTATTGGGTGGACGCGGTGTACGGCGTGGTAAATTCCGCCGGTCAGCGGATGGTCACGCTCGATCCCGATACGCTGAATTATGAATTGACGATCAATACGGAAGTTACGCATAACATGCTGGAGAAATTCTTCAACATGGTAATGGATCCCGAAAGCTCGCTGAAATATCAGCATAACTCGGCGAAAAAAGAATATATCCCGATCTTCAGCGGAGATCAGGCGCTCTTCTTTATGACGACGATCGGCAAACTCGGCGAATTTAGGGATATGGAGACCGATTACGGCATTCTGCCCTATGTTTTATACGATGAGCGGCAGACCGAATATGCCAATACGGTTGCGCCGTTTTATATGAATTATCTGTGCGTTCCCTTGCTCGTGGAGAACGAGGAGCGCACGTCGGCGATTATAGAGGCGATCGGCTACTATTCGCATGAGTATATTATCCCCGCTTACTATGACAAAACGCTGAACGGTCAGTACACGCGCGACGAGGAAAGCTCGGCTATGCTGGACATTATCTTTGAAACGCGCGCCTATGATCTTGGATATTGCTATCAGCCCGCCAACCTGAATAAGCATTTGATCTATATGCTGAACGACGGCAGCTTTGACTGGCAGAGCCGCTATGCAAGTCTTGAGCGACCCGCACAGTCGTTTTTGGATTTGATTTCGAGCGCGCTTCGCAAAACGGCCGGCGTCGAGCCGACTGCCGAAAATAAGTAAAAAGTTGTCCCGGAATTTGTACTCCGGGACAGCTTTTTTCATGGTCGTTGCATGGATTTATTCTGAATTGTATATAAAATGTATTGACCTTTTCGGCATTTACGTATACAATGGTAATGTACATGCTGGGAAAACAGGGAATTCAATAAGCGGAATATACGGGATTTTTGTCGAAGATTTATTCATTTTGCCGAAGCGAAAAGTGGATTCTTTGCCGGCAATCGAGCGTCGCTTATAGGATATCGTTTATTTTCAGCGGCGCTGCAGCTGCGCTGGGTGCAGTCTGTGTGCCGACAAAATTATGAAAGGTTCGGAAAAGCAAAATGATTGAGGCGATTGTGTATACTTCCAATACAGGTTATGCTGCCGAATATGCAAAGATGCTCGGTGAAAAGACCGGGTTGCCTGTATATTCGTATGCTCAGGCAAAGCGAGAATTACTGCGTGGAATCGAGATTATTTATTTCGGGTGGCTGATGGCCGGCCGTATAATGGGATATAGAAGCGCGCTAAAGCGTTTTGAAATTCCCATGCCGTGCGGCGTCGGTATCGGCGATACATATAAACAGATTCCCAAAGTGCGCAAGGCAAACGGCATGAATCCGGTTGAACCGGTTTTTTTGTTACAGGGCGGTTTTGACAGGACGAAGCTGCACGGTATTTATAAACTGATTATGGCGGTGTTGTCTCCGATTCTGATCTCCGATTTGTCTAATCGTCCGAAGAGGGGAGAGGAAGAAGAGGCTATGCTGGACATGCTTCGTCATGGCGGCAGCCGCGTGTGCGATCAAAATCTTGCGGTGATTTTTGAATGGTATAGGATGGATCTCGAATCTTAAATCGAATGGCTTACAGAAAAGCTGCATGGTATTGATGTAGCTACAGGTAAACGCTACAAATAAAATAAGTTTACAAGGCGGCGCTAAGCCGCCTTGTAAACTTGATACGCCCCCAAGGCACAGCCGCCCCGGATACAGAAACGGATGGACAAAAATTTGCTCAGCCGTAAAACGGCGCCATTTCAAGGCGGATGAAAAATCCCTGATCGTGACTGCATACCGGGCATATTTCAGGCGCGCCCTTGGTATTGGCGATATGGCCGCAATTGAGACACATCCAGCCGCATTCCGCATCGGAAAGGAAGAGCTTGTTTTGTTCGAGCAGGTCGGCTATGTGACCGAACCGGTCTCCGTGTGTTTTTTCGATTTCGGCAATGCTGTGAAAAGACGCGGCGATCTTGGCAAAGCCCTCTTCTTTGGCCTTGTCGCCGAATGCGCGGTACACGTCGTCGTGCTCCTCATATTCGTTGTGCTGTGCGTACCGGAGCAGCTGCACGATCGATTGCGAAATATCGACCGGATACCCGCCGTCGATATGGATGGTCTCGCCCGCGCACTCTTTGAGGTGATTGTAAAAAATCTCCGCGTGTTCCTTTTCCTGATCTGCCGTAAATTTAAAAATTGCCTCTACCACGTGCAGCTTTTGGCTTTTTGCCTGAGAAGCGGCAAGGGTATAGCGGTTGCGCGCCTGACTTTCGCCGGCGAATGCGCGCATCAGATTTTGTTTGGTTTCGCTGTTTTTGAATTCGACTGCCATGTAAAAACCTCCAGTTATTACAGTTTCTATAGTATGGTTGCCATTCTCATGCCATACTATCCAGTTAAACTTCAATTTCCGGGTTTCGCAGCCGTCGGAATTTTAAAGGAAACGATTGACAAACGCAGGGGTTGGCATGATAATAGCATCATGTAAAAATTTTGATTTTTCGGAGGTGCGGATGAAACAGAATTATTTGAAAATCATGAATTTTGCGCTGGAATCCTACGGAGAAGCGCGCATCAAACAGTTTTTTGATAAAGTGAAGCGCGAAGGACTGACGGAACACGGGTTTCCGAGGCTTACCGCCAATATCGGAATCCTTTTGTCTCACGGTATACACGGCGAACTTTTGCCGATGTTTTGCGAGATGATGGAACTCTGCTGTTCGCAGGTGCCAAAAGTTCGGGCTGCAAATGATTTTTCGGTCAAGGAATTGATTTTCTGCATTCTGGAGTTGGAGCGTTCCGGTATCGTGGAAACGTCGGCAGTTGACGGATGGAAGCAAAAACTCGGGACAATCAACCCGTACACCTGCTATACGGCCATCGCCAAATCGCCGGACACGCCCAAGAGCAACTGGGCGGCGTATAACGCCGCAAGTGAATTTATGCGGCAGTATATCGGACTTGCCGATTCAGAGGCGTTCCTGAATTTACAAATCCCCTCTCAGCTTTTGTCGTTTGATGAAAACGGCCTGTATAAGGATCCCGGAAATCCGATGCTGTATGATCTTGCAGCGCGCTGTCAGCTTGCGGTGCTGCTGCATTTTGGGTATCGGGGCAAATACGCTGAAAAAATCGAAGGCTTGCTTGCAAAGGCTGAACCGCTCATGCTGAAAATGCAGTCGGTGACGGGCGAAATTCCCTACGGCGGACGGAGCAATCAGTTTTTATTTAACGAAGCCTATCTTGCGGCGCTGCTGGAATTTGCCGCCGCAAGACATGCGAAACTCGGTGATATGGAGACGGCAGGCCTCTATAAGGCGGCGGCGCTCAAAGCGTGCGCGTCGCTTGAAAGCTATGCCAAGCGGCGTGTCAAAACCCACGTAAAAAATCAGTACCCGCCTGACAGCGGTTTTGGCTGCGAAGCCTATGCGTATTTTGATAAATACATGATTTCCCTGGCCTCGTTTATCTATCTGGCCTATCTGTTCTCCGACGACCGTATAGCGCCGTGCACGGCGGACAGCGATTCGTATGTTGCAGTCACATCTGCGGATTTTCACAAGGTGTTTTTGAAGTGCGGCGGGTGGTTTTTGGAATACGACACGGCGGCGGATTATAAGTATGATGCTTCCGGCCTCGGCAGAATCCACTTTGACGGCGTTCCGTCCGCCATGCTGCTGTCTCTTCCGTTTACCGACAGCCCTCATTATGCGCTGGATATTCAAAATCCCTCCCCGCTTTCGATCTGCGGTGCGGCCGTTGTAAACGACAGGCTTCTTTGCGGAGCAGACCGGGATGCAAAGCATACTTTGAAAGAATATCACGCCGATTCGGACCGCGCATTTTTTGCGGTTGAATGCCGTTTGTCAAACGGTGAAATCCTGACCGAGCGGTATGAAGCCGATGAATCGGGCGTGAAAATTTCGGTTTCGGGGCACGGAAAAGTCGCAGTGGTATTGCCGGTCTTTTTGTTTGACGGGGCGGAGCGTACCGAGATCGAAGTCGCTGAAAACCGTATCCGTATATCGTACTGCGGCTGCGAGGCGGAATATACCTCGTGCGGTAGCGCTTCGGACGCCGGCGAGGTTTACGCCAACCGAAACGGACGGTATAAACGCTGCTGTTTTACATCCGACAATCTTTGCGAGGTCTTTTTGAAAAAACCGGCGCGCACGAACAGGTGACCGGATTTTCTGTACGATGTCAAAACCGCGGGGACTCGCTTTTGGCAAGTCCCCGCGGTTCTTTATTACTCTACATAGGAATGGCTCATGATATAAAATTCTTCCTGTGCCGGCAGAAATTTCTTTTCCATCGGTTCCAGCGAATCATCATATGCTTTCGCCTGTTCCGGGGAAACGGCCATGACGGGACTGTCATGATAGAACCATTTCCGGCCGTCCAGAGCGCCGGGAACAAGTTCCTTGACCAGCATGGCCGACGGATATTTGCCGCCCTCAAGACAAATATTGAGCTTTTTGCAGCTTTTAAAGCCGCTGCCCACATAGTTGGCGGGGGCGCCGAAAATTACAATGGTATCGTAGCCCATGGAGACGGCTTTTTCAAAGGAATGCCGCATCAGCATTTTGCCGTAGCCTTTCCTTTGATGTTCGGGCGCGATACAGAGCGGCCCGAACGTGAGAATCGGTTTGTTATTTCCGCTTTCATCTGTAAGGCGGGCTTTGGTGTACATGATGCTGCCAATGATTTCATCATCTAATTGCACGACGAAATCCAGTTCGGGAATAAAGTCGGCGTGGCCGCGCATGATATGAACCAGATAATGCTCGACGCACCCCGGAATATAGATGTTGTAAAAGGCTTTTCGGGTGAGTTTTTCCACAGCGGAATGGTCTTTTGCTTCTTCGTTTCGGATACGGATCATGGTAAAAGTTCCTTTCCTTGATTTTTCAGACAGATTGTTACGGTGTTTGTCCGAACAGATATATATTATATATGGAAATGCCGGGCTTTTTAAACGGAATGTACGGCGGTTTTTGACGGATACGGTGCAATTCAGATGCCTGAACCAAACTGTGCGGGGCTACGCACGGCGGCAGAGCCGTCCGGCAATTGAGCATACGATCAGTACGCTGAGGTTGACCAGCACGATCATTGCGCCGGCAGGCAGGGAAAACGAGAGCAAAAGTCCTGCCGTAAAACATAGTACCGAAATGACGGCTGAGAGCAAAATGACGCCCCGAAAGCTTTTTGCAAGCTGCATGGCCGAGAGCGCGGGAAAGATGATGAGGCTGGAAATCAGCATAGTTCCCGCAATTCGCATCCCCACGACGACGGTAATGGCGATAAGCAGGGCTAAAAGCGTGTTGTAAAGCCGGACGTGCACGCCCGCGCTTTTGGCAAAATTGGTATCGAACGTCACTGCAAAAATGCGGTTTTTAAAGAGCGCAAAGAGCAGAATGACCGTTAGGGAGAGGATGACCGAAAGCAGAACGTCCGAGCGGGTCAGCGAGAGGATGCTGCCGAACAGATAGCCGTTCAGATCGCTGGCCGTGCCGCCGGAGAGGGCGGACGCGACCACGCCGACGGCCAGCGCGGCGGAAGAAAGAACGGCTATGGCGCTGTCACCGCGGATTTTTTCGCTTTCGGACAGGCCGAGCAGTACAAACGCGGTCAAAATTACAACAGGGACGGCCACAGCCATCGGCGCCGCGCCGAGCGCATAGGCGACCGACAGCGCGCCGAACCCGACATGCGAGAGTCCGTCGCCGATCATGGCGTACCGCCGCAGCACGAGCAGAACGCCGAGCAGCGCGGCGCAAAGCGAGACCAGCACGCCCACGATCAGCGCGTACTGCATAAAGGTGTGGGAAAAAAGCCTTGTAATCTGTTCAATCATGATTTTCGTCTCCCATCGTCATGGCTGCGCAGAGGGGCGTTTTTGCGTAGGCCGCAGGTGTGCCGAGAAAGCGCAGGGAGGTTGCCAGGTGCAAAATCCGGTCGGACAGGCGCATGGCCGCCGTGATGTCATGCGAGACCATAATAACCGTCATGCCGTGTTCGCGGCACAGATGTGCGATCGTTGCGTAGAGATCGGCTGTCACGACCGGATCGAGGCCTGCGGCGGGTTCGTCGAGCAGCAGGATGCGTTCGGCCGCACAGAGCGCGCGCGCCAGCAATACGCGCTGCTGCTGGCCGCCCGACAGGGCGCGGTAGTTTTTTGAGGCAAGCGCGTCGATTCCGAGCAGACGCATGTTCTCGGCCGCGCGGGCTTTATTTGCGCGGGTGTAAAATGGAAAAACGCCGGTCGAGCCGATGCAGCCGGAGAGCACGACCTCCCGGACGCTTGCGGGAAAGTTTCGCTGTGCGCTTGACTGCTGCGGCAAATATCCGATTTTTCCGTTTACCCCCGGCGCCGTTTCGACTTTCCCGCCGTCCGGTTTCAGAATGCCGAGAATCGTTTTGACCAGCGTGGATTTGCCCGCGCCGTTTTCTCCGACAATCGATAAAAATTCGCCGGCATGTACCGAAAAGCTCACGTCTTTGAGCGCGAGCGTTTTTTCGTTGTGCACGGTTATATCTGTGCAGGTGATGATTTCATTCATGCGTCAAGCGCCTTTCTGAGAGCTTCAAGATTCTTTTCGGAGAGGGTGAGATACGTTTCCCCGGCGTCCAGTTCCGCCTTGGTGATGTTGTGAATGGCATGGATGTGCAGCACCTCGGTTCCGGTTTCGGCGGCAATGGTCCGGGCGGTTTTTTCCTCGGACGCACTGTCATACAGCACATATCGCGCCCCGGCGGCGCGCATGTCCGCAATCAGACTGTCCAGCGCGGCGGCGGACGGCTCGGTGTGCGCGGCGCAGCCTGCGTATACAGAGCGGTGCAGGAGTCCGTAATCGTCAAACAGGCAGGCAAAGGCGAACGATCCGCCGAAGTAGGCGGTGTCAAGCGAAGCGCGTTCGGTTATTTTTTGCATCTCGGCGTCGAGCGTTTGCAGTTGCTTTGTGTAGTCGGCGAGATTTTCGCGGTAGACTTCCGCGCCCGCAGCGTCCAGTGCGCAGAGCGCGTCGGTGATGGCAGCGCACATATTTTCCGCGTTGCGAAAGGACGTCCAGATATGCGGATCAACCTCTTTTTCGTGCTTATACGCCTCTTCGGCGCCGGTATGTTCATGCGTCTCTTCGGAAAGACCGAGCGCCGCAGATAAATTGAGTACCGTCAGACTGCCGGACGACAGGGCGCGCGCTACGTCTTCGCTTTCGAGCAGCCGGCGCACCCAAAGTTCCATGTTGTCGCCCGTGTAGATAAAGAGGTCAGCGCCCGTGATGGTGAGGATGTCTTTCGGGGATGGGTCAAAGGAGTGCGCATCAGCGCCCGGAGAGAGCAGCAGCGTGACCTCGGCACGGTCCCCCGCAAGCGTGTTTGCAAAATCGTATTCGGGAAAAAGCGTGGCGACGATTTTTATGGACTTGTCCGATTCGGACGGCCCGGCGCAGCCGTACAGCGCGCCGCAGAGAATGAGCGCGGCAAAAAGCGCGCAGAAAAGTTTTTTCAAGGATAAAGTCATTTTATTTTTCCTCCCTGGCAGTTTTCGCATAAGCCGTATAAAACGGTTTTCTGCGTGTCTACTGCAAATCCATGGTTTTCGGCTACATGCTGAAAAATCGCTTCCATTTCCGGGCAGTGCGTGTGGTAGACGACGCCGCATACGCTGCAAATCAGATGAAAATGACTTTTTTCTCCGCAGCCGCTGCCGATAAAGCGGTAGGTTACGCTCCGTCCCTCCTCAGGGGCGAAGCGGCGTACATAGCCCTCGCGGCAGAGTTCCTCAAGCCGGCGGTAGACCGTGCTTCGGCCGATGCGTTCTCCGCGCGCGGCAAGCGCGGAGAGAACCCCGTCTACCGTAAGACTGCGGCTGGTTCGCTCTGCAAGACAGTCAAGCACGGCGTTTTTCTGTTTGGTGTTGTATTGCTGTTTCATCGTATCTCCGTAAATTGAATTTGAAATTCAAAATCAAAATCCAGCTTATTATACCGCCGAGCGCTGCGCCTGTCAAGAAAATTTTGCAATTTTCTTGACCCGCTTCAAATTGTATAGTATTATAAATATATTCAGACCGACTGAAAACCGGTCGTTTCGACGGCGGAGCGCTGTGCGAAAATTGCGCCGCCGAGGCGCGGATTTTTGCGCAGTTCGGCGCGCATTGACGCTTTCAGACGCTTCGGTATATTTTGTTTTTATTTTGCCGACAGATTGAAATATATCGTATGCAATCGTTCCGGCGCGGCCGGAGAAACGGAGACAAAAAGAATGAGGGAATTGCTTTCGCAAAGGGAACTGAAAAAAAAGAGAGTCAAAAAATGGGTCGCCGCGGCGGGAATTGTACTGCTTGCGGTTTTGCTGACATTTTTGATAATCCGTTTTGTGGAAAAGCGCAGGGAAGCGGCCTATCTTGAGAAATACGGCTGGACGGCGCTGTATGTCGGCAAATATGAAGCGACTTATGATTTGTACAGATATTTTTACCTTAATTACCGCGCGTCGCTCGCCGAGTCCTATCCGGACGACAGCGGAGCGCTCGACCGCGCGGTGCGGGCGCGTGTGGCGGAGGCCGTGCAGGGACTGTACGGTTCAATAGCGCTTGCCGATGATTACGGCGTCACGCCGAGCGACGCGGATGTCCGTCAGAGCGCGGAAGAATATGTGAGTGCGACAAAAGCGTATTTTAAGGAAAATAAGCTGAATTTTGCAGACGAGCTTGCGCAGAACTATATGACGGAGGAAGTATTTGAATTTTTGATGCGCATTGACGCGCTGGAGGACAAGCTGTATGAGCGGCTGATTTCTTCGGAGGGAGTCATTGAAAATGACGAGGAGGCGCTGCTTGAAATTCTGCGCGGGGATTCGTTTGTGCGTGCCAAGCAGATTTTTATTGAAAACGATCCGGGCGAGGATGTGGAAAATAACCGCAGAATCGCCGAGGAAGCCCTTGAAAAATATCTGAGCGGCGAATCTCTGGATGTTTTGATCGGCCGTTATTCGGAGGATTATTCCATGCCTGCGGACGGTTATTATTTTACGCGCATGGAGATGATTGATGAATTTGAAGCGGCGGCGTTCGCCCTTTCGGACGGCGAGGTGAGCGGCGTTGTGGAAAGCAGCGTCGGATTTCACATCATTTTGCGTCTGCCAAAGGAAGACGCCTATATCGACGAGCATTTTGAGGAACTTTGCGCGCAGTATCAGGCTTCCCGGTTTTACGGGATGATTGAAGCGCGCGCCGATACGCTTTCCGTGCGTGAAACCGATTATGTGCGCGGCCTTTCCATGGAGGAAATTCGGTAATGGCAGTTTACAAGGGGTATCATACCCGCCGCAAAAAGGTCAGATGGCCGCTGCTTATTCTGATTGCGTCGGTATTGGTCATCTTTGCGGCGACAGTTTGGCTCGGAAGCTATCTTTCAAGGCGCGCGGCGAATCCACAGCATTTTCCTCTGCCCGCTCCGGATGTAACCGGCGGCGAGACGATCACGCCGATTATTGAGCGCACCATACACGGAGAGTATGTTTTGCCGGAGGCGCTTGCGGATTTCTCGTCCGAGGATCCGTTCACCTATGCGTCCACGGTTTTGTACCGCGGCGGCGTGTGTATGTTTGCCTCCGAAACCGATAGAGCGCTCGGCAAGGATGTTTCGGTTCGTCTGCCGATGTCGGCCTTTGACATTGAATACAGTACAACCGGTCTTTTTTATGTCGGCGCGCTCGACTGGGAGACGGCGGGGCGCAGTGTGGTGTATGAATATGAGCTTTCCCTGATTCGGGAATTTTGCGCCAGTCGTTTGGGTGAAACCGTGCTTGTGTTTGGAGAAGTGACCGAGGAAAATATTGAGGAAATCTTTGAAATGGCAGAGGCTGTGGGCAGTCCGGTTACGATTTGCGTGCCGTATGCGCTTTTGCATTCGCCGTTGCTTGCGCGTTTTTTTGCCCGCGTTTCGGAGGGGGGCTATACGGCCGCGCTGTGCGTGGATTCGCTCACGGCTGAGCAGCTTGCGGCGGACATTGAAGAGTTTGCGTTTTATTTTACAAAATATAATCTTCGACTGGTGCTTGAGGGCGAGGATGAAGCGCTGCTTTCGGTTCTTTCGGAGGCGTCTATGCTGAATTATCAGTTCTGTTCTCCGCGGCTGTCGCAGTTGCCGGAGGAAAGTACGGCGGAGAGCACGGGGGCGGAGTCTGAATGATACCGCCGCTTCTGATTACCGATGAGGGCGGCGCCGTGCTCTATAAAAGCGCCCGTGCGCCTATGAAGCGCGCGCAGCGTGTATGGCTGGAAAGCGCGGCAGGCAGTATGCGCGGGCTTGTCAATGCATTTGGACGCCGCGTGCTGATTCGGGAACTGATGCTCGGCGGCCGTCGGTATCTGCTGTTTTTGGATTTTGATTGTATGCGTCAGTATTTCAGCGAGGGAGCAGGCCGCGCCGCTTTGCAGATGTTTGACTGTGCGCAAATTTCAAAACAGGCGAGGCGCGAGTGCTCTCTTGGCGCGCTTCTTCGCTTTTTTAAAGAGACGGTCGGCGATCCGCTGAAAGAAGAGGGGATTTCGATGCGCATTCAGCCGCCGCGCACGGATGCGGTGATTGAGACGGCGCCGAATGCGTTTGCACTTGCGCTCACCCTCCTGCTTCGCCTGGCGGCGACAAACGGTTCGAGTTTGCTTGTTTCTTTTGTGATTGATTGCGGGCGCGTCAGCGTATTTGTGGACAGTATGGGCGGAAAACCGTTGTCCGTTCCGGATCGCGGACTGCTTTCTCTGTGGCTGTCGGAGGTCGCCGGCGCCGCCGGTTTTGTCTTTGAGGAGCGCGGCGGCACAGTTTGTCTTACGCTCACTCCGCTTGATATTTCAATGCTTGGCTTTAAATCGCCGGTGCTC
>CATYXQ010000007.1 GCA_958414825.1 uncultured Eubacteriales bacterium | reverse complement strand
AGAAACCGGGGTTCTCAAACGCATTTAAAATCAGTTTAAAATCCTCTTCTGTATTTTCCGGCGTCAGCATCAGCACAAGAAAATCGGGATCCGCGTATTCGCATACGCCGCCAAAGGCGCGCAGGCGCTCGGATAGCGTAAATCCGCGTCCCGCCGCCTCAAAGGTCAGCCGCAGCGGATCGCTTTCGGGCAGAAGCAGACCGCGGCTTTGCAGTTCGCTTCGCAGCGTACAAAGCTTAGCGGCGGTCTGCGAAAGACGTTCGCGGTACCCCTCGGTAAGATAGCGGCAGCAATGGTCGAGCGAAGCGAGAATCAGGTAGGAGGGGCTTGTGGAGCCGAACAGCGCCATGGCGCTGTTGGCGTTGGCGCCGTAGGCGGCGGGCGCGTTTTTTGAAATGTGCAGATAGGCGCCGCCGGTCAGCACCGGAAGCGTTTTGTGCGCGCTGTCGCAGCAGATGTCCGCGCCGAGATCCAGCGGATGGCGGGGCGTTTGCAAAAAATGCAGATAGGCGCCGTGCGCGTTGTCTACGGCAAGCGGAACGCCGTGCCGGTGACAGACGGCTGCGAGCGCCGCAATGTCCGCCGTACCGCCTAAATAGTCCGGGCTTGTCAGATATACGGCGGCCGGAGCGGCTTTCATGCCGGAAAGCGCCGCTTCAAGCTGGTTTTCGGAGATTTGGCAGCTGCACAGAGAGCGGTTTTCCTCCGGCCACAGCCAAATTACCTCAAAATCCAGGAGCGCCGCCGCGTAAATAAAGGCTTTATGCGCATTTCGTCCGGCCAAAATGACCGGGGACGCGTTTTCTTTCCGGCAGGTCAGCAAAAGATACAGCATCGCCCGGATGCACTGACTGGATCCCTCTGTGGAATACAGCGTCTGCGCGCTGCCGAAGAGCGCCGCCGCGTTGGCTTCGCTTTGTGCAATGACGCCGTCGGCTTCGTACAGCGAGTCCGCGCCGTCGATTTCGGTGATGTCAAAAGGTTCGCAGCCGAGAAAGGTGCGGCCCTTGTGTCCCGGCATGTGGAACCTTGATACGCCGGAGGAAACGTACCGGTTCAGAAAATCCAAAATAGGCGTATTCATTTATGTAGATCCTGCTCGGCTACCCGCATCATGATTGCGCATTCAATGCGTTTGCGGAAAAGTTCACAGCCGGGCTTGTAGACGCCCCTGATGCTGCCCGTTGCGTGGTAGGCGTTTGCGGCGCATCCGCCCGAACAGTACAGCTTTGCCCAGCAGTCGGCGCATTCCGGGCGGCTGTAGGCGTTGCAGTTCCGAAAGCTTTCGCGCAGTTCCTTATTGGTGACACCGTCCCAGATGTTGCCGAGCTTGTAGGCCTCCTCGCCCACAAACTGATGACAGGGATACAAATCGCCCCATGGGGTCACAGCCATATACTCCGTGCCTGAGCCGCAGCCTGAAATGCGTTTGTAGATGCACGGCCCCTCGCTCAGATCGAGCATGTAGTGATAGAACGTGATGGGTTTCCCCTCTGCTTCTCGCCGAAGCATGTCCGCAGCGAGCAGTTCGTACTCCCGCTTGACGGTTTCCAGATCCTCCGCGTTCAGGGCGGCGGGATCGTCCGGCGGCAGAACCGCCGGTTCCATGCTCAGTTCCGTAAAGCCGAGATCGGCCATGTGGAACACATCGTTTGTAAAATCCGGGTTGGCATGGGTAAAGGTGCCGCGCATATAGTAGTTTTTTCCGTTTCTGGCCGCAATGAGCTTCTGAAACTTAGGTACGATTTTGTCATAGCTTCCGTTGCCCGCGTAATCGACGCGCAGCCGGTCGTGAATTTCCCGCCGGCCGTCCAGACTGAGCACTACGTTGCTCATTTCCCGATTGGCAAAATCAATCACGTCGTCGTCGATCAGCATACCGTTTGTGGTCAGGGTAAAACGGAAATTTTTGCCGTGTATTTTTTCGCAGGAACGCGCATAGACGACAAGCTGTTTGACCACGTCCCAGTTCATCAGCGGTTCGCCGCCAAAAAAGTCTACCTCAAGATTTTTGCGCGTTCCGGAATTTTCAATCAAAAAGTCGAGCGCGCGCTTGCCGACCTCAAAGCTCATCAGCGCGCGGTCGCCGTGGTATTTTCCCTGGCTGGCAAAGCAATACGAGCAGTTTAAGTTGCAGGTGTGCGCTACATGCAGACAGAGCGCTTTGATAACGTTGCCGCCGCGCTGTTTGAGCGCGCCGGCCATATCGGCAAAGGTGTCGGGCGTGAACAGCTTTCCGGCGCTTTTCAGATTTTCAATGTCGGACAGGCACAGGCGCAGATCCGCCTCGGTCACATCCGGCCGCGCGCCGTATTTTTCAAGCATGGCCGCTATGATTTCCTCCGGGGATTTTTCGGGATACAGCGCGATCATGTCGTAGGCCACGTCGTCTACCGAATGTACGGAGCCGGAACAGGTGTCCAGCACGATATTATAGTTGTTTAATTTATATTGATGTACCATAAAGATTCCTCCGCGGGTATTTTCGGAACAGTCCGGAAAGTGATTTTTTGAGGCAAACCCAAAGAATGCCGCCGAGTCCGGCGGCATTCTTTGAACAGGCAAGCAAAGCGCTTATTTCGCGTCGTTCTCGCACTTCTGGTTTGCAACACCGCAGCTGGTCTTACAAGCAGACTGGCAAGAAGTCTGGCATTCGCCGCAGCCGCCGTTTTTGGCGCTCTCACACAGAGAACGGGTCTCCAGCGTTTTGATTCTTTCCATTATCCATATCTCCAATCCGTGATATTCTGACTGTTGCCCGCGTAACGGACTTCAGACTTTTCCAGAATTATTTTAGCATAGGCGCACGGCAAAGTCAAGGAACTTTTTTGATTGTCCCGGCAAAAGCGCACAGCCGTTCAAACACCCGGCCGCCGCGCCTTATCGCCCTGTTTTCCTGATTATAATAGATTTGATGAGGCATTCATTTCGAGCGCTTCGTCCGCGCAAGGGGAAAGCGGATTTCCTGCCTGTTCCGTCTCGAAAGGGGCAATCCGCCCCTTTCCTTATTCTGCTGTGTTTTTTTCTTGAAACCGCGTCATTTTTGTACTTTTATACGCTTTTGCCCATTTGATAAGCCTGAGCAAGGGCTGGGGTATTTTTTACTGCGCCTTTTTCATACGCGCCCACGCCGTAAATAACGCCCTTTTCCTCTGCCCCCTCAACGCAGTCGGCATAGCCGCGGAAACACTCAAAGGTTCTTTCGGCAGACTGTTTTTCTTCGTCCGCACAGGTTGCGATATAATAAAATTCTTTGTTTTTCACTTCCAACCAACGGGCAACCGTTCTGTCGATTACGGCTTTTAGCTGTGCATCAATGGAATAGAAATACACGGGACTTGCAAGCACAATGACGTCTGCGTCAATCATCTTCTGTAAGACGTCTGCCATATCGTCGGCAACGGCGCACTTGCCCCCGCTCTTTTTGCAATAGTCGCACGCCCGGCAGGGCGCTATCTTTTTATCGGCGACTCTGATTTTTTCCACCTCGTTGCCGCTTTCGATTGCTCCGCGCATAAACTCGTCGCAGAGCAGATCGGAATTTCCGCCTTTCCGGGGGCTGCCCGATAAAATCAGTACCTTTTTCATGATGATATTCTCCTTTTACCAATTCTTTTTTACGTTCTTCTACGATCTTTGCAAACCGACTAATTTAAATCGGCGTCTGTATAGGGAATTGCAGGTTGCATTTCAAATAAATCGGCATTCGCCGCTTCCGAAAGCAATTTTGCCCCCTGTTTTGTAACGCCGCTTGCAGAAAAATAGGCTACTAAAATCTTTTTGCTCATAGATAAACTCCTTATAATTTATCGTATTCTTCATCCGTTACAGGTTCTAACCACACATTGGAAGCATTCTCGCCCGGAACCTCTACGGCAATATGCGAAAACCAACTGTCTCTGACCGCGCCGTGCCAATGTTTTACGCCGGCGGGAATGGTCACGGCGTCGCCCTCGTGCAGTTCCTGCGCGGGTTTGCCCCATTCCTGATACCAGCCTCTGCCGCTTACGCAGAGCAGAATTTGTCCGCCGCCTTTATCCGCTTTATGAATATGCCAATTGTTACGGCACTTCGGCTCGAAAGTTACGTTTGCCATAAAGACCGTTTCTTGCGGATCCGTGAGCGGTTTTAAGTAAGAATTGCCGACAAAGAACTTTGCAAACGCCGCGTTCGGCTCTCCTAACCCGAACATCCCGCCGTGCGGTTCTTTTTCGCCGTCGTTTGGATAAACTTCCTTTGCCATACGGAAAGCCGCCCAGGCGTTGGGCCAGCCCGCATAAAAGGCGAGGTGCGTGAGTATTTCCGCCATTTCGTTTTTTGTCACGCCGTTTTTCTTTGCCGTCTGCAAATGATAGGCAAAGGAATTGTCAATCATTCCTTTACTGACAAGCGCGCTGATTGTCAGGATTGAGCGCATTTTCAAAGAGAGCTCGTCTCTCGACCATACTTCACCGAACAGCACGTCGTCATTGAGTTCAGCAAATTTAGGAGCAAATTCTCCCAAACCCTCTCTGCCTGCCGTTTGTTTTTCTTTCATGCCCGTTTCCTCCTTTATACTAAATAATTTTTGAAAAGTGAGAATAAAAGACGGTCGCAAAAATCTTTTGTCCGTTGCGTATAACTATATGCGCCGCCGCTCATTGCCCAACACAGCGCCTGCCCGTACAATAAATCTGTGATTGTATTTGCGAGCAATTCGACGGGGCAGTTTTGTTTTAACGCGCCTTTTTCAACGCCGTATCGCAACAAAGCTTCCGCATTTAGAATATCTTTCTTCAACTTGACCTTATCGAACGCATCGGTTACCAGTTCTGGACATACGACGTTTCGCATCCATTCCTGACAGAGTTTTACGCCTGATTGGTCAATATATCCCGCAAAATTGACCATATAGTTTTCAATTTGCTCTATGATTGTGCCGTCAAACGCTTTTGCTTTTTCCATAATCTCATCGAACATTCCTCTGCTGAGTTCAAATACAATATCTTCTTTCCGCTTAAAATAGGTATAGAAAGTTCCTTTGGAAACCCCGCATTTTTCTGTGATTTCATCAACGGACGTATTGGTCAGTCCTTTGTCATAGATGATCTGTTTTGCAGTTTCCACTAATTTTTTTCTTGTTTCCAGTGCCGCCAGCTGCCTGTTTGTCATAGAATATCGCTCCTTTTCCGGATTGCAGTTTCATTATATCACAGTCATTGACTGAAAGTCAATAAAAGCACGGCAATTTTTTTGCAAACAATGGAAAATTTGCAAACAATGGAAAAATAGAAACAGAACAAGCCCTGCAAAAGAAAAAAGAGAAGCGGTATAGCGTTTTCGCTATACCGCTTCTCTGAACATGAACTGAATTTCCGATCACACCGCGCAGGCGGAGTCCCTTTTTACGATGCATGTTTTCAGTCGCCGGATACGACTTGGAAAATGGAGTTGATCTGATTGATTTTAGTATCCGCCGTATTGTGGTAGGTTTCGTACATGGAAGCGATCGGCGTGCGCTGTGTAAACATTCTGGCAAGCTGATCCTTATACGTTCCGATGTTGTAATAGATACCCACATCGTAAACGCGGGAGGAGAAAATGATGTCGAGCATATCTACGCTTTCCTCATCGCGCGTATACTGACCGACAAGCGTCTGGTCATAGTACGCGGGCGTGAGCAGTTTTTTGCCCTGGTAAGCAAGCTCTTCCAAAATGATGCCGGTGCGCTCGAAATCCTTGGACATTTCGGGTACGCAGAGGAACGAGCAGTGGAACGCGCTGACCATATGGCCGTAGTCCGCCTGTTCCGCATCAAATTTCGGATAAGGAAGAATACCGAAATCGGTTTCACTGTCGCGGTGCTTTTCAACCACGGTCAAAAGGTTGAAGTAGAAGACCGCCTGGTTGCTGTCAAACATCTTGATTCGGTTGGTGTCCCAGACGGACGAGGGCGTTCCCTTGCCCAGCTGATAGTCGTACTGGTAGTTGTAGACGTGCGTATTGTCATAGACAAGATTGGTAAACGTGTCGTACAGGCTGACGACGCGCTCGCTGTAGAAAGACAGTTCGATCAGTCCGTCCGCGTTGATGGTGCAGATCTTTTCTCCGGCGCCCGCCAAAATGGCGAGCATCGGGTCGTTCCAGGTCAAAAGGCCGTAAATGTCATTTTCGTTGTAAATGCCGTCCTGGTTTGCATCCTCGCCGACCTGACGAACCAATGTGCCCAGCGTTTCGAGCGTCCATTTGCCCTCGCGCACAAGCTGATAGGGATCGTCCAGTTCATAGGCCTTGAGCATGTCTTTGTTGAAGATCATGGCGTGCGTGGTTACGTTGTCCACCGTGCTGATGTCGCCAGTCGTGTAATACATTTTCCCATTGATCGCAAGATCCGCGTTCGCTTTCTGATCCCAGTAATCCTTGGAAAGATCCAGATGGGGAATGTCGTTGAGGTCATGAATATAACCGCTGTAGGCCAGTGTCGCAACGTCGGATGTACCGACCATGGCCGCGTCGTAGTTCGTCTCTCCGGCCATATAATCCATGTAGATTTTGGCATAGCCGTCGCCGCTTCCGTTGGCGGAACCAAAACGGATGATGTCCTCGTTCAGAATATCTACGTCATAGGTGTCTTTGATGTACATATTGCGGCGGTAAATCGCCGTTTCAACTGCGGTGCCGCCCTCGCCGTCCGATTTGAAGTCGTTGCGGGCATAGTTTCCGGAAACCAGAATGTTGAAATCTCCGGAAATGTCGCCGATCTCCTCGGGAGAGGGAAGATCCGGTGTGTCCTCTTCTACAACGGGGACGGTGACGTCGGGGACGGAACTGTTCGTTATGTCGGGATTTTCTTCTGAATCTTTGCACGCGATGAACAGCGGGCAGAGCATCAGAGCGGCGAGCAGCAGGGCGAGTATTTTTTTCATGGCTTTGCTTTCCTCCTAAAATCTTGATTTTATGTATACAGCCGTATATGCTGCGTGCGGAAACCGAAAAGCGGCGTCCGGGCAGACGGGGGACGCAACCGGGAAAAGCACACGGCTTGTATAGACGATGAAAATATCCGAGTTTTCGGTATTCAGAAAAGCGGGGGAAGGGAAAATGCCGGATTATTTGCTTGCGCAGAATTTTTTCCTGGCAAGCCCGATGTATTTTTCAAAGAGGTCGATTTCTTTCGGGTCATACGGACGGAGATTCGGACGGAAGAGGTCGTGCTGCCATTTCGTGAAGTCGAGATTCGGCTGCGTACCGTTGTAGTAGCGCGTCCAGTTGGCCTCCCAAGGCTCGTAGGTCTGGCTTTTTCCGGCCACA
Source organism: uncultured Eubacteriales bacterium (assembly GCA_958414825.1). Classification (GTDB taxonomy): domain Bacteria; phylum Bacillota; class Clostridia; order Oscillospirales; family CAG-272; genus UMGS902. Next base: position 49,310 of record CATYXQ010000007.1, on the reverse strand, counting down.
AAGCCCCAGTTGTAGCAGCCGATGTGCTCAAGCCAGAAAAGGGGCAAATGCGTCTGCACCGTGTTGCCCTGAATGCGGTGGAGCCATTCGGTATTGAGCAGTGGGCGGCCGAAGCTTTTGAGATAGTCAATCAACTGTACCGAGTAGTCGTACCGGCGGTAGTCGTGGTAGCTGATGACGTCGGAAAGCTCCAGAGCGCGTCTTTCCCAGGGCTTCAGCGGGTCGTCCTTTGCGGGATCGACGGTCCATACGCAGGCGGTCAGCGGCTGAATGGGATCCGCCGAGCGCGCGGCCTCGAAGAACCGCTCCATTGCGGCAACGCTGCGCATTTCCCGCCGGCCGTTTCCGATTTCATTGAAGATGTCCCAAACGTCGATACGGGGATCGTCTGCATGGGCGCCGACGATGTCGCGTACCATTTCGCAGAATGCGTCGCAAAGCTCAGGCTCGTCTAAAATGCTGTAGCCGGCCTCGGTTTTGACGGCGTGCGGGGATTTGGCCATGCCGCCGTGATAGCCCCAGTCCACTTTCTGCGGTCCGAAATAGGGGGCGACGTATAGATCTTTTGGAACCGTGCAGTCATTGCCGAAAACGATCATGACGCCCAGTCCGTTTTTCGCGCAGATGCCGATGAACTCCTCAAGGCGCGCCATAAAGCCGTCGTGCTGATAATACCAGCATTCAAAGGGGAGCACCACGCGCACGGAATTGAAGCCGTGCTCGCTCGCCATCTTGAGTTCCCGCTCAAAAACGGGAACTTTTTCGGCGTGCTCGAATTCCTGCCACATTTCCATACGGTTGACGCAGTTGGCGGCGGTATAGTTGAAGCCGCAGATCCAGGGGCGGCTGTTCTGCCATTCAAAGGCTTCTTCTTTGGTCCATTGTCTCTTCATCATCGTACCCTTTCATAATTATATACAAAAAATATGAGAATTTCAAGTTTAAAATGTTAAAAGTGCGCTGCTTCCGTTTTGTACCGCCTCTGCTTCACGGATCAGCGGCAGATAATATTGCTCGCGCATTTTGACCGGATCGTCCATAAACGGGATGAAAAACGGGGTTGTGCCGAAATACCCGCTGTTTCTTCTGGAAAGCTCATGTTTCCACCCGGCAATCGTCTTGTCAAGCAGTGCGTCCGCTTCTTCTTTTTTGCCCATGCGGATGTCGCCGAGCGCCTGGTAAACCGGGAGCAGCGGCAGATGCATGTTGGAGAAGAAGTCTACATACAGCGTGTTGAAGTATTGATAGATCGCAAAGGCCTCGTCCCGCCGACCGAGCTTTTCAAGAAGCAGCGCTTCCTGATACTTTGCGGGAACGCGCGGACACTCGTGCCAGAGCCCCGCGCCGAGATTTTCGGGCAGAATCTGCGCCGTGCGGAACGCTTCGATCGCCTCCTCGAACTTGCCCTCCGCCTTAAGGTTCATGCCCTTGCCGTACCATGCGTTGATGTACTGTATGGCGACCGCCGTTTCGCCGCCCTCGCAGGGAACGAACGAATGTCCGCCGAGCACGGTCAGCGCTTCGTCGTACAGCCCGGCGCGGTTGCAGGCGTGCGCCCATTCGGTCGCGATGTCGTCGCGCACGGTTTTGAGGTCGGGAATCATGGATTCGATCCGCTTCGCGGCCGCTTTCGGCTCAACGCCCGTGTGATTCAAAAGATATGCGATCTCGTAGACGATCTCCTCCATATCCGGGCAGAGCGCGTGCGCCTCGTCGAGCAGCGCCATGGTTTCCCTCAGATTGCCCTTCCTGTACTGGCACAGCGCGAGCGCGCGTTTGGCCTCGAAGCCGTCGCAAGCTCTCCAGAGCTTTTCCGCCTCGTCATAGCGGCGGTCGGCGTAATGATAGCAGCCGAGCAGGTATTTTTCGCCGCTTGCTTCGAGTATCTTCGCTTCCTCCGGGCGGAACGGGAACGTGCGGTGGAACGGGCTTGCGAGCGTTTTGTCTCCGAGCAAAAGCGCAATCGCCGGCGCGACGTCCCTTGTGTATTCGGGCAGCGCTTCGAGCAGCGCGTTCGCTTCTTCGGCATAGCCGGCGTCGCACAGATCGACGGCAAGGTCGAGACAGGTCTGCGACATGTTGGAGTCCAGCTTTTCAAAGAATTTCTTCATACTGCTTTTGCCTGTGACCACGAGGAAATATCTTGCCAGGTGATTGAGCGGATCGCGTTCAAGCTCTTTTTCCAGCGCGCGGACGGCTCCGGCTTTGTCGCCGAGCTTGTAGTCGGCTGCGGCGGACAGCGCGATGGCGGTCAGGTTCTGCGTATTATGTTCGATAGCCGTATCGGCGCAGTATTTTGCGGATACAAAGTCCCCGCGCTTGCCGTCGAGCATGGCGGCGCGCGTCATCGCGGCCGAAACCGCATCTTCATTCCACGCGGCTTTGCGGAACGTGTCATAGGCCGCCTTATCCTCGCCGAGATTTGCAAGCGCCAGTCCGAGCAGGTAATAGGTCTTGCCGCTTTCGTGGTTTGTGTTGTAGGTGTTCAGTTCGGAAACGGCGCGCGTCAGCATCTCTTTTGCCTCTTTAAACTCGTGGCGGGCAAGATAGATTTCGCCGAGCGCGCGGAGCGCGGGCGTAAAGGTTGGTTCAAGCGCGATGGCGCGGCGGAAATATTCCGCCGGATCGGCGCTGGGGTCGCGGTACTGCACCAGATGCAGACCGGCGATATAGGCTTTTTCCGCCGTTTGGATCTCATTCGGATACGGAACCTCGCAGAAGAGCGGGGGCAGGGGTTTTTGCTCGCGCACAAACTGCTCGTAATACAGGAAATCGCCAAGCGCTATGGTGTAGGCGCTGTCGTCAAATTCCGGAATGTCAAAAGCGCGTACTTCGCCGGGCGCAAGGTCGCAGACGGCGGTGAAGATCACCTGTCCGCGGTGCGCAAGCGTTATGCGGACGTCTTTTTTGGCGAGCGTGGCCTGAATGCGCAAAACGCCGCTTTCGACGTGAACGGCCGCGTCAAAGTTTGCGTAAGAGGGAACGCCGAGCGCGCCGATCGGGAACCAGGACTGCTTAAAGCATTTGGTTTCGTAGGGTTCGAGCCACGCGCAGTCAGGCTGATTGTCGGTATAAGAACCGGCCATCAGTTCGGCATATGCGCCGTCGGTGTCGGTCAGCGCGCGCTCCCAGGAGCGCGAAAGCTGGTTGTATGCCCAGGTGAACATCTTTTTGCCGGTGGCGGTGTGGTGGTCGCCGATGTGGACGACGCCGCATTTTTTGCCGTTGTCGTAGCCGCCGAAATAGTCGTAATCGGAGGCGGCGGAAAAATAGGAGGTCGAGTTTTTCGTGTTGAAATGCTTGCGGATGTCCACGCCTGCGGGATCAAAGGTAAAGCCGTTGAAGTGGCCGCGCGCGATCGGGTAGGACGTGTATGAGCGGCGGTAGTGGAAGCATACGTTGTCCACGTCCGCGGGGAAGAAGATTTCATAGTCGGGGTTGACCGGTACCGCAGTGTTTTCCCACCAAAGGAACGGGTGGCGCATAGACGTGCGGTTGGTTACTTTCATGCGGGTTTCAAAGATGCTGCGGCTGTTGCCGAGGTAGACGCCGACCATGCCTTTCATGCGGTTGATGGGGTCGTGCTCGGAGAGCCACACGGTCACGCCGTCGTCTTCTTTTACGATTTCATAATCTACGGGCAGAAACGTCGAGGGACGGTGGTGGAAAGGCCAGTTGAATTCTACGCCGCCCGAAATCCACGAGCCGAGCGCGCCGATCAGCGCGGGCTTGATGACATGCTGGCGGTAAAAGAAGTCATAGCCGGTGGTTTTGTCCACGGCGGTAAAAATTCTGCCGCCGAGTTCAGGCAGAATCGTGATTTCAAGATAGTCGTTCTCCAAAACAATCGCTTCATAGGTTTTGTCAAACTTTTCCTTGCCGGGCGTTTTGATGACCACGGCGTTTGGATAGGGATTGCCGGAGAAACGCTGATGTACGCGGTTTTCTGCAAACATCGGAAGCTTTTCCGCCGCTGCTTCCGGGTAGGTCGGGATAACAAGCTTTTTTACGGTAGCCGTCGTTTTGCTCATGATCGTAGAGATTCTCCTTATATACACAATATTTTTCTTTGCGTTTATTCTACCATGTTTTTTCATTTTGGAAAATACAAAAGCGCGCGTAAAAAATCCGTAAAACCTCGGAAGAAAAAATTGCCGGGAAAGGAAATGTTATATATAAATAAACTTTTTGTACATTGCGGGTGGGTTATTTTTTGGAAATTGTGAAGCGGAATTTCTTGATTTTACCTCTTGATTTCAGATTGCCTTTATGATAAGATGTTATAAAATAAACCTTTGGAGGCAGAGAAAATGCAAAAAGTAAACCTTTCCGATTTAAATCCTCTGGTGCGCTATTCCAAAACTCTGCTTCTGCCGGACGATTTTATGCAGACTGCGGTGCACGCCTGCGATTCGCGCCTGATTTACTTTTTTTCGGGCAGCGCGCGGATTCAACTGGACGACCGCGTTTATAATGCGACGCGCGGTTCGCTGTTCCTTTGGAAGTCCGCCTGCCGGTATTCGATTGTGAATACTGCGGAAGAGGATACCAAGATGATGACGATCAATTTTGATTTTATCGGCGAAGCGGGACGCCCGGTTGCGACTTTGCAGACGATTCCCGACCGGCTGTACCGAACGGAGCAGGCTACCGAGCAGATCATGTTTGAGGATGTTCCTCAGTTCAATGCGCCCGTGCATTTGGAGGGAATGTACATGCTGGAGGCGCTGTTTTCCGAGATGTCGGATGAGTTTATCAGTCCCAAGATCTGGTATGACATGATGCTTAGCGCTATGCTCAAAAGGGCGCTGCTCCTGATTGCCCGAAAGGTCGCGGTTGTGGGGGGCGACCGGCAAAACGATCTTGTTGACCGCGTCCTTGAGTACATACAGGAAAGCCTTTCGGGTGATTTGTCCAACAACGCGCTCGGCCGGCGGTTCAATTATCATCCGAATTATATTAACCGCATTGTTCAGCGGCGCACCGGGCAGTCGCTGCATCAGTATGTGCTGACCTGCAGGGTTTCAAAGGCGCTGGAACTGCTGCAGACCACAAATTTGAGCGTCACCGAGGTTTCCGAGCGTGTCGGATTTCAGTCGATCAAGCATTTTTCGCAGACATTCAAAGGGATATACGGATATTCGCCCATGCATTTCCGGGAACAAAAGTAAATCAGGATCGGAAAACGAAAGGTTTTCCGTAAAAAACGCGGAGGCGCTCTTCTATAGAGCGCCTCCGCGTTTTTTCCTAATTATAATAAATCATGCGTTTGATTCGGTTGTCCGTCTGCTGCGCAGCGCTTTTGCGCCCGAATGGAAAATCATAAAGAGAACGGCCGTGCCGAGCAGAATAATACCGAGTTCCAGACTGACGCGGCAAACGCCTTTGAGCGCGAGACGGAGAAATTCAGGCCCTATCGGGAATACGATCTGGATAAAAGAGGCGATCATGTTTTTGAGCAGACCGCAGAGCGTGAGCGCAAGACCTGGGAAAAGCAGCGCGACGCCTGAATAGAGACAGGCCGTGCCCGCGCGTTTCTGGTTGATGAAAAAGAGAAGCAGCCAGAGAACAGCACAGAAAATCAGGCGCACAATCTGCGCGGCGTCCGAAAAGCTCCAGCGGATGATCGAAAAGGGCAGCGGATTGCGCGTCTTTGCGGCTTCAAGGTCGGTCATTTCCGCAAGGCCGCCTTTCATGATGAGATCGGCGAGCGCTTGGATGTCATCCGGACGCAGCGGTTTTTTGAATATCGGATCCAGTTCGGCCTTGTTTTCCGTGAGAAATGCGATCAGTTCGGCTTCGTCCAAACGTCCTGTGTCCGCGCCTTTAAACAGGCTGTCCGAATAGCCGCACAGCTTGTCGGCGATAAAGCCGCGCACGCAGTTTGTGTCGGCCAACTGCGAAATCATATCTGCGTTCAGCCCGTAGGCGTTTTGAAAAACATAGGGAATATTATAGGAAATCAAATCGCAGAGCGTGGTCCGCAGGCGTACATCCTCGCCGGTGATCGCGTCTACGTAGATGGCGTCCGCGTCTGCGGTTTGCACAATGCGCCGTATCTCGTCGTGGGAAAACGCGAACCGTACAAGCTGCACGCATACCGTCGCCAATACGGAAACAAGCAGGATTAGTGTAATCAAAACCGAACCGACGCCCGCGAAAAAACGGGCCGCGCCCCCACGTTTTTGAGCCGCCTTTTTTTCTTTTCTATCGTGGATTTTCGCGGCGGACTCCGGCTTTTCGGATTCCGGAACCGGTTCGGCGTCCGTTTCATCCGTCTCCTTTTCGGGAAAATCCGACTGCGGCCAAAGCGCAGGCTGCTCTTCTGGCTCCGCATCGGGTGGTATAAACGAAGCGTCTGCCGGGGATGCTTCTGTTGTACCTGCGGGAGTGACATTCCCGGATCCGGTCTGTACGCCGCTCTTTTCCTGGTTTGCGTTGGCTAAAGCTGCGCTTTCCCTGCAGTCAGGGCAAAATTCCGCGTCCTCTTTCAGTTTTGCACCGCATTTTTTGCAGATCTTTTCTGTCATACCTTTCCCTCCAATTAGATTGAATCCGGTTTCCCGTTTCGCTTTTCCGGGGGCGGGCGCTTTTTGAAAAAGACGCTTTGCCGGAAAACTGTGCATTTTACGGGAATATCCGCTTAAAAAAATTATATGTCTTTTTCATAATTTTGTCAATAGGACGCAAAGGTTAATCAGCGCTCGCAGAATGATTTGAAGAAATCGGTTTTAGAGAGAAATGGCGCATAAAGCGCGGGAATTTAGGTAAAAATAGAAACGAAATCCACTTCTCGAAAGGACAGGAATCATGGAACAGAAGAAAAAAGAACAGAAAGTTGCGCAAATTTTATACATTTCCATCATTATGGTGCTGCTCTGTATGGCGGTTGTCGTTGGGCTGGTTACTGCGGCCAACCGGCGGAAAATGCCATCGAATACCAGTGTGAGCAATCTGCCGAGCAGTTCTGAAACCACGCCGAAGCAGACAAGCGCGTCGTCGGCACGGACGAGCGAGGTCACGCCGGAACGTACAGAGCCGTCAACGTCGGCCGCGGTGAAGACAGAGCCGTCGTCCGACGCCTCCAAAAAAGAGGAGGAAGCGGATGCGCCCGTTCCGACGCTGCCTGAGTTTATCATGCCTGCGATCGGCAATGTTTCCAAAAACTATACGGTAGACACGCTTGTTTATTCCAACACGATGGAGGATTACCGCACGCACAACGGCATTGATATTTGCGCTACGCTCGGAGAGGGTGTAATGGCCGCTGCGGACGGTCTCGTCGAGGCGGTATATCAGGATCCGCTGATGGGGTATACGGTGGTCATTTCGCATGACGGCGACGCCAAAACCGTTTATCAGAATCTTGCGGAGAAGATTGAAGTTTCGGTCGGCGATACGGTAGAGAGCGGCGAGGTTATCGGCGCGATCGGTGAAAGTGCGATCATTGAGATTGCGGAGGAGCCGCATTTGCACTTTGAAATGAAAGTTTCCGGCGCGTATGTCAACCCGCTCGACTTGATTTCCGTCCAGACAATGACGGTCATTTACGACGAATGATTTTGTATCTCGGTCAAAGACCGGCTGTTTTTTAAACAGCCGGTCTTTGAGTTTGTTTAAAAGCCAAAAACTACGGCGAAAAACACAATAACGAAAATAAGTTTACAAGGCGGACATGCGCCGCCTTGTAAACACCTTACAGGCGCGCGAGTGCCGTCAAAGACGGCGCGACGGCGCGAGCGAACGCGCCTCATCGTTGGAAAACACTGGTTTTCCGACGGAAAGAGGCCGGCTGTTTTTTAAACAGCCGGTCTTTGAGTTTGTTTAAAAGCCAAAAACTACGGCGAAAAACTTTGCCGCGATTTTTGCGTCCGCTCTGTGCATAGCTTCGATGCATATTCCGCTGAAATTTTAAAAAAACAGTGGCGAAGCGTCCCAAAGCGTGGTATACTGTATAAAGATAAGTATGCGCTTTGCCGACGCGGGGTGCAAAACGAGAGAATGAATGCGGAGCGTGTGATGAGAGCGGAAATCGACGGTCTGACAATCGAATATGATCTGTACGGCGCGGGCGAGCGGCTGGTTGTGTTCCTGCACGGCTGGGGCTGTGCAAAGGAGATTTTCCGCCCGGCGGCCGAGCGTCTTGCGGCATTGGGATACGCCGTGGCGGTGCCCGATCTCTGCGGCTTCGGGCAGAGCGCCGAGCCGTCCCGTCCTTTTTCGGTGGGCGATTATGCCGCCGTGTTTGCAAAATTTATAGAATCGCTCGGTGCGCGCCGGGTTTCGCTTGTCGGACACTCGTTCGGCGGCCGCATCATTTTCAAGCTGTACGAAGAAGAACATCCGCCCTTTCCCGTTGAGCGCATTATGCTGATCGACGCCGCCGGCGTGCGGCCGAAAAAGACCTTGCGTCAGCGGCTGTCCCTTGCGTTTTATAAGGTTGGACGGCGTTTTCTTTCTCTGCCGCCGCTTGCGCGCCGCTTTCCGAACGCGGTGGAAAATTGGCGCAGACGGAGGGGCAGCGCAGATTACAGCGCGGCCAGTCCGATTATGCGGCAGACGCTGGTTTTGGCCGTGAATGAGGATCTGACGCACTGCATGAAAAATATCGACGTCCCCACGCTGCTCTTTTGGGGAGAGGCGGACAATGCAACGCCGCTTTCCGACGCAAAGCGGATGGAAAAGCGGATCCCCGACGCGGGACTCGTCGTCGTGCGCGGAGGCTCGCATTTTTCGTTTTTAGATGACACGCCCCTGTTTTTCCGTGTGCTGGACTCCTTTTTCGGCAGCGGAGACGATCAATGATTTTGAGGTGAATGGATGATGGAAACTTCTCTGCATATTCTGGCCGTTGTTTGCCTTTTGTGGTTTGCGGCGCTCGGCGTGCGGTATCTTGTCCATATGTTTCAGTTGAACGGGTATTCGGCAAAGACGCAGTTTGCCTGGATGCGCGCAAACCTTGTGCGCCTGCTTCCGTTCGGTGCGCTGCTCGTTTTGGCGGTTGTCAGCGCTTTTTCGCGCGACTACGGCTTTGGTTTCCTCGCGGCGGCGGCGCTGATCCTCTCGCTTTTTTACCTGCCGAGAAAGGCAAAAAAACCGCTCGTGTTTACCGCACGCGTGATTCGTATGCTCTCTACGCTCGGTCTTTTGAACGCGCTTTGTTTTGCGCTTGGCATTCTGCTTTCGGGCACCGGGGAGTTTGTCATTCTCGGCGCCGCGGTCTGCCTGGAACCGCTGCTGCTGGTGCTGGCCAATAAGATCAATTCGCCCATAGAGGCGGCTGTGCGCAAGCGATACATAAAGGATGCAAAGCGCCGTCTTGCCGACTGTCCGCGTCTGCGGGTGATCGGCGTGACCGGTTCCTTCGGCAAAACCAGCGTCAAGTATTTTCTGACCGCGCTTCTGCGCGAGAAATACAATGTGCTGATGACGCCTGAAAGCTACAATACGCCGATGGGCGTGGTCAAAACCATCCGCGAGTCTCTGCGCGCCACGCACGACATATTTGTGTGTGAAATGGGCGCGAAATATGTCGGGGACGTCCGTGAGCTTTGCGAGCTTGTGCAGCCGGACGACGGAATTGTGACTTCGATCGGAGAGCAGCATCTCGAAACGTTCGGCAGCATAGACAACATTATCCGCACCAAATACGAACTGGCCGACGGCATCAGTCCGGACGGCAAGCTGTTTATCAATCTTTCAAGCCCCACGATTGCAGAAAATCCGCCGAAGCGCGGCGCGGTCACCTACGGCCTTGTGCCGGAGGCGGACTATTTTGCGAAGGATATTGCCGTCAGCGGGACGGGCGCCACATTCACGCTCTGCCATCGCGGCGAGCAGTATGCGTTTTCAACCCGCCTTATCGGTGAGGCAAACGTTGTCAACATTGTGGGCGCGCTTGCTGTCGCCTGCGAATACGGCATTTCACCTGATGAACTGCGCGGCGCGGTGCGCGTGCTCAAGTGCGTCCCGCACCGTATGGAACTTCTTGACCGCGGTTCGGTTTTGATTATTGACGATGCGTTCAACTCCAATCCGTCCGGCGCGAAAGCGGCGCTCGATACGGTTGCGCTGTTTGAGGACGCGATGAAAATCATCGTTACGCCCGGCATGATCGAGCTCGGCGAAAAAGAGGAAGCGTGCAACCGCGCGCTCGGCGGCGAAGCCGCCGCCGTCTGCGACCGGATCGTGCTGGTCGGGGAAAAGCAGACCCGTCCGATTGCGCGCGGCGCGCTGGACGCGGGGTTTAAAAAGGATAAAATTTTTGTGGCGAAAACCATTGACGAGGCCATGAATTTTGTATACGGCTTAGACGCCGGGGGCAGAAAAAAAGTCGTTTTGCTTGAAAACGACCTGCCCGACAATTTCTGAGGGGGGCATTTCTATGAAAATTCAGCTTGGCGTGCTGTTCGGGGGCAAGTCCACCGAGCATGAGATCTCGATTATTTCGGCTGTGCAGGCCATGCACGCGGTCGATACCGAAAAGTATGACGTTGTTCCGCTCTATATCACCAAGGACAACTGCTTTTACACCGGCGAAGCGCTGAAAAACATTGAAAATTACCGGGATATTCCCGCCCTGCTCCGAAAGTGCACCCGCGTTGTACTGGCAGGAGAGGGCGACATTGCCGGAATCTACCGTTTTCCACCGCGTGCGCTCGGAAAGAACCGCATTGGCTGTATTGATGTTGCGCTTCCGGTTGTACACGGCACCAATACTGAGGACGGCACGCTGATGGGCTATCTCGAAATGCTGAATCTCCCCTATGCGGGCTGCGACGTGTGCGCAAGCGCGCTCGGTATGGATAAATACGCGATGAAAGCGATGTTCCGCGCTGCGGGGATCCCGGTGCTGGACGCATCTGTATATACTTCAAAGGAGTACGATCAGCCGGAGGCGGTCATGGACGGGATCGAGGAAAAATTCGGTTATCCGGTCATTGTGAAGCCCTCCAATCTCGGTTCCAGTATAGGCATTTCGGTCGCCGCTGACCGCGCCGCGCTGCGCCGCGCGCTCGAAAATGCGTTTTCCTTTACGCAGGTCGTGCTGGTTGAGCGCGCCGTGAAAAATCTGCGCGAGATTAACTGCGCGGTGCTCGGCGACCGCTTTGCGGCTGAGGCTTCCGAGTGCGAGGAGCCGCTTGCGGCAGATGAGATTCTTTCATTTGAAAACAAATATATGTCCGGCGGCAAGAGTAGCTCCCAGGGCGCAAAGGGAATGGCCGGCGCGGGGCGGAAGATCCCGGCCGGGATTCCGGCTGATTTGCGTGAAGAGATCCGCGCGCTCGCCGTCCGTGCGTTCCGATGTCTCGGCTGCTGCGGCGTCGCGCGCATTGATTTTTTGATTGACTGCGAAGAAAACAAGGTGTATCTGAATGAGATCAATACCATTCCCGGTTCGCTCTCCTTTTATCTCTGGGAGCCCGTCGGAATCTCATATACGGCGCTCCTTGACAGGATGATCGACCTTGGCATGAAACGCGCCCGCGCCCGTGCGGGACTGACCTATTCCTTTGACAGCAATGTGCTCTCCGCCGTCAAGCTCGGCGGCGCAAAGGGATCAAAACAGTGAGCATCGTCCCGCCGCGCATGTGCGCGGCGGGATTTTTGCAAATTTTTTCCTAAATTTCCTGCTTTTTTTCGTTCTTTCCGAACGGACAAAAATCCGTTCGGATTTTTTTATGAAGATATTGACAATTTGATATTTTTATGATATGATTTTAATATCATAAAATCACAAAGGGGTATTATAGCAATGGAAGAGATTCTTTTGAAAAACCGGAAAAACGGTATGGCGGCGCTGCTGATTACAATTGTACTGTATCTGCTTGCGGTAGTGGGGTGCGTATTCGGCGTGATGTGGCTGGATGCGGGACGCTCGCCGGTGCTGTTTATTCTCAGCATGGTTTGGCTTTGCCTCGGCTGGATCCCGTTTCTTGGGCTGAAAGTGCTTCGGCCGCAGGAAGCGCTGGTTCTGACCCTGTTCGGAAAATACGTAGGGACGCTCAAGGGCGACGGCTTCTACTATGTGAATCCGTTTTGCGTCGGGGTGAATCCCGCAGCAAAAACAAAGCTTCACCAGAGCGGCGATGTGGACAGCGGCGCGGGCAAGTCGGTTTTGCTTGCGATGTCCGGAACAAACTCGAATATGAGTATGGAAACGGTGAACAAAAAAATTTCGCTCAAGATTATGACCTTAAACAACAACCGGCAGAAAATCAACGACTGTCTCGGCAATCCCGTGGAGATCGGTATTGCCGTAATGTGGCGGGTGGTCGATACCGCAAAGGCTGTGTTTAATGTGGACAACTATAAGGAGTATCTGTCTTTGCAGTGCGACAGCGCTTTGCGGAACATTGTGCGCATCTATCCGTATGACGTCGCGCCGAATGTCGATACCACCGGCGACGGGATTGCGGATGAGGGCAGTCTGCGCGGTTCGAGCGAGATCGTCGCTTCTCGCATACGGGATGAGATTCAGCGCAAGGTTCGCGAAGCGGGACTTGAAGTGATCGAAGCGCGGATCACGTATCTGGCCTATGCGCCCGAAATTGCCGCCGTCATGCTGCAGCGGCAGCAGGCATCGGCAATAATCGACGCGCGGAAAATGATTGTGGACGGCGCTGTCGGCATGGTGGAGTTGGCGCTTGAACGTCTTGGCGAGAAACATGTGGTCGAACTCGACGAGGAGCGCAAAGCGGCGATGGTCTCTAATCTTTTGGTGGTGCTCTGCGGCAATCATGACGCGCAGCCGGTCGTCAATTCCGGGAGCCTGTATTAAAAATGAGCGGTATGCAGAAAAAACAGATACCGCTCCGCCTTTCGGAAAAGCTGTATAATGCAGTGGCGGCCTGGGCGGAGGATGATTTTCGCTCGGTAAACGGGCAGATCGAATATCTGCTTTCCGAATGTGTGCGGCAGCGAAAGAAAAACGGAAAATATGTTTCGGAAGAATTGGATGTTCCGCCGGAACTGGAGATTGAGTAAGCGCGTTTGGCACCCCTGGTTTTTTGGCGGTCAAAAAGCCCGGACAGTTCACTGTCCGGGCTTCCTTTTGCCTTTTCGTTTTTCGTACACACAGAATACACCGATATTTCACGCAAAAAGGAAAAAAATTCTTGCCATTGGGTGATTGTTTGTGCTATAATATGGACAATCTGAAATAATATAAAAGTTCTTCCGAAAAGTTTTTAGCGGCAGGGATGCCGCAAAACGCGGCGCTGGCCACGGGGGAATTTTTCTGTATCCGGAGCAAATGACGAAATCTGTGTTTTTTTGAAAAAGGGGGTTGAAAGTTTGCTGAGCGATACTTTAAAGGCTGTAAAAGAGGCGGAAGAAGCTGCCGACGCGGCGGTTTTAGCGGCGCGAGCCGAGGCAAAGGCAAAGATCGGCGAGGCGCAGCGGCAAAGCCGTGCGGCGGTTTTAGCGGCGGAGCAGAGAGCGCAGAAAAAATACGAGACTGCGCGGCAGACGGCGCAGAGCGAGGCGGATCGCAAGGTGCTTGACGCCAAAGGCATGGCCAAGTCGGCGGTGCAGTCCACTGAAGAATTTTTAAAAACCAAAATCGCGGCCGCCGCAGATGAGGTACTCGGAGGGATCAGACTAAAGTGGCAGTAAGCAAAATGAAAAAGCTGTCTGTCTTTGCCTCACGCAAAGATCTGAACGCGGTGATCGCCGAGCTTATGGAACTTCGCTGTGTGGAAGTGGCGGAAGCTTTGCCCGAAGACTTGGCGGCGCCGCTCGACGGCGGCGCCCTGCCGGTTGAGAAAAGCGAGACCGAACGGCGGATCGCCTCCATCCGGGAGGCGCTGGCACTGACGCATAAGTACGCAAAGGACGTCAAAAGCTTGCTCGACCCAAAGCTTGCGGCCGATCTGCGGCGTTTTGACGACACGCCCGAATACGGCGAGGCCTGCGCGCTGCTCTCAGACGTGCTTGCGGCGGGACAAAGACTGAATGAAATCAAAAACGAAGCGGCGAGGGAGAGCGCATATCTTGCGTCGCTTGCGCCGTGGACGGCGCTGGACGTGCCGCTGTCTTTTGCCGCTACCGAAAAGACCGATTGGTTTTTAGGCAGCTTTGGCGGCGGTATCCGTGCGGAGAGAGTGCATGAGGCGCTCGCAGAACTTGACGCGGAGTTCACCGCGCTGAGCGAGGGCGCGACGCTGTACGGCGCGGTGATCTGCACGCACGCAGCCGCAGAAGCGGTCAGCGGCGCGCTGCTCCCGCTCGGCTTTATCCGCGCGTCGTTCCCTCCGGATGCGGGGACGCCCGCAGAAGAAACGCGCGCCTGTCTTAAGCGGCGCGAGGCGCTTGACGCTGAGCGCGAGTCTGTGACCGAGCGTCTGCGGGAGGATGCAAAGCGGACTGCGCTGCTTGAAATGCTGAGTGATTTTGAAAAAACGCGGCTGACTGCGCTTCTCGCGCTTGAAAAGACCGGCGGTACGAAGTATACCGCGCTGATCTGCGGCTATGCGCCTGAACGGACGCAGAAAGCGGTCGAGCGCGCGCTCGACCGCTACGACTGCGCTTATGCGTTTTCCGAGATTCCGCAGGGCGAGGATGCGCCGGTGGAACTGCGCAACAACGCCTATGCGCGCAGCTTTGAATGGGTGCTCGGCATGTATTCCTATCCGGCCTACGGAACGTTTGACCCGACGGCTGTGATGAGTATCTTTTATTTTATTATTTTCGGCCTGATGTTTGCGGACGCGGGCTACGGACTTCTGCTCGTTTTGGGTTGCTTCGGCGGCATCCGCCTTTTGCATCCGAAGCCCGGTATGCGCAAGTTTTTGGCTATGTTCGGCTGGTGCGGATTTTCGTCTATGATCTGGGGCGTCTTGCTCGGATCGTATTTCGGGGATTTTCCGCTGGCTTTTATGAAGAATATGACCGATCTTGCAGAGATTCCGAGTACGCTCGCCGTCTGGTTTGATCCGCTGCAAAATCCGATGAATTTTCTGATTTTGTCGCTGGCGGTCGGCGCGGTGCATCTGATTGCGGGCATGGCGGTTCGGTTTTATACGCTTTGCCGGGAGGGCAAGGCGCTTGACGCGGTGTTTGACGTCGGATCGTGGTGGGTGCTCTTTGCGGGCATTGCGCTGCTTGCGCTGACGCCCGCCGTTGGGAAGTGGGTGGCGCTCGCAGGCGTTTTAATGCTTGTGCTCACACAGGGACGCGATAAGAAAAATCTGTTGATGAAGCTTGTTTCGGGCGTCGGCAGCCTGTACGACCTCATTTCCTATGTGTCCGACCTGCTTTCCTATTCGCGCATCCTTGCGCTCGGATTGGCTTCGGCGGTCATTGCGCAGGTGGTCAACATCTTAGCCACGCTCGGCGGTCCGTCTGTTTTCGGTTTTATCACTATGGTTGCGGTTTTTGCGTTCGGCCATGTGCTCAATCTCGCAATCAACGTGCTCGGCACGTTTGTGCACACCTCGAGGCTTCAGTATATCGAATTTTTCGGGAAATTCTTTGCGGACGGCGGACGGCCTTTCCGCCCGCTTGCGCCGACTGAGGATTATACGTATCATCGCAAATAATAGGTTCCCGCGCCGAAGCGGTTCGGACGGCGGGGCGCGCCTTTGGGCGGCGGATTCAATTTGCCGCCGGAGCGCAGCGGGGAAGTTTCGGCGTGCTTTTTCAACGCGGGACAGATCCCCGGATGCAAAATAAAATGACAAAATAATTAAAGGGAGATAGAACAATGACTTTCACAGAGCTTCTTTCGATGCTGTTTACGGGAAACAATCTTGCGCTGCTCGGCGCAGCCGCCGCGGTAATTTTTGCGGGTATCGGTTCTGCAAAGGGCGTCGGCATTGTGGGCGAGGCCTCAAGCGGCCTGCTTTCTGAGGATCCGTCTAAATTCGGTAAAGCGCTGATTTTGCAGGCTTTGCCCGGAACGCAGGGTATTTACGGACTGATTACTGCATTTTTGATTATTTTTAATATGGGAATTCTCGGCGGCGAACCGGTTGAACTGACGGTAGGACAGGGAATGTACTATCTTGCGGCCGGACTGCCGATTGCGATTGTCGGCTATTTTTCGGCGATTGCGCAGGGAAGAGTGGCCGCAAGCGGCATCAATCTGCTTGCAAAGCGTCCCGACGAGGTTGGTAAGGCCATCACATCCGCCGCGCTGGTTGAGACCTACGCGATTTTCGCGGTGCTGGTTTCGCTGCTGCTCGTACTGTTCGCATAAGGCCGGAGGGCGTTATGACGGGCATTGAAAAAATATTGGAGAAAATCCGGTCTGAGGCGGCGGCGGAGATCGAAAAAATCCGCGCGTCCGCCGATGCGGAATGCAGCGCGGTTTTGGCGGAATCGCAAAAGGAGATCACCGCGCTCGAAGCCGCCGGCGCCGAGCGTATTTTGCGCGAGCAGAGCGAGATTGCGGCGCGCGCCGAGTCTGCGGCTGAAACCGCCAGGCGCTCGGTGATGCTGGAGTTTCGTGCAAAAGCGCTTGAGCGCGTGTATGACGAGGCCGCGCGGCGGCTCGGCGCGCTTGCGGGAGCGGAGCGTTTTTCTTTTCTTTCGGGCGTTCTGCGCGCGGCGCTCGCCGACTGCCACAGACGAGAGGCGTTGGCAATGGAGACCTACGGCGAGGATATTCGGCCCGGCGCGTATGTGTTGCTTTTATCCGAGGCGGATCGCGCGGCGCACGGCGAAGCGCTTGTCCGTTCGGCTGGCGAGCCGCTGACCCTCGGAGAGGCGGCTGACATTTCCGGCGGACTGATTCTGAAATGCGGCGAAGTAACGGTCAACTGTTCGCTTGAAATGATCCTTGCAGACGCGCGGGAGCAGACGGAGGCGCATGTGTACGCGCTTCTGTTTGACTGATTCCGGAGGGACGGCTATGGCGTACAGGGATACGGATTATATGTACAGTTCGGCGCGCGTGCGCGCGCTTGAAACCAAGCTGCTCGGCGCCGAGCAGTATGCGCGGCTTATCGACGCGCCCGTCGGCGCGGACGCCGGGGCGCTCCTTTCGGACGCGATGTCGCCGGTATATGACGCGGAGGGGCGTTTTGATCTGGAGGCGACTTTGGACGCATTTCTTTTGCAGACGTTTGATTTGGTTGAATCCATTGCGCCCGACCGTTCGCTGTTCCGCTTTTTGCGCTACGATTTTGACGTAAACAATCTGAAAGCGGCGATCAAGGCGCGCTTTGCCGACGTACCGGCTGAGGACATGTTTTTCCACTGCGGAAGCGTACCGGCTGAAACTGCGGATTCGGCGGTGCGGGATCAGGATTTTTCGGCCTATCCGCCGCATATGGCAAAGGCCGCGGCCGCGGCGATGGACGCTTTGGCCGCTTCGGGCGATCCGCAGAAAGTGGATCTGCTTTTGGACCGCGCCGCGTTTGCGGACATGCTGGACGCTGTGCAGGGGGAGCCGCTGCTGCTTGAAACTGTGCGGCGGAAAATAGATACGCTCAATATTCTGACTGCACTGCGCCTGATCGAGACCTCGCAGCGAAAGCTGATGCAGGATGCGCTGATCGCAGGCGGAAATGTGCCGCTTGAAACTTATCTTGCGGCTGACAGCCGCGCGTCTCTTGCCGAGCTTTTGCACTATGGCGCGGCCTCCGATATGGCGGCGCTGCTGGCGGACTTGCCGCCGCTGTCTTTTGCGGCGCTTGAGCGCGCGGCGGACGAGATGCAGCTTGAGATGGTGCGCAGGGCGCGTTTTGTTCCGTTCGGTCTGCCGGTACTCTGCGGCTATCTTTTGGCCGCGCTGATTCAGGTTAAGAATCTTCGGATTATTTTTTCGATGCGGGCGCTCGGTTTTGACGGCGCGGCCATCCGGGAAAGGATGCGGAACGGATAATGGATAAAATCGGAATTATCGGCGGCCGGGACAGTGTGCTCGGCTTCCTTGCCATTGGATTTGCCGTCCGTCCGGCGGCGGACGCGGACGCGGCGCGCCGCGCGCTGCAGGAACTGGCCGCCGAATGCGCGGCGATCTATATTACGGAAGAGTACGCGGAGGCGCTTGCCGAGGACATTGCGAAATACAAGGATATGCCAACGCCCGCGGTGGTGGTTTTGCCCGGCGCGGGCGGCTCGCGTGGGCTTGGCATGGAGGCGCTCCGCAGTGCGGCGCAGCGTGCGGTTGGCGCGGACTTTTTGTTCAGAGAAAATTAGAAAGGAACGCAAGGCAAATGGTTGAGGGAAAAATAGTCAAGGTTTCCGGACCGCTGGTTATTGCCGAGGGTATGCGCAGCGCCAATATGTTTGACGTTGTGCGCGTGGGCGAAAAACAGCTGATCGGCGAGATCATTGAGATGCACGGTGACCGCGCTTCAGTGCAGGTGTATGAGGAAACGGCGGGAATAGGCCGCGGCGACCGCGTTGTTTCGACCGGAGCGCCTCTGTCGGTTGAGCTTGGCCCCGGCATTATTACGAATATATACGACGGCATTCAGCGTCCGCTGGAGGCCATGCATAAAAAATACGGCTCCAATATCATCAAGGGCATCGACGAGCCGGCCATCGACCGCGAGTCGCGCTGGTCGTTTGTCGCCACGGCAAAAATGGGCGATATCGTCAGCGGCGGCGATTTTCTCGGCTACGTCGAGGAAACGAAGGCGGTCAAACACTGGATCATGGTGCCGCCCGGACAGAACGGAAAACTGCTCGAACTGCTCAGCGGCAGCTACCGCGTGACCGATACCATCGGACGGCTGCAAAACGACAAGGGCGAAACCGTTCCCCTGTCTCTGATGCAGAAATGGCCGGTTCGCGTTGCGCGGCCGTATCATGAAAAGCTTGCGCCGACCGAGCCGATGATTACGGGGCAGCGCGTGATCGACGCGCTCTTTCCGATTGCCAAGGGCGGCACGGCCTGCGTTCCCGGTCCGTTCGGATCGGGCAAGACGGTCGTGCAGCATCAATTGGCTAAATTCAGCGATGTGGACATTGTCGTCTATATTGGATGCGGAGAGCGCGGAAACGAGATGACCGACGTTCTGCGCGAGTTTCCCGAACTGCGCGACCCCCGCACGGGCGAATCGCTGATGCAGCGCACCGTGCTGATCGCCAATACTTCGGATATGCCGGTTGCGGCGCGCGAGGCGTCGATTTATACCGGCATCACGATTGCTGAGTATTTCCGGGACATGGGCTACAGCGTCGCGGTCATTGCCGACTCAACCTCCCGCTGGGCGGAGGCGCTGCGCGAAATGTCCGGCCGACTTGAGGAAATGCCGGGCGAGGAGGGGTATCCCGCTTATCTGACCTCGCGGCTTGCACAATTTTACGAGCGCGCGGGGCAGGTTGTCTGTCTCGGCAGTCGGCGCGACCGTATCGGCGCGCTGTCGGCCATCGGCGCGGTTTCCCCGCAGGGCGGCGATATTTCCGAGCCGGTTACGCAGGCGACGCTGCGCATCGTCAAGGTGTTCTGGGGGCTGGAAGCCAATCTCGCTTACCGCCGTCATTTCCCGGCGATCAACTGGCTGAACTCCTATTCGCTCTATAAGGACCGCCTTGAGGACTGGTATACGGCGAACGTCGCGCCCGACTGGTCGGCGCTTGTTTCCCGCATTATGGATATTTTGCAGAGCGAAAGCTCGCTTGATGAGATCGTCAAGCTGGTGGGTATGGACGCGCTCTCGCCGTCCGACCGCCTGACGCTTGAGGTCGCGCGCAGTGTGCGCGAGGACTTTTTGCAGCAGAATGCGTTTGAGGAGGGGGATATGTATACCTCGCTCGAAAAACAGCATTCGCTGCTCACGCTGATTTTGTCTTTCTACGATAAGGCTGCTGAGGCGCTTGCGCGCGGCGCAGACGTCCAGAAAATCGCAGATTTGCCGGTGCGGGAGCAGATTGGCCGCGCAAAATCGGCGGACGATCAAAAGTACAAAACCATTTACGCCGAGATCGGGCGCGAGGTTGAACGCTCGCTGGAGGCGCTTTGCGAGGAGGCGCACGGATGATTCGCGAATATAAGACGATCGAAGAGGTCGCTGGTCCTTTGATGCTGGTCAAACGGGTGGACGGCGTAAAATATGACGAACTGGGTGAAATTGAGCTTCCCGACGGTTCGCTGCGCCGCTGCCGCGTTCTGGAAATTAATGGAAGCGACGTGCTTGTACAGTTGTTTGAGAGCAGCGCGGGACTGAACCTTGCCGAAAGCAAGGTGCGCTTTTCCGGCCATGGCGTGGAGCTTGCGGTCAGCGAGGACATGCTCGGCCGGGTGTTCAACGGCATGGGCGAACCGATTGACGGCGGCGCGCCGATTCTGGCCGCGAAATCGCTCGACATCAACGGTACGCCGATCAATCCCGCCGCGCGCAACTATCCGTCTGAGTTTATTCAAACCGGAATTTCCACAATTGACGGCCTGAATACGCTGGTCCGCGGACAGAAGCTGCCGATCTTTTCAGGTTCCGGCCTGCCGCACGCCAACCTTGCGGCGCAGATCGCGCGGCAGGCGCGTGTGCGCGGATCGGATACGAAATTCGCGGTTGTGTTCGCCGCCATCGGCATCACGTTTGAGGAAGCCGACTTCTTTATCAGCGATTTCAAAAAGACCGGCGCAATCGACCGCACCGTGCTCTTTGTCAACCTTGCGTCCGACGCGGCCATCGAGCGCATTTCCACGCCCCGCATGGCGCTCACCGCGGCCGAGTATCTCGCTTTTGAGTGCGGTATGCACGTGCTGGTTATCATGACCGACATCACAAACTACGCGGAGGCGCTGCGCGAAGTCAGCGCGGCGCGCAAGGAGGTTCCGGGACGGCGCGGCTATCCCGGCTATCTGTATACCGACCTTGCGACCATGTACGAGCGCGCGGGACGGAAAATCGGCTCGGACGGATCGATCACGATGATCCCGATTTTGACTATGCCCGAAGACGACAAAACGCATCCGATTCCCGACCTGACCGGTTATATCACCGAGGGACAGATCATTTTGTCGCGCGAGATGTACCGCCGCGGCTATCTGCCGCCGGTGGACGTGCTTCCGTCGCTTTCCCGTCTCAAAGACAAGGGCATCGGCGAGGGAAAGACCCGGCGCGACCATGCCGGTACGATGAACCAGCTGTTTTCGAGCTACGCGCGCGGGCGCGAGGCCAAAGAACTGATGGTGGTGCTCGGCGAGGCGGCGCTCACGCCGCTCGACCGGCTGTACGCTAAATTTGCGGACGAATTTGAAAAGCAGTATATCAATCAGGGCTTTTCGGAGAACCGCAGTATTGAGGAAACGCTGGATCTCGGCTGGAAACTGCTTTCCATTCTGCCGAAGAGCGAGATGAAACGCATCAAGCCTGAGATTGTAGAGGCGTTCTGGCCGCTGAAAGAAGAGGCGTAAATATGGCCGAAATCAGAGTCAATCCCACCCGGATGGAACTGAAAAACATCGGTGCAAAGCTTTCGACCGCGCGGCGCGGGCATAAGCTGCTCAAAGACAAGTGCGACGAACTGATGCGGCGCTTTCTTGACATTGTGCGCGAGAACAAAGCGCTGCGCGCCTCGGTTGAAGAAAGACTTGCAGAGGCGCACCGTTCGTTTGCGGTCGCCGCGGCGGAGCAGAGTCCGCGCGCTATGCGCGAGGCGCTGATTCTGCCCAAGCGGCAGACCTCCCTTTCGGTGGAATACAAAAATATGATGAGCGTCACCGTGCCCGAATTTACGCTCGCCGTGCGCGGCGGCGCGCTGGGCGCGCCCTACGGCTATGCCTATACGTCGGGAGAGCTTGACCGCGCTGTATCGCTGCTTTCGGATATGGCGCAGGACATGGCGCGGCTTGCCACGCTTGAAAAGACGGCGCAGCTTCTGGCGCAGGAGATCGAGCGCACCCGCCGGCGTGTGAACGCGCTGGAATATATTATGATTCCGCGTTATGAAAGCGCTATGAAAACCATATCCATGAAGCTGGACGAAAATGAGCGGGGCAATACAACCCGGCTGATGAAGGTGAAGGATATGATGCTGCGCGCGGCCATTGAGTCGCGCCGCGCCGAAGAAGAAAGCTGAAAAAACGCCTTAGTTTTATATAAGAGACCCAAACAGCGTGAAAAGCAAAATTGCTTTTCACGCTGTTTTTCTTCATAAAAATTTCACAGCAAGCATGGATATGGTTTTCAATATTTTGCGATTCTAAAAATCAAAATATTAAATCTAAATTTTAAGTATTGATGTAAAAAAACAGTGCGAAAGCTTGGGCTTTCGCACTGTTTTTTTTTACTGTGCCCGTTTGTGGATATTTCTTTTTCAGCAGTTTCGGCTTTTTTGGAAATAGTTTGATTTCAGACTGTTTTATGCGTTTTTACGCGCATTGATAAACACATCTATATCCTCTACGATATAAGCTCTGCCCGTAGTATGCAGAACATCAAAACAAGCGTCGAGATAATCTAAAACCCCATACTTTTTGAAAAGACGCATCGTCTCTCTACCCGTAAGTTTTTTATCTGCCCGATACGCTTCAAAACAAAACGCTTTGAACTCTAACGTTTTACTCATATCACACCTCCGGTAAAGATAATCTTCCCGCACGTTCTTCATTAAAAAGCTCGGCAAGCATGAAAGAACTGTACTGCCATACTTTTCGTAGTTCACAAAGGGATTGCTCGCGAAAACTTTGGATGCGAATGCCCGGATTCCGAGAAGCGCGCTGTTTTGCCCCCCTGCGGCGCGGGCAGTCAAAGAGGATATTTCTTTTTCAGCATTTCATACCGCACTTTACACGACGTGTTTCCGCCATACACATAGGAACAAATCTCTTTTCTTTCCTCCGGTGTCTTCGCCCGACTCTGCAAAGAACCGACCAATTCGGTCAGCAGTGTGCAGTAATATGCGTCGTATATGCTTTTTGCCTTTGCGCGCGTGATATTCAATTCTCTTGCGATGTCGGCATACTGCTTTTTATACGTTTCACGCAGTTCGACCACGCACAGAGTTATGTCCTGGCTGAACTGGAAGTGAAACGGCGGCAGGGTTTGCATCACGCTTTCAGGCGCGCCCGGCTCTCCCGCACGGTACTCGGTCAAAATATCCCCGTATTCTTTTTCAAAATACGCGCTCACATACACGCTGTCTTGATAGCAATCGTATACCTGGTTCAAAATCATTCTGAACTGCGCAATGCTCTCATACCCTAACGTAAACGCAATATGCTTGATATACAGCCGAAGCTGTTTATATTTTAATTCATGATATTTTAGCCTTGCATATTGCGTAGACATATGTAATTTTTTCCCAATATCGGTAAAGGAATATTCTTTTTGCTCGCGCAGCAGCATAATTTCATATGCGCGCGCGTCTTTTTTCAGCGCGCTGTACGGCGTATCTTTCAACATGACCTGTTTCTTTTCTTTTGATATGATTTTTATACTTCAAAAAAATTTATTAAATTTCAAAAATACATCTATATGAAGTAAATATTAACAAAATGTTTGCTACAATATGCATATGTATAACCGAAACCGAAATTAAATATGCTACTGATTATAGTTATATTTTTTTCACCATGAATCAACTATAATAAAGATGAAGCAAACATTGTTAAATATAAGTATATACTATAAGATTTCCGAAAAATATAACCAATTTCGGTTTTAATTTAACTATTGACAACATTGTAAAATCAGTCATCATTTAGGGGAATATTATGTTTAAGGTAAATAATGAATTTCAAAATGCAAACGTGCCGAAAACAATTCGTTTTACCGAGGCATTGGCGGATGAATTGTCTGATATTGCTTTTAAAAAAAATGTTTCTTTAAATTTATTGGTTTTACAATGCTGCCGGTATGCGATAGACCATATGGAGGATACAGAAGATTAATCTCTAAAGGAATGTCAAGGCAGCTTTCACACTAAATTTTATCCTGTCTGCAATATATAAAAACGGTGTAACCCCATAGTGGTTGCACCGTTTTTGATTGAAAAATATTCATTTACAACAAACTGCACGCAGATTTTAAAATCTGCGTGCAGTTTGTTGTTGCAATTTTTTCTGCTTTAGGATATAATAAAAGCATACAACAATTCAAATTTGCGTGCAGAAAGTTGGTGCTTGCTTGAATAAAAGAGAACTTGCCCAAAAAGTAATTATAGATAAGAACGGCATAGCAAAAACATCCGATTTCGTTTCGGCGGGTATAAAAAATTATGAAGTGGCAGCGCTCTGCAAGGAAGGTATTATAGAAAGAATTCGGCGCGGTTTTTATCAGCTTCCTCAGGATGTTACAGTATCAGACGAACAGATAATAAAAAAAATGCTTCCGCAAGGAATTATCTGTGTAGAATCGGCTTTGTTCCACTATGGATACAGCGATTTTTCCCCGCGCGAATGGTCGGTTGCCGTCCCACGCATAGCTTCAAGAACGGTAAAGCAGGTACAAAAATTGCCTCTAAAAGCCTACTTTATTCAAAAAGATTTTTTGAACATTGGAAAGACAACTGCTGATTTTAACGGCGTTCCGCTATCGGTTTACGATCGCGAACGAACGCTTTGCGATTGCTTCAAATATCGCAGAAAGCTTGACCATGAACTGTTTAATAAAGCGGTCAATGCCTATGCTGCCGACAGCAATAAAAATCTTGCCAATCTATCCAGATATGCAAAAGAAATGCGGCTTTACACACGAGTTATGGATGTAATGGAGGTGCTTTTGAATGGCTGATCTGGCTGCATCCGTGCTTGCACGGTTAAAGAATAAGGCAGAGGAAAGCGGAAGAAGCTACCAGCTTTGCCTGCAGCTCTTTTGCCAAGAGGAATTTCTGCGCCGTTTAGGAAAATCCAAATACGCTGAAAATCTTGTATTAAAGGGCGGTTTATTTATCTATTCGCTTACCGGATTTGACAGCAGAGTCACAATTGATGTGGATTTTCTTCTCAGAAAAATTCCAAATACGCCTGAGCAGTTAAGGGCTGTACTTAAAGAAATCGTTGCAACGTCTACCGGCAATGATTTTATCACTTTTGAAATCAAGGATGTTTCGCCTATTTCTGTTACAAAAAAATACGCTGGTATCGGCGTTTCGATTACAGCGCGCATCAAGAATACAAAAACACCGTTCAGCATTGATTTTGGTGTGGGTGATGTGATCGTGCCAAAACAGGAAAAACGTAAAATTCCAACACAGCTTGATGATTTCGACGCGCCGATTATAAATACTTATTCTATTGAAACCACTATAGCCGAGAAACTGGACGCTATTTTGAGCTTGATGGAATTCTCCAGTCGAATGAAAGATTACTATGATATATATTACCTTGCTAATAAGTTTGATTTTGACGGCGCAACGCTTACAGAAGCACTAAAAAAGACATTTTTAAACCGCAGTCACACCTTTACTGCAAAGCAGTTTCATCAAATCATAACCTACTACACCGATGACGGAATGCAGAAGAAGTGGAAAGCGTTTATAAAGAAAATCAATACAGAAACAGACGATTTTAAGTCTGTATTGGACACAATTAAAAACTTTTTAGAGGAACCGTTTCAAGCGACGGTTGAAAATGCGGAATACAGCAGACATTGGTTTGCTGATGGAAACAAATGGGAATAGAAGATGAAAAAGATTTCGTCAAAAACGAGTATTATGTAAAGAGACATCGGCAACCGTGGGGATATATACAAATAAGGAGGTATCTGTATGTCAAGTATTGTAATTGAAGCTGCGCGCCTAATGGATGCTCTGCCTGAAGCAGACCAGGCGTTTGCTTACGAGTTTATCAAAAAATTGGTTCTTGCCTGGGATCCCGATTTTACAAAAGTGACGCCCGATGAAGCCAAAAGAATAGAGGATGCAGAAAACAGCGGTTTTGTAGACGCGGATGAAATAGATTGGGAAAGCAGATAAAAGTGGAGTTTTCCCCTGTCGGCTATGAATAAAAATTTACCGATTGGATGTTCCGCATTGCCAATGGGGAAAATTTATAGCCGTCTACAACAAACTGCACGCAGATTTTAAAATCTGCGTGCAGTTTGTTGTTGCAATTTTCCCGGCGCCGGTTTTTATTCCTCATATACGGCGAGGGCGTACTCGCCGTCGGATTCCGTGTAAAACGGCAGACCGCAGACGTCAAGCTCGGCGGGGCGCACAATGCCCGTACCGCGCTGTTTGAAAAAAGCTTCTTTCTTTGTCCAGATTTCATAAAACCGGCCAAGCAGTTCGGCGCTCTGCTCGGATTTCGGCATGTCAAAATCCGCAGGCTTCGGCGCGCCGCCGAATACATAGCTTTGTTCGCGCGGTGCAAAGAACCGCTTTGCCACGCCGAGATTCAGCGGGCGAATCTGTTCGACGTCCGCGCCGATCGGCCGGTCGGAGGCGGCGAGAATCACAAAATCCGCGCTGTGACTGACGCTGTAGCACAGGGGAAGCTCGGCGAAATAGGGCTTGCCCGCCGGTGTGCGCAGAATCACCGGGTCGCTTGCGCCGCAAAGCTCCCTGGCCGCGCCGAGCGTGAGCAGATACCCGGCAAGCGAGCGCTTTTTGTCTCCGAAATGCGCCATTCGGTCAAGCTTTTCGAGGAGCGGCTGCGGTAGGGTCAGCGCAAGACAGGCAAAGGTCTCGCGATCCATCTCGGAAATATCATAACGGTAAAGTTTCAGCATCCGTTTCTTCCTCTTTTTCGGCTTCCTCGTATTTTTTATCGTGTATGCGCTTGATAAGGCCGCCCGCCTCGTAGATAAACTCGGTGTTTGCGCGCTTGATATGTCCCTCGTCCAGGTTGGACATGAAAACGACGATGTAGGGGTGCGCCTCGTTCAGCACCACCGCGCCGTCGCAGTAGGAACCGACGTCCCATCCGTATTTGTGCGCAACCTTTTCGGGTTTCAGCGCATTTTTCAGCATGACGGTCTGCGTGGAGCGGCACATCAGGCCGCAGAGCCGCTCGCCGTTTTCGCTGCCGGACGTAAGGTAGCCGTACAGCGTTTCAAAAAACGCACCGTACTGTCCGACCGGCGTGCGCCACCAGTCCCGATATACCGAGGGAAGTCCGGCTTCCTCCATGGCGTCGGTAAAAAGCCGATAACCGTATAGATTCAGCAACATGCCGTAGGCGGTATTGTCGCTGTAAACAACTGTGTGTTCGATCAGTTCCCAGACGGAAAATTTCGTCCCGTCCGCGACCGAGGCAAAATTGCCCGAACCGGTTTGATACATTTTTTCGGCGTTGTATACTACGGTTTGGTCAAGATCGGCTTCGTCCTTGTCGGCTGCGGACAGCAGCGCGTAGATGTAGACGATTTTAATCATGGACGCTGCGTATTGAATTTTATCCGGATTGAAAACCAGTGTGTCCCCGTCGCTGAGATCCTTGTAATACAGCGAAACAGACCCTTCGGCGTCCATATAGCGCGCCGGGATTTTAATTTCAACCGTCGCGGGAGCGGCGACGGCAGAGGTGGTTTCGGAAGTTTGAGTTTCGGACAAAGTTTCGGCTGGAATTTCATCTGCCGCCGTATCTTTGGCTGAAGCTTCAGCGGTTGTTGCTTCAGCGGCGGTTTCGCTTTCAGTAACCGGTGTATCTTCCGCTGCGATTTCGTCGAGTGCGTCCTGTGTGAAAACTTCGGAAGTATCGGCTGTCCCGGCGTTTTCATGCTCTTTGAACGCTTCGGCGCGTTCGGCTTTTGCCGTGTCCGCCCGCTCGGCATTTTGGGGATTTGTATTGTCCGCCGCCGTTTCCGCTATCGTTGTTTCAGGTGTTTCGGCGCTTTCGGGCGCGGCAGTTTGTATTTCCGGTGTGGAAGCTTGCGTCTCCGGCGCGGCGGTCTGCGTTTCTGATGCGGCGGTCTGCGTCTCCGGCGCTTGTTCGGTAACATACAGGATCTTTTCCGGCTCGATCAGGATGCGGACCGGGGGAACGTCTTCAATCAGCAGGCGGGCGAGCTTATATTCATCGCTGTCCTTTGGCCAAAGCAGAAAGTTCTCGATTCGCCGCACCGGGGGAATCTCCTCTACCAGCAGGGGAAGCGAGACTGATTCGGAAGTTTGTTCTTCCAGGGAACCTGAAAGCTCGCCGCTTTGCTCAGAAAAGCCGGAGGGCAGTGTATGTTCACTTTCGGAGGAGGCGTTTTGCGGGTCGGTTTGCCTGGATACCGAAACAGTCATGCTTTCCTCGGCGGATACGGTGGTGTTATCGGGATCTGGCGTTTTGCGGGTCATGCGTGCCGCAAACAAGCACAAAAGCGCCACGGCAAAAATTACAGTGGCGCAAAGGATGACCAAAGAGACGGATCCCCTTTTTTTTCGTTTCGATTTATATTGTCGTTTCTGCATGTCTTGTTACGTGGCAGTTGATGTTCACCGCCACAGGCAGGCCGGCAATGTGCGTCGGGCAGGCGGCGACTTTTACGGAAAGCGCCGTGGCGTCGCCCGAAAAGCCCTGCGGGCCGATACCGGTTTGGTTGATTTCGTGCAGCAGACGCGCTTCCAGCGCACGGTAGCGCGCGTCGCTGTTTTCCTCGTCGAGCGGGCGGCAAAAGCATTCCTTGGCCATGGCGGCGCACCGCTCAAAATCGCCGCCGATACCCACGCCGACCGTGATCGGCGGGCAGGGATTGGAACCGGCCTTGATGACCGTGTCCACAACAAAACGAACAACGTCGTCTTCAGTGGCGGCCGGCGTCAGCATTTTCAGCGCGCTCATGTTTTCGCTGCCAAAGCCTTTGGGCAAAGCCACAATTCGCAGCCGGTCGCCCGGTACCGGGCGGATATGTACGACGGCAGGGGTATTGTCGTTTGTATTGGCGCGGTCATACAGGGGGTCGCGCACGACCGACAGCCGAAGAGACCCGTCCACGTATGCGCGCCGCACGCCGGCGTTGACCGCGTCGAGAATATTGCCTGCGACATGCACCTCGTCGCCGATGTACAGAAAGACTACGGCAAGTCCGGTGTCCTGACAGACGGGTACGTCGATTTGTTTTGCCGCGTCCACATTGTCAAGGAGACGGCAGAGCACGCGCTTGGCAAGCGGGGAACGTTCGGCGTCCGCGGCTTTTTGAATGCAGTCGGTCACGTCTTTTGTCAATGTGTAATTTGCCCGCACGAAAAGCTTTGCGACTGCGTCTTCAATCATTTTGGGTTCAATAATGCGGATTTTTTGTCCGTTTGAAAGAATTGTTTCCATCTTTATTCATCCAAATCGCTGAAATAGATGACTTCGCCCGGCATACAGTATCCGAGCGCGCGGCGCGCCACCCGGCGTACATACGCCTCGTCAAAGGGCGCGGCCAGTTCTTTTTTCAGCCGTTCGTTTTCCTGCTCTGCGGCCAGCACCTGCTTTGAGAGCGCTTCGGTTTGCTTTTGCATTTCATTGTAGCGCATACTGAATGAGCCGATCAGAACAAGGCTGAAAATGACAACCACCGTGAGGATGATCCGGACGGAGACCGGCGTCGTGCGCATTTTTCCGATTTTCAATTATCTGTCCCTCTCGTCGATCTGATTGCGGCATACATTGCCGCAATGCTTCATACGCGCGCGGCGGGCCCGCCGCAGGCGTTCCGATTTATATTCATTATACCGCATTTTCGCGCGGCTGACAATAGGTCGTGTAATTTTTCGGAAAAATTGTCCGAGCCATGAAAAAAAACGGCGAAAGGGCGTAAACAAAAACCGCAGCGCGCGCCAAATCCAGCGAAAAAACGTGCGAACGATCCGCTTTACAAGATTGGACAGCCATTCGCAGATGCCGATAAACAGTCTGCCCACCGTGTTGTAGTAAATCAGAAAACCGAGAAACGCGCCGAGCAGCGGGAATCCGCGCACGCGGCCGTCTCCGGTGAGGAAGAAAAAGATGCACATCAGGGCGGCGCAGACGGCAAAAAACAAAAAATCGGTGAGCACGACAAACAAAAATTGAAAAAGCGCGCCGCGGCAGCGTTTCTTTTTGCAGTGCTCTGTGCCGGGCGGTATTTTGGTTTCGGCTGTGCGCGCCGCGGCGCTTTTTGCCGCATTTTTTCCCGTGCTTTTTTCTGCGCGCCTATGCCTGCCCCTGACGCTTTCTGCGCGCCAGGGCGCAAACGGATTGGAGACGCGGACTGAAAAAACCACCCGGACAAAACGGATAACGTCGTACAGAACGCCGAACAGAACGCCGAGAAATAGCGACAGCAGCAGGGCTGTCGCCTGCATTTTCATCGAAACTTCCATTTATTTTGCCGAGCGGGAGAAAAGTCCCTTTTTGCCGCCGGGTTTTGCCGCGTAATATACCCCGTCGATTCTGCCCGTAAGGATAAAATCGCCGCTTTCGGAGGACATGCTGATGATTTTCATTCCGCCGCCCTCGATTTCCACTTTCCCAAGTCCGGTTTCGACCGATACAAAATCCTCGTCGAAGGTCAAAACCTCGCTCACGCCGGTCATCGTAAGGAATTCGCGGTTTTTGATCGTGATAATTCCGCCTGTTTCCATAGCTGATGCATACCTCCTTTGCCGGTTGCGCTGTTCAAAAGGTATGCAAAAAGCGGGAAGAATAGAACTTGACTCATTGGAACGGCGGGGCTTTCCAGCAGGGGACGCGAATACGCGCCGCTCAGTCGTATTTTGCTTTACCGGCAGGCGGTCAAAGAACCTCGTACATTTCGGCGGCGTCAGCTTTGCGCACGCCCTCGCGCACGTCTGTGACGCGCACGCGCAGCGTCCGCTCGCCGAACGCGACTTCGATCACGTCGCCGGTCTGCACGTTGTAGGAGGCTTTGACGACCTTTCCGTTTACGCTGATATGACCGCCGTCGCAGGCGTCGTTTGCCACCGTGCGGCGTTTGATGATTCTGGAATTTTTCAGATATTTGTCTATACGCATAAAGTTCTCCTGAATTGATTTTTATTTGCTGGGAAGACAGCCGGGACAGGGGGAACGGACGTTGGGCGGAGAATGCCGCCCTCCCTCCCGCAAGAGAGGCGGAAAATGCACTGCGTTTTTATTCTGCGAAGATTTTTGTCAGCATATACCGGGCAAATTCCCGCGTTTTTTTGCGGTCTGCGGAAAAAGCTCCGCCGTGCGCATAGCATCGGAGGGCTTCTTTGATGATAGAATGAAAAGGTTTGGGGAGTGCTTTTGTGCCCCAATGCCCGCCGTCCGCCTTGGAAAGCACAAGTCCCTCCCGAAGATAGGCAAGGACGCGGCAGAGATTGAGCACAAAGTATACGGGATCGCTTTCGATTCCCTTTTCAGCGTCCGCCGCATCCCGCCGAATACTGTCCAAATAGTCTGCGCGCGGAACCGGCGCAAACAGGGAACCGGCGTCTTTTCCGTAAAGCGTGACGCCCGTTTTCCGCACGACGGTAAAATGCGCGGCCAGATCGGGGTCGGTTCCGCGCATAGCCTTGCAGTATTCATCGGGGGCGGATAGAAATGCGTTTCTGTGCATTTTGGAATAATGCAGTTCATAGGGCGTCGGGTAGATAAAATGCCGACAATGCTCGGCGAGTACGACGCTCATTTCAAATCCTTTGCGCGGCGCGTTGGCCTCAAGTAGAACAAGACGCTCAAGTAAGGTTCTTTTTTCAGCGAGCGTGGGGGCGCGCCCGGTTACCGTGAGAAAATCGACGTCGCTTCGATCCGGGTGATAGCAGCCGAACGCAAGGGAGCCGTGTATATAAATTCCAGTTAGATTTTCTCCCAGGATTTCCCGGTGCAGATGGACGACTTCGCTTAGAATTTCTTCTGTTTGCATCATGTTCTCCGTTATTTGGAACAGGCGGCTGCGCTTTCGCGGCAGTTTTCAGGTTTAAAAAACCGACCCGCAAAATGCGGGTCGGCGAATTTGCAAAAAGCGTATTACTTCGCGTTGACAGCGTCTTTGAACGCTTTGCCGGCGGAGAATGCAGGGTACTTAGAAGCCTCGATTTTGATGGCTTCGCCCGTCTTCGGATTTCTGCCTTCTCTGGCCTTGCGCATTTTGGTTTCAAATGTACCGAAGCCTACAAGCTGAACCTTTTCGCCCTTTTTCAGCGTATCTTCGATTGCGCCGATTACCGCAGAAACGGCTGCTTCAGCGTCTTTCTTTTTCAGACCGGCTTCTTTCACTACCGCTTCGATCAATTCCGTCTTGTTCATGTCCTGTTTTGTCCTTTCAACAATATAAAAAATAATTGCTTGTTTTTCATACGATTGCTAATGCATATTTTACCATGCTTCATTCCGAATTTCAAGCATTTTTTCAAAAAAGTCCAGGTTCTATGCGGGTTTTTAGCTATTTTCACTATTTTTGTGCAATTTGACTACATCCCAAAGCGCATCCAATTCCTCCATTGGAATTTCAGACAGGGATTTTCCCGATTTGAGCGCCATTTCTTCGACGGCGGCAAAGCGTGAAATAAATTTATCAGTCGCCTGTCCGAGGGCGCGCTCGGCGTCAACGCCGTATTTTCGCGCGGTGTTGACGGCTGCAAATAAAAGATCGCCGACTTCCTCTGCGCGCGCTTCGTCCCCTTCGGCTGCGCGCACCTCATACAGTTCTTCCGTGACTTTTTCTGCGGCGGATTCGGCGTTTGGAAAATCAAAACCGGCTTTTGCCGCTTTTTTGCCGACCTTCTGTGCGCGCATGAGCGCGGGCAATTGCTTTGGCACGGCGCGCAAAGATGCGGTTACGGTATCCCGGTTCTTCTCCCTGGCTTTGAGCGCTTCCCAATTGTCCAGCACCTTTTCCGCCGTATCCGCCTGTATGGTTCCGAAAATATGCGGGTGCCTGTAGATCAGTTTTTTTACGATTCCGTCTGAAACGTCGCCGATGTCGAAGCGGCCGGCTTCTTTTTCCATTTGCGCATGGAACACGACCTGCAAAAGGACGTCTCCGAGTTCCTCGCACAAGAGCTTTTTGTCCTGGTTGTCGATCGCTTCAATGACTTCGTATGTCTCTTCGATAAAATTTTGCCGGATGCTCTCGTGCGTCTGTTCTCTGTCCCACGGACAGCCTCCCTCGCCGCGCAGCACTTCCATAACGGCGCAGAGATCGGCGAAATCATAGCGGTCTTTTTTCAGCAGTTCTTTGATTTTGTCATTCATATCTGTTTCCTCTATTTGACAAGCCTTGCGCGGTGCAGCAGGGCGTAAATTTTTTGTCCTTTCGGGATAAAGGCAAATTCTTCACGGGTAAGCGCGCCGGTCAGGAGAATGAGGGCAAAATAGATCAGGGCGGCCACGCCTATGGCCAGTACCGTGGAAAGCCTCTGCGAACCGATCATTCGGATGAAAAGCCCGTAGGAGAGCAGCGCGCCGGTTCCGCAGCATGCGGCGGCAATCAGCGGCTTGAAAAAAATCTTTCCGATGCTCGGGCGGAAATCGGCGTGTCGTGCGCAGAAATAGAAATTCATCAGCATGACGATGATGTAGCAGACGTCGGTTGAAATCGGCGCGCCGTAGATGCCGATTTTCTCATTGCCGATCAGGATGTAGCTTGCGATTACTTTCACGCTGGCGCCGACCAGCATGGAGATCAGCGGATAGGTTTGCTTTTTCGCAGACTGCAAAATTGAATTGGTCATCGCTAACATACTGACGAGGAAAGAGGAAACGGCGAGAATGGAGAGCAGAGGCGCGGCCATGTGCGCGCTGCCGTCCTTTGCGCCGTAGATCAGCGTCAGAATCGGTTCGGAGAGCGCCGCCATACCCACAGCGCATGGAATGGACAGAATCGCGGCGATTTTCAGCGAGGCGCTTGTTACCGACTGGAGACGCCCGAAGTCTCTCTGTTCGCGGATTGCGCTGAGCATGGGTACCAGCGAATAGGCGATCGGATAGATCAGGACGGGCGGCAGGTTGAACATCGGAACCGCGAGCGTCGTGTAATTGCCGTAAAGCGTTGCGGCCGCTTCCGCCGTCAGGCCGATGTCCTGCAGCCGCCGGGAGACGACCATGAGGTCGATCAGGTTGGCGAGCGACATGACCGAGGAGGAAAGCGTCACCGGTATGGCGATGACCACCAGTTCGCGGAGCAGGGATTTGGTTCGTCCGGCGGGCATGGTATAGCTGTTCGGAAGCATATATTCGGCGTTGACCGCGTCGGTTTTATAGAACAGCCTGGTAATCCAGATAAACACCATGCCGACCAAAACGCCGACGGTGAGTCCGAAGATCGTGTAGGCGGCCGTGACATGCAGCGGATGCCCCTGTTTTATCGACCAGGCCGCAAGCAGAATGCCGATGAGCAGCTTGCCCGCCGATTCAATCAGTTGGGAAAGCGCCGTCGGCCACATGATCTGGTGCCCCTGGAAATATCCGCGGAACGCGCTTGTGATGCAGACAAAAAATAAAGTCGGCGCAATGGCGATGATGCAGAGGTAGGACTGATCCATGCGGATAAGACCCGCGAAAAAGCGCGAGCCGAAAATCAGAATCAGCATACCGGCGGCGCCGATGATGAAGAACAGGATCAGAGAAATCTTCAGAATCTTTTTCACCTGATTGAAGTTTCCGCGCGCCCGGCTTTTGGAGATCATGACCGAAATGGCTACGGGCAGACCGGCGGTGGAAATCATGTAGAACCAGGTATAGATCGTATAGGCGGCGTTGAAATAGCCCATGCCCTCGTCTCCGAGGTAGTCATGGAGCGGAATTTTGAAGAGCAGACCGATGGCCTTGACCAGAATGTTTGAGATGGTCAGTATGAGTACGCCGCTGACAAACATTTTCGTGCTCTTTTTTTCGGGTTTTGGTGTCGTATTCAATGAAAAACCTCCGTTGTCAGCCGATAAACTCGCGGAAAACCGAATTTTGCGGCACAAAGCGTTCGTCAATGGATTCCACGGCTGAAAGCTTATGGAGAATCCGATCCGCCTGATTTTTGTATTCGCCCATTACGCTGTGGTCGGAGAGTACCGAGAGCACATAGGGCTTGATGACCTGAATTTCATAGGGCATCAGCGAATCAATGCGGAAATGGCATCCGGAAAGATTTGGATAGATGTGTTCGTCCTCATTTTTGCAGACGCTCGGCCAGAGCGAAAATGTGAACTGAGCGCCCGCGCCGCGGAATTGAAAATCCCGTACAAGTCGGCGCAAAAAGCGAATTTCACGCGGATCGAAGATCGTCGTTCCGGCAAGCAGGGACTGCTCTACCGAGATGAACAGCGAGCAGTAGCCGTATGGCGCGAGGTATTTTGTGAGCGCGGGGTATACCGCCTGAATGCCCTCAAACAAAAATACGTCCTCTTTTGTGCATTCGATCTGCAGAGCGGAGGTTCGCCGCCCTTCTTTGAAATCGTATACCGGAAGCTCTACGCGTCCGCGCGCGGCGATTGCGCGCACGGCGTTTGCAAAGCAGTCGATGTCAATGGTATCGGGCGAGTCGTAATCGACGCCCTTGCCCTGACGCAGACTTCGCAGCCGCAGGTATTCGCGGCTGTAATAAAAGTTGTCAATCGAAACGACGTGCAGCCGCCGCCCCATATCGGCAAAGGTTTTGCCCAGCAACGCGGCGGCGGTCGTTTTGCCCGAGCAGGTTGGGCCGCACAGGGTTAAAATATCCCGCCCGTGCGTAACGGCGTACCGGCCGGCCGCTTCAAGCTGGCAGGCAAACCGCGCTTCGCAGTCGGCGATATAACGTTTGATCTCCTCATCGGAGTCAAAACGGAGCTTTGCTTCCCGCATTCGATCACTCCCCTCGGAAAAATTCAAATACCCGCTCTTCATAGGAGGGGACACCGCGTGCCGGGACGCCGCAGCGGATTTTTTCAATATCTCTTAAATATTCGTATGGATATTTCGGTGCAAATATGCGCCGGATGCGGTTTTCCGTGCCGGATAGACCGCTTTGGACTAACTTTGTGACGGCGCCGGCGCCGACGCCGAAAATCGAATGCATTTCCTCCATCATGAAGATGTTATACATACATTCGTGCCCCGCGGTGGAAAAGCCTACGTTTTCGAGGTTCCCGACTGCGTTTTTCTGGCGGTACATATAGTATGGCTTGTACGCGGCGTTTGCAAGCGTCAGCTGAGAATATTGAATGCATTTTGCGGCGGTCTGCGCGTCGGGACTGTAGAGCGCGCCCGCAGGACGGCTCATATCGGCGGCGCGCTTGAAGCAGAACGCATGGACGGTGATGTTTGCGGGCGCGAGTGAAATGATCTTATCAAGCGACAGCGAAAAAGTCTTGAAATCGTCGCCCGGCAGACCGACTATCAGATCGGTGTTGATCTCCTGGATGCCGGAGGCCGCCGCCTGCTCATAGGCGCGGTAAAAATCTTCGACCGTGTGCCGCCTGCCGATCGTTTGGAGCACCTCGTCGGAAAGCGACTGCGGGTTGACGCTGATCCGGGTTACGCCGTATCGCTTTGCAACGGCAAGTTTTTCGGATGTAATGGTGTCTGGACGCCCCGCTTCCAGCGTAAATTCCATCAGTTTGGAAATGTCCGTGCTTTCGGCGACGGAGGAGAGCAGGGCTTCAAGCTGCCGCGCGTCGAGCGTTGTCGGCGTGCCGCCGCCGATATACACCGAGGCGGGCGAAAGGCCGAGCTTTTCGATCAGCACAAAGGTACGATGAACGTCCTCGACAAGGCGCGCAAGGTAATCGTCGAGCAGAGAGAGCATTTTGTGCGACGCCGAGACAAAGGAACAGTAGGCGCAGCGCGTCGGGCAGAACGGCACCGAGATATACACGCTGCACAGATTTCCGGGCAGGCCGCGCGTGAGCCGAAGCTCGGTCTGCGCGACCGAAGTGGCCAAAAACGCCTTTTTGGGGTTGAGAAAATACTCGCCCGCGAGCAGTTTGCGGGTTTTCATAATGCCGAGACCGTTTATAAGATACTGCGCGGCGACCTTAGCCGGCCGCACGCCGGTCAGCACGCCCCACGGCGAAATGTAGCCGAAGAGTTCTTTTGCGGCAAGGGTCATGGCGTGACCGGAAGCGATTTTTTTGACTCGCCCGCGCGGAAACAGTTCGGAGTAGGCGACAAAGTTTTCGCCGAAGCCCTTTTTGTCCCCGCAGCAAAGCTGTACGCTCGAATAGACGCCGTCTTCGCGCTCGCGCACGAGAATATCCGCTCTCGGCGCGTCGGCGCGGCCGGCTTCGGCCGCGCCGAACTTCTCGCCGGGAAAATAAATCAGGCAGAGCGTCTGCGCGTAATATGGATTGAGATCTCCGTCAATTTTCAGAATCATGCTTTTTCCAAATCCTTGAATCCATCAGTATTGTGACCGGTCCGTCCGCCTCCAGTGAAATGTGCATGTGCGCGCCGAACATGCCGGTCTCGACCGAAAGGCCGGCGCCGCGCAGCAGCGAGCAGAAATGCAGATACAGCGCCTCGGCCGAATCGGGCGGCGCCGCTTTTGAAAAGGAGGGACGAGTGCCGTGCGACAGGTCGGCCGCAAGCGTAAAATTTGACACGACCAGAATTTCGCCGCCGACTTCGGAGACGGAGCGGTTCATTTTTCCCGCATCGTCTGGAAAAATACGCAGCGCGGCGATTTTCTTTGCCAAAACGGCGGCGTCCGCTTCGGTATCGTTCCTGCACACGCCGAGCAGAACAAGCAGTCCGGAGCCGCAGCGTCCGACCGTGCGGTTTTCCGCCATGACGGAAGCGGCGGCGGCGCGCTGAACCACCGCGGTCATCTGCCGACACCCCGCGAGACTGAAACGACGCTCCGAACGCTTTTCAGGCGGGAGACGATGGAATTGTAATGTCCGATATTTTTACAGCCTACGGTGAGGTTGACAAGCATCATGTCGCTGCCTTTTTTCTGCGTGTTGATGCCGAGCAGCGAGACTTTCATATCGGCCAGCGCCGCCGTAATGTCGGCGAGCAGGGAAATGCTGCTTTCAGCCGTGACCGTAATCCGCGATTCATAAAGGCCGCCTGCGCTTTCGTCGGCGCTTCCGTATATCCAGTGCGCGTTGATAAAGCGGTCGCGCTGTTCGGGGTCGGCCTGGCCGCGTAAGACGTTTTGACAGTCGATTTTGTGGATCGAAACGCCGTAGCCCCGCGTGATAAATCCGATGATATTATCGCCGGGGAGCGGATTGCAGCAGCGCGCAAATTTGGTCACGCAGCCGTCTTCCCCGTCCACGATCACGCCGCCGGTGGCTTTCATCTGTCGGCTTCCGGTCAGCTTGATTTCTTCCGGGTGCAGTTCGGTCTGAGGTCCCCGTACAATGCGGTCAAACTCGTCGCGCAGCTTGGCGGAGATTTTGGACAGCGGCATACCGCCGTACCCCAGCATGTTGTAGAGATCGTCGGTGTCCTGCATACCGATGCGCCGCGCGACATTTGCCACGATTTCGTCCCGTTGTTCCTCGGTATAGGCGCGGCCGAACCGGCGGAATTCGCGTTCGATCTCATTTTTGCCGAGCATGATGTTTTCGGTTCGCTTTTCTTTTTTGAACCACTGGCGGATTTTACTGCGCGCGTCGCCGGTTTTGACGATGCCGAGCCAGTCGCGGCTCGGCCCCTTGGAAGCAGAGGAGGTCAGGATCTCCACAATGTCGCCGGTCTGCGGTTCCCTGTCGATCGGGACGATCATGCCGTTGATTTTCGCCCCGATCATTTTGTTGCCGATAGCGGAATGAATCGCATAGGCGAAGTCGATGGTTGTCGAGCCCTGCGGCAGGACGATCACGTCCCCGCGCGGTGTAAACACAAAGGTCTCGTCCCGGAAAATATCGATTTTGAACGCATTCAGAAATTCATCCGGATCGCGCGTGTCGTCCTCGATCTCAAACAGACGGGAGACCCATTTGAGCTTTTCGTCGATGCTCTCGTCTGCTTTCTCGCCCGATTTGTATTTCCAGTGCGCGGCGATACCAAATTCGGCGATCTGATGCATTTCATGCGTGCGGATCTGCACCTCAAACGGAATGCCGCTGCCGCTCATCACGCTGGTGTGCAGTGAGCGGTACATATTCGGCTTCGGGTTGGAGATATAATCTTTAAATCGCCCCGGGATCGAACGAAACATTTCATGGATAATGCCGAGCGCGGTATAGCATTCAAGTTCGGTATCCACAATGATGCGCAGCGCGTAGAAATCGTAGATCTGATCGAAGCTTTTGTTGTGGTTGTACATCTTGTTGTAGAGCGAAAAAATGGACTTGATGCGCCCGGTCAGTTCAAAGTGGACGCCGTTTTCAGTCAGTTTTTTCGCAATGCTGTTTTTAGCGTCGGCAAGCAGATCCCGCGACTGTCCGTAGCGCTCCTCGATGCGGTTTTTGACTTCTTCATAGCCGATGGGATCGAGGTAGGACAGACTCAGATTTTCAAGCTCCTGCTTGATGAAGCTGATACCGAGCCTGTGCGCCAGCGGCGCGTAGATGTACATGGTTTCAAGCGCGATGGCGCGTCGGCGCTCCTCCGGCTTTGCGCCGAGCGTGCGCATGTTGTGCAGTCGGTCGCAGAGCTTGATGAAGATGACGCGGATATCCTTGGACATCGCGAGCAGCATCTTTCGGATGTTCTCGATGTTGGCTTCTTCTTTGTCCTGTACGTCGATTTGCACAAGCTTGGTCAGTCCGTCCACAAGCATGGCGACGTCGGAGCCGAAGCGTGTGCGGAGCGCGTCCAGATTCGTTTTGTCCGCGCAGTCCTCCACCGTGTCGTGCAGCAGAGCCGCGCAGACCGAGTCGGTGTCGAGTCCGAGTCCGACGACGATCTCCGCCACCGCCAGCGGATGCGAAATATACGGTTCGCCGCTCAGGCGAAGCTGACCGCAGTGCATCTCTTCCGCATAGTCGTACGCGGATTTGATTTTTTCTTTATTGTAATTTCTGCCGCTGCTCTCAAGCAGAGAGAGCAGGGAGGAAAAATCGGTACACATGGAAAAACCTTTCAAAGCGTTTTTTTCTGCTGTGCGCGCAGTTTTTTTAAGATGGCGGATTTTTCGAGATCTGCGCGTTTGTTTTGGTAATAGATTTTAAAGCTGTATTTTTCGGGCGCGAGTTCCTCGATGCCCGCGATGTTGAGTTCAAGCAGTACGTTTAAGATAAAGCGGAGTTTAATATAGCCGATTTTGCCGATGGCCTCGTCGCGGAGCATCAGTTCGCGCACGGAGAACACGTCCTCGCCGAAACGTACCTGCCGCCGGATGAAATTATAGACTGCGGCAAAGTCCTCGCGCGCGGGCAGAATGTCCTCGCCCTCGACGCACGGCGCGCCGCCGCGGAGTTCTTCATACCGTGTCCGCGCCGCCGACAGCAAAGCCGTCTCGGCCTCGCACAGCCGCACGTCGCGTACAATCAACTGCGCCGTGCGCTGTCCGTTGAACTCGTTTATGTCGAGTCCCGCGAGCAGATCGGCACAGTCGCCCGCGTATATATCCGTGTCTTTCGGGGAGCGGGAAAAATACATGGCGGTCATTGGACGGCCGTCGGCCTGTTCGAGCAAAAGTTTGGTATGCCGCCCCATGCTGATCGGCAGCACCTCCAAAATCCGAACGTTTTTGAGCACAAAGGAGGGCACCGGGTTGGAAACGCCGAACGGTTCCAGCAGCCGGATTTGCTCGGCGTTTTCAATTGTGACTTCGTCAATGCCGATTTCAAAGTCGGCGTCAAGCGCGGGCACCAGACCGTCCCCTGAAATATGGGCGCGCGCATAGGCGTTGATCCGCTCGCGGAAGGCAGCGATGTTTTTCCGCCGGATGCTGAGTCCGGCCGCAAGCTCGTGCCCGCCGTATTTTTCAAGCAGGTCGCCGCAATCCACAAGCGCGTCCACCAGGTTCAGCCCCTTGATGCTCCGGCCGCTGCCTTTTCCGATTTCAGCGCCGTCCTCGCTCGGCGCGCCGTCAAAGGAAATCAAAATCGACGGCAGACCGAATTTTTCCGTGATGCGCGAGGCGACAATTCCGATCACGCCGTGATGCCAGTTGTCCGCTTCCAGCACGATAACCGGATCGTTTGCAAAGTCGTGATGCGCCTCGATTATCGCGTAAGCTTCCCCGGCGATCCGGTTTTCCTCGGTCTGACGTTCTCGATTGACGTCGCACAGCCGCGCGGCAAGTTCGTCCGCCCGCGTTTCGGAATCGGTCAAAAACAGTTCGGCGGCGACGCCCGCGCTGCTGATGCGTCCCGCGGCGTTGATGCGGGGCGCTAACGTAAATCCGATAAAGCTGGACGTGATTTTCGGCGCTTTCGGCGCGCGGCTGCCGTCTGGGCGGCGCATGACCGCTTCGATCAGCGCGCGCAGTCCCATACGGCGGGATTTTTCGATCTGACGCAGACCGTAGGCTACGATCAGCCGGTTTTCATCTTTGATCGGCATAACGTCGGCAATCGTTCCGATGGCGACAAGATCCGCGTATTCGGCGCAGATGCGGCGAACCGCTTCCTGCTCGGAAATTCCGGCGTGCGCCGCTTCAAACGCGCAGAGCAGCTTGAATACAACGCCGACGCCGGCAAGCTCCTTGAACGGATAGGCGCAGTCGCTGCGGCGCGGATTGACGACTGCGGCCGCCGCGGGCAGATCTCCGCGGCATTCGTGGTGATCGGTTACAACTACATCGACGCCCCGCGCGCGTGCATGGTCGATCTCTGCATTGGCTGTGATGCCGGTGTCCACGGTGACGATCAGCCGCGCTCCGCCGTCGATCAGCTTGTCGATCGAGCCCTCGCTCATGCCGTAGCCCTCGCCGATGCGATTGGGTATGTAATAGTCTACGTCGGCATTCAGTCCTTTCAGATACAGGTACAGGATGCTGACTGAGGTCACGCCGTCCACGTCATAGTCTCCGTAGATTACAATGCGTTCGTTCTTTTTGAGCGCTTCGGCAATACGCAAAACGGCGCGGTCCATGTCGCAGAGCAGTTTTGGGGAGTGCAGCATTTCCTCCTCCATGCGGAGAAAACGCAGCGCGCTTTCGGGATCGGCGTATCCGCGGTTAATCAGCAGACCTGCTGTTAGTGCGCCGATGTTCAGCTTTTTTGCCAGTTCTTCGGCGGCAGGGGTTCGCCGACCCTGAATCATCCACTTTTTTTGCATTGATCTATATCTCCCAATTTTTAATAAACAACTTTAGCGCCGGATCGGCCGGCGGACAGTGCGGCACTGACGCAGCCGCAGGAGCAAAACAGAGAAGTCAAATAGGAAAACCGGCTTGTTATTTCGGTATAAAGGTGGCGTCGCCGCCTTTATACCGCCGAAAAGCCCCCGGCTTTTCGGTAAAATGTGCTGCGCGTTTGCCCGCATACGTTTCTTTTATGCAGAAAAAATCAGAAATGCGCGGTGCGGGAGCGCGCGGTATCGGGATTCGTCAGATGAATAATCTTATTCAAACGGACGGAAGCGAGACATAATGCGGAGCGCGATTTTTACGCCGTCCACGGCGGCGGAGGTAATGCCGCCGGCGTAGCCCGCGCCCTCGCCGCCCGGATAAATGTCGTCCGCGCCGGGCATGGTGAATGCGTCGGTACGCAGAATGCGGACCGGTGCGCTTGTGCGCGTTTCCACGCCGGTGAGCAGCGCGTCCGGGCAATCAAAGCCTGGCAGTTTTTTGCCGAACGCGCAAATCCCGTCCGCAAGCGTATCGCCGAGCGCGGCAGGGAAGAGCGCGCGCAAATTCGCCGTGCGTACCCGGCCGCCCATATAGGTCGGACGGATGCGGGAATACCCAGCGCCGGAAGTTCCGCCAAGAAAATCGCCGAGCGTGCTGACCGGCGCGGAAAAGTCGCCGCCGCCGGCGGTAAAAGCGGCGCGCTCCAGACCGCGCTGAAATTCGATTGCCGCCGCGGGCGTTGCGCCGTAGTCGCTTTTGTAGACTGAAACGCAGACCGCGCTGTTGGAGTTTTCGCCGTCCCGGGCAAAGTTGCTCATGCCGTTGACGCAGAGACCGCCCTGCTCGGACGCGCCGGCCACGACCTCGCCGCCGGGACACATGC
This sequence comes from uncultured Eubacteriales bacterium, assembly GCA_958414825.1. GTDB lineage: Bacteria > Bacillota > Clostridia > Oscillospirales > CAG-272 > UMGS902. The sequence goes on along the minus strand of CATYXQ010000007.1, from coordinate 6,536 downwards.
AGAAAGTATACACGCCGCGGGCTTTTGTATTGGCCGACAGGTTGTATTCGGCATAGGGGAGCTTGGGATGTCCCGCAAAATCGCCGTACAGCGCTCGGTCAATATCCGCTTTGCGGTGCTCGATGCGCAGACCAACTGAAAAATCTTTCGGCGAAAGCGAAAAGCCGCCGTCAAGCAGCATTTTGTAGGTATCTCTTGCGCTGTGGCCTACGGCAAGCACAAGAACGCCTGCGTTCAAGTCGCCGCTTTTTGTGCGCAGCCGACGGCAGGCGTTTTGCGGCATATCAAAGGAAACAAGCGGCGTGCGGTAGTGGATTTCGCCGCCGCGCCGCGTGATCTCGTCTGCGATATTCTGCACGACATTTCGCAAAATGTCCGTGCCGATATGCGGTTTCGCGAGCGTCAGAATTTCGCGCGGCGCGCCGAAGCTGTGCAGCCTTGAGAGCACAAATGCGCAGTGCGCGTCGTTGATTCGAGTTACGAGCTTGCCGTCCGAAAAGGTTCCCGCGCCGCCTGCGCCGAACTGAATGTTGGAGTTCTCGTCAAGCTGTCCCGATGTATAAAAATGCTCGACCGCGCGGATACGCGCGGCCATACAATCGCCTCTTTCAAGCACAATTGGACGGTAACCGTGCTCTGCCAGCAGCAGCGCTGCAAACAGGCCGCACGGTCCCATGCCGACAACTACGGGACGCGCGGGCAAAGGCGCCGTGCCGTAGCGCACGGAGAGCAGGTCGGACGCTGCGGCGCGCAGACCAAGCTTTTGTACCGTCTCAGGACGGAGCGGCCGCGGAACTTCAAAGGAAAACGAGTAGACCAGCCGGATATCCGATTTGCGGCGGGCGTCTACGCTTTTCCGAAAGAGGGAGAGCGCTTCCGTCCGAATTCCGGCGCGGGCAAGACGCGCCCGCGCGGCGTCGGCGGCTTCGTCCGCACTGCTGTCGAGCGGAAGCGCAATGCCGGAGAGAATATATCTGTTCATTTTTGGATCATTACCGATATTTTATATTCACCCAGCTCATAGACCGTGTTTTCTGGGAACGCTTTGGAAACAATGACGGTCACGGGCAGTTGAACTACGCCGGTAACGCCGCTGTAGTTCAGTTCCGCCTCAAGGCGAATGTCCTCGGCGGAGATTTCCTCGGCGATGCTGTTCGGCGCGCGGAGCGTGATATTCACACTGTCCGTCAGCAGTTTGTAGGTGAGGTTGTTCGGATTTTTAATAGAAATGTTCTGCACGGCCACGCTTTTGAGCATGGTGCCCTTGTGCGTCACTGAAATTGTGGCGGTGTTGGTGCCGCTGACGTTTTCCACGCCCGCGGGCAGTATGATGGTCACGATCTGGGTTTCGCTGGAGGTGATCTGCTTTTCGTCTATTGTCGCGACTTCGAGCGATTCCACGCCCTCCAGCAGCTTGGGATCGGCACGCACCATAATAGAGGCAGGCACGACGCGGATGGTTGCGTTGTCTTCATTGAAATAGCCGTGTTTTGTGCCGACTGTGATCGGAATTTCCCGCTCGATATATACCGGGATGGAAACGCCTACCGAACTTTGGGAGAGCGTGACAAAGGGGTTGTCAATAACGGCGCCGTTTGCGGTCAGAAGATGAAGCTGCCCCCGTGCGCTCACGCTTGTGGTAACGGTGCCGAGTTCCAAATCGACCACGGCAGATTCGGCTGCGTCAATCACCGAGGCCGGGCCGCTGATGGCGACCGTGTTTACATCGGGTGTGGGAACGCCGAGCGAAATCGACTGGTCATACTGGATCGAGACGATGTTGACCTTGACCGGCACGACCTTGGTGGCAATTTGATCCACATAGATTTCAACCGACGTTGGACTGACGCTTTTTAGAATCGCGCCGGACGGCGTCGTCACGGAAATCGAAAGCTGATGCCGACCCGCTTCGGTGATTCTGCCGACGTCCACGCTGGCTACAATATCTTCGAGCGAATAGGAGATCAGATCGCTTTTTTTCCCGGTGATGGTGATGTCCGCAAGGTTGCCTGTTCCGCTCAGCACGGTCAGCCCGCTTGAATTGGAGAGCAGAGCCGTGTTTTCGATGGAAACAGGCACGCCCGAAAACGTGCGTTCATAGTCAGGGCTGTCGTTGGCCATGACATACAGCCATATGAACACCGCGAGTACGACGCACAGAAGCTGCGGGATAAGGTTCGGCGCGCGTCGGTGATTTTTGCCCGTTTTGTTTTCGGCCGAATCCTGGATTTCTTTATTTTCCGGCATGGTCGGTGTCCCCTCCTTTTTTCTGCTTGCCTCGCTTGGAAAATTTCAGCTTTTTGCGGACCGGCGCTTCACCGAGCAGCATGGTGGTGATCTGCTGACGCAGCGTGGTATAGTTCTGAGAGCCGAAGAGTTCGCCGCCGATGGCCAGCGAGATTTCGCCGGTTTCTTCCGAAACGATAATGACAATCGCGTCGCTGACCTCGCTGATGCCGACGCCCGCACGGTGCCGAGTGCCTTTGTCTTTGCTGATGCGGGTGTTCTGTGTAAGGGGCAGGAAGCATCCCGCCGCCGCAATGCGGTTTTCGCTGATAATCATTGCGCCGTCATGCAGCGCTGCTTTGTTGAAAAATATATTTTTGATTAAACTCTGCGAAACCGTCGCGTCGATCAGGACGCCGGTTTTCATAATGTCGCCAAGCCGCGTCGTCCGCTCGATGACAATCAGCGCGCCCGTGTGATCGCGGGACATGTCAGTCGCCGCGATGCAGATGTTGTCGATCACCTTGGTTTTTTCACTGAGTTCTTTCGGTTCGGTCAGATTTTTCAGGGAACGGAGCGGGTCGCCGCCCACTTTTTCCAGCGCGGCGCGCAGTTCGGGCTGAAACAGGATAATCAGCGCCAGCAGTCCGACCTGAAAGATGTTTTGCAGAAGAAAGCTCATGGCGTTCATATCGAGCAGCGTGGTCACGGCGTAGAGCAGAACAAGCAGTCCGAGACCGAACGCAAGTTTCGCCGCACGCCGTTCGCGCACAAATCGGTAAATATAGTATAAAACCACCGCAAGCAGCGCAATATCAATCACATCCGAAAAGGACATGGATAAAAATTGCGTACCGATTTTTTTAAAAAAATCGGCGACGGCGTCAAAAAACGTCTGCATGGCGATACCTCCGCAAAACTCGGTTTGTCTCGTTTTCGTCCGAAATGAAAGTTTTGAAAAATAAACCTATTATATAGTATACCATATGTATCCCATCAAAGCAAAGATTTTTTATAAAAAACACAGAATTTATTTTCCAGAAAACGCGGCGACGCTTTTGCGTTTTTTCTCTGCCGGGCGATGTCGGCTTTGCGCAGAACGGCATTGGCAAACAGTAAGATTTGCGCTGAATGGCCGAATGTTTGAAAAAAGGGGACTGCTTCGGAAAATTTTCCGAAGCAGTCCCTTGTGCCCGCTGAAAAACCGCAGTTTTTCAGCGGTGAGGCCGCGCAATTGTCTGCTTATGTTCTGTTTTTTTGCTTTTCAAAGCGCCGCCCAGCGGATGACTGTGATGATCTGCGCGCCGAGGAGCAGGAACAGCAGAGCGAGCAGAAAAATCAGAACGCCCCCTGAACTGTCGAATGCTTTTTTCACGGCGTCTCCTTTCGGTCGGCGACGAGGCGGTAATAGACTCTTGCCGTCAGCGCGTAGACAACGCCGTAGATCAGTGAAAACGCAAGCAGCGTGCCCGCAGTGCACCAGAGCGTGAGCACGGTGTCGGTGAGCTGGAACAGAGTGAGCAGCAACTTAATCAGCGGGAAATTAAAGAGAATATGCACGGTGGCGACGGCCAGCGGCATAAAGAATACGACCAAAATCTGGCTGTTGACCGACCGGCGAATGTCGGCGCGGGAAAGTCCGACCTGCTGCATAATGCGGTAGCGCCCGGCGTCTTCGTAGCCCTCTGAAATTTGCTTGTAGTAGATAATCAAAACGGTTGCCATGATGAACAGGAGTCCGAGAAAAACGCCGAGGAAAAAGAAGCCGCCGTTCATCGAATAAAAGTCCTCCGCGTTTGCGGCGCGGCTTTCCGTCCAGTAGCGGTCGAAATTGCCGACCTCCACATAAGGCGAGTTTTCGCTTTCATAGCTGTGTATTGCGCCGTCCCCGTCCTGTGTCGTTTCAAGCCCCGGAAGCGCAGCCGAAACCACTACGGCGCAGGCTGCCTTTTCTTCGTTTGTGCCGTCTACATCGAGCAGCATTTTCCAGCACATCGAGCTTTTGTTTTTGTCGTAGGCGGCCGCCTGCGCGTCATAGAGCGACCGCAGAACCGCCTCGTCCGACACGACGGCATAATGGCTGTTTACGGCGGACAGATAGGCGGTGTCGGCCAGCGCGCCGGGGAAAGAATCGAGCGTTTCGCGAATGGCAAAGCGCATGTGCTCGCCCTTTGGATTTTGCGGCGAATCAAAACGGATGTCAAGAAAATTGCCGATGGAATTTCCCTGCAGGGCGTACAGAAGCGCTTCATCTTTGCCGAGGGTGACCGCGCCGCCGGTCATACGGTTATATTCGTCCGCAGTGATGAAGTTCAGCGCGGCGTATCCGGCGCCCATGCTCCGGTGGTCGGTCGCGGCAAAGGCGCCGTTCTCAGTCCCGGCGGCAAAGCTTAAAACCGTATAGGCGCTGTAGGATTCGACCTTGCGTCCCTGGCTTTCTACGGCTGTGAAAATATTGCGTTTCATATCTTCCGGCCGAAACGGATTTTCCGAGTTCGGGTTATAGCGCACTTCTATGTTGATTTCGGCGGGATAACGGGCGTTCAGCGCGCTCTCCGTGCCGAGAAAGAGCGCAAGCGTACCCGAAACCATGACCAGCACCATCGTAGACAGGATACAGATATTGGCAAGTCCCACCGCGTTGCGCTTCATGCGGTACAGCATACCGGAAACGCCGATAAAATGGCTGGTTTTGTAGTAAAATTTCCTGTTTTTCCGCAGCAGCTTGAGCAGCGCGATGCTGACCGAGGTAAACAGACAGTAGGTGCCGATGATGACGAGGAATACGGCAGGGAAATAGTAGGTCAGCGCCTCCATGGCGCCTTTTGTGGTCACGGCGATATAGTAGCCCGCGCCGAGCGAGAGCAGGCCGAGAATGGACAAAAGCCAGCGGGTCTTCGGCTCTTTTTCGCCGGTATTGGCCGAGCGGAGCAGTTCGATCGGTTTTTGCGCATGGATGCGTCCAAGGTTAAAGAGCAGGCAGAGAAACAGGATCGCCGCAAAGACCAGCGCGGTTATTTTGATTCCGTCGCCGAATATGTAGAAGCCGTAGTACACGTCAAAGCGCATGATTTTATAGAGCAGAAGCGTGACCAGCTTTTGAAATCCAATGCCGAATACGATTCCGCCTCCGACGCCGAAGAGAGCGGTGAACGCCGTCTCCCAGCCGAGAATCCGCGCGATGTGCCGTTTTTCCATGCCGAGGATATGATAAAGACCGAGTTCGCGGGTTCTCCGCTTCATCAGAAAGCTGTTGGTGTAGAATAAGAAAATCACGGAAAACAGCGCGATCACGACCGTGCCGATGGCGACGAACATGGAGAGATAGGAATACCGGATGCGTTCGGGCAGTTCCGCGTTTCCGTTGAGCGCCAGCATGATGTAAAAGGCGCCGGAGGTGCCCGCAACGGTCAGAATGTAGGGAATATAAAACCGACCGTTTTTGCGGATATTTTGCAGCGCGAGCCGCATGTAGAGCGCTTTACGCATGACCCTCACCCCGCAAAAGCATGGTCAGCGTGTCGGAGATTTTGGCAAACATTTCTCCGTCGGACATTTCGCCCCTGAAAAGCTGATGAAAGACTTCTCCGTCCTTGATAAAGAGCACGCGCTTTGCGTGGCTGGCCGCCTTGGTCGAGTGCGTGACCATGAGAATCGTCTGTCCGTCTTCGTTAACGTCGTCAAACAGGCGGAGCAGACTGTCTGTAGCCCGGGAATCGAGCGCGCCGGTCGGTTCGTCCGCCAGTACGATCTGCGGTCCGGTAATCAGCGCGCGGGCGATAGCGGCGCGCTGCTTCTGCCCGCCTGAAACTTCGTAGGGGTATTTTTGCAGAAGCTCGGCGATGTGCAGCCGCTGCGCAATCGGCAAAAGGCGCGCTTCCATTTCGGTATAGGATTTTCCGGCAAGAACCAGGGGCAAAAAGATGTTGTCCCGCAGAGAAAAGGTGTCGAGCAGGTTGAAATCCTGAAAGACAAATCCGATGTTGTCCCGGCGGAATGTAGAGATCTCCTTTTCGCGAATGGAGGAGAGCGGTTTGCCGCCGAGTGTGACTTCACCCGAAGTCGGACGGTCGAGCGCCGCTAAAATGTTGAGCAGCGTCGTTTTGCCCGAACCGGATTCGCCCATGATGGCGACATATTCGCCCTGTTCGACCGAGAACGTGATGTCCCGGAGCGCTGTGACCGACTGACCGCCGAAGCGCGTCGTGTAAATTTTTTTGAGATTGTTGACTTCAAGAACCGTCATTTTATTGATTCCTCCCTTTTTCCCTTTTATTGTAGCAGTGTAAAAAGCGCTATTCCATGCATTT
>CATYXQ010000006.1 GCA_958414825.1 uncultured Eubacteriales bacterium | reverse complement strand
GGCGGGTCAATCTTCCGATATAGATTACGTCATAATCATAGCTGTTGCTGTCAGCTTCCATTTTTCTGTACAATTCCTCAACATTGATAATGTTATATAATACGGTGCTTTTATCCTTCAAGGCTTTATGGAACGCATAACCTTTAAAAGAACTTTGAGATACCCAAAAGATATGCTTTGCTTTTGCTGCTGCCCCAAAATATGCAATCGATTTTAGCGACAAACCTCTGGAGTCAAAATTATTATTGTGAATATGAGAAATCAGCTGTGTTTTTCCGCAAGCACGCGCGGCAACAAAACCTGCTCTCATATCGTGGGCATGAATAATATCAGGTTTGCATTTTTTTATAATTCTTTTTACTTCTTTTGCAGAAAGCTCCTGGATTGGCTCAAATTGTATGTTTCGTTCTTTTAATGCCTCTCTGATTTGTCCGTCACGGCTACAATATACCATCTCAATATCCGATTCATTTTTTAACATACCAATAATTTGACAGACCACATTCTCGGCTCCTGAAAAACGATTGCTTTGAAGCAAGTGCAATATTTTCATATTTATGACCATAACTTTTTCCAGAGAAAAAGTTATTTCCTTTCTTTGTGGAGTTGTGGCATAAGCCGAAAAGGACATTATTGGAGCGATTTTAAATTGTTCTCTTGAAAATCTTATTTTCAGACTTCTCCTAAAATTTCGGCATAAATATTCCTCAACTCTTTCTCTACCACCGACACATCAAATTCTTTGATTCTTGTCTTATTAAATCGGCTCATTTCCTCGCATAACGATTTATTATTACAAAGCGAGCCGATTGCTTCCGCAAAACTATCACTATCTGTCGGCTCACAGAGAAAACCACCTTTATTTTCTACCACCAAATCCTTGTTACCACGAATTTTGCTAACCACGCAAGGCAAGCCACTCGCCATAGCCTCCATAATGGAGCGCGAAAGTCCCTCTCGGAATGAGGGCATTACAAAACAATCGGTAACTTTATACAACTCTTTCACATCATTTCTATAACCCAAGAAATGCACATTATCGTGCAAACCTGCTTTGTCAGCTTGTTCTTGCAATTCTGCTTGCTTTTCACCAACACCGCATAAAATGTAGTGAATAGTCTTGCTTTTCAACTTTTCCATAGCAGAAACAATCACACTGTTATTTTTATTTGCGTTAAGTTCCCCTACAGAAACCAGCACAAATGCATCAAGGGAAATGCCAAGTTCTAAACGCTTTTCTTCACGAATGATTTCATTAAGATTATACTGCATAGTATCAATCCCAACACCGGGAACATAATAAACTTTACCATTCTTGCGAAGTTTAAATTTTGTTTTTGCAAGCTCGAAATCCTCACTATTGATTGTAATCAGCGCATCGGTGTAATGAGCAAGCCATTTTTCAACGGGGTAGTATACAAGCCAATTCTTCTTTGGCGCACCCTTGTAGAAATGAAAACCGTGTGCTTGGTAAATAACCTTTTTTACCTTGCATTTCTTGCCCGCTAACCGTCCGAGAATGCCGCCGGTAGGAGTGTTACAATGTATATAATCAATACGCTCCTGCTTTATAAAATCAACAAGCTCTTTATATGCAGTTAAATTCGTTTTCGCAAGTGGATTTCTTGAAATCGGAACGCTTTTGATTTTAATGTTATACGCTTTTTCATCAGCTTCAATTTGCGACTTTTCAACATTCTGCCAATTTGCCGCTTGATAAAAATCTATATCCAAGCTATGAGCCGCTGCTATACTTGCCATAACAAAGATGTCTATTCTGTTTGAGATGTTGGAAATAAACAGTATTTTACTCATTTGTAGCCTCCTGCGGCACTTTTTTTTCCTCAACTTTACCCTCAGCCGGCTCGTTATTCGTATAAACATTTTCTCTTTTTAAAACAGTCACTATAGTCTTGAAAATAATCTTTATATCAAGCCAAATGGAAACATTGTGTGCATACCAAGCATCGTAAAGTCTTTTTTCTCTTACTCCCAAATTGTTTCGGTAATATGCCTGCGTATATCCGCTGATACCGGGGCGAACGAGCATTTTATCTTTTTCATCTTCCTCGTATGTATCTTTTGATTCCACATCGCCCGCACGTGGACCTATCAGGCTCATGTGTCCGAACAGTACATTGAAACACTGCGGCAGTTCATCAAGGCTTGTTTCACGAATAAAACGACCAATACGAGTTACACGGCTATCGCTCTGTGAATTGTATGTGCTGCCATCATCATTTCTGAGGTCAGGAGCATTTACTTTCATAGAACGGAATTTAAGCATATTAAATTCGTTGAAGCCTTTTCCGAGTCGGCGAGATTTATAGAAAATCGGTCCCCCGTCTTCAATTTTAATTGCTATTGTGATCGGAACTGTTATCAGTAAAATAAAGGGGAGGATAATAATACAAAGCAATATATCAAAAAAACGTTTCAAAAAAATTTGATAAAAACTTTTATACTTTTTCTTTTCTTTGCTGCTTTCATAAAGTTCCTCTACGTTCACAATATTTTCATTTTCGTGCTTACCCATATCTCGCACCTCAATCTATCATAAAAATAGTCTTTTCTATCAGTTTCAATACTTTTTCCGCATTTGCTATTGCCGTTTCAATATCGTCTGCCCTTGCAACGATATATCCACAACCGTCAAGATTGGTGTGGTATTCTCTCACGGTCTGACCAATCTCTAAATGATGATAAATCTCAACGCCATACTCTTTTTCAAGCTTTTCAAAATCAGGAAGCTGCTTTACAACTCCGTCCCCGAAAGCGAGCAGGCGAGTAGCTACTGTACTCTTGTTGCAGGGCGTCAAATCGACCTCATCGCCAACGGCATTGCGAATCATATTTGCCATATAATCCACACCCGTTCCATATGGAATAATACAGGGACCGATCATATTGCCGCCCATTCTTGCACCGATGTCGATAATATGTATCTTGCCCTCGGCAGTAATGAGCATATCCATATTTACAGAGCCGAAATTTACGCCGAGTGCCTTAATTGCACTTTCAACACACTGCTTCGCTCTTTCTTCTACCTCATAAGGTAAATCAGTCGGAATAGCGTGTCCAAGCTCAGCATAGTACGGTGGCTTTGTCATCCACTTTCGCATAATTCCAAGAACATTTATCTTTCCGTTCGCCACGAGCGTTTCCGCACCGTATTCTTTGCCGACAATAAAGGTTTCTACTTCAGCACGATGGGTAATAGACGCTGCCATAGCTTTTTTGCAAGCATCGGCAAATTGCGATACTTCATCTACACGAGCAGCACCACGGCTTCCCGAACCATCACAAGGTTTGACCATAACAGGAAAAGTCAGCTTCTCACAAAGGGTGTTAATATCCGTATTTTCGTCAACCTCATAGGCTTGCTCCGTATCGTCAACTTTTGCCTCAAACAAACGCTTTCGTACCTTGTACTTGTTTTTTATCAGTTTTGCAACATCGTAATCAAGTCCGCCAAGGTGCATTTCTTTCGCTATATAGGCGGCAGTCAAAACACCGTAATCGGTTGCGGCGGTCAAAACACCATCGATATTTTCTCTCTGTGCATAGGCAAGACAAGCCTTTTCATCTACGATATTGATAACTTCGTGCTTGTCTGCAAACTGAAAGCCGACCGCATACGGATCGGCATCTACTGCCAGTGTTTCATAACCCATGCTTTTAGCTTTTTTAATAACATAGCTCTGTAAAAAACCTGCACCGATTATCAGTATTTTTTTCATAGTATCCTCAAATTTCTTTCCGCATTTTCCATTCCTTGTATTTTAAGGTTTCTGCCGCTCCATAAATCGCATATCCTCTATGTTCATAAAAGCTTTTTGCATGTTAGCTATTGTCATAAACCTCGCAAATAACCTCTGCGCAGCCATTTTCTTTTGCCAAACGTTCGATTTCGGTTAGGCAATAACTTTCCAATACCTTTTCCGGAAAACGCGGGGGAAGTTGCTAATTTTTGAAATAAAAACGATTGCTCTTTTCTCCGTACCTGAAATGTCGCCACAGGTGTTTTTTCGCTATATACCAAATAAGTGTCGTTTTTCAAAGCACATAGAGCAACTATTATATAATTTTTAATATGGGAATTGTCCCAATGATGCAAATCATACTTTTTTGCCATATCCTTTCCGCATTCGTAAAGAATGTCAGACACATTTTTAAGTCCTGCAATATTAAATTTACTCAGCTTGCGTCCCGAATACAATCCCCAAACCTCCGATTATAATTATATATACTCTCTCAATATCTCAACATATTTTTCAATCACATACGCCACATCTCCATCCGTCAGACAAGTATGAAGCGGCAGTGTAATCTCATTTGCAAAATGAGCGTAGGCGTTGGGATAATCCTTGATGTCAAATCCCAAGTTTTTATACGCCGTATGCAGCGGCAACGGCTTGTAGTGTACGTTGCAAGCAACGCCTTGCTCTGCCATTTTTATGATGATCTCGTTTCTCTGTTCCAGTGTGATGTTAGGAACACGAGTGATATAAAGATGGCCGGACGATTCATGTTCATCGTTATAATGGTCAAGTACTTCCACACCAAGAGATTTGAAAGCCCTATTGTATTTTTCGATAATCTCTTTTCTGCGAGCAAGCATATCTGGGTAACGTTCAAACTGTTTAAGCCCCATCGCCGCCGCAACGTCGGTCATATTGCATTTATACCAAGTACCGACAATATCGTATTCCCACGCCCCCAGCTTTGTCTTAGCGAGAGCATCCTTAGATTGACCGTGCAGACTAAGCAGTTGCAACTGATGATATATATCCTCGTTGCTGATACCATCTATCTTTCTCCACGTCAATGCACCACCCTCAGCAGTCGTAAAATTCTTTACTGCGTGAAAACTGAAACTCGAAAAATCCGCGATACTGCCAATCATCTTGCCGTGGTATTTTGCACCGAAAGCATGAGCTGTGTCGGCACAAACTGCAATTCTGCCAATCGCTTTTTGAATATCATTCGAGGGCTTGAACAGATGCTTTTTACCCTCCACAATTTCAAAAATGCGGTCGTAATCACAAGGCACACCGCCGAGGTCAACGGGAATAATCGTCTTTGTATTCTCGGTAATAGCCTTTTCAAGCGCATCGTAGTCCATCTCAAAGCTGTCCTTCTGACAGTCGATCATCACGATTGTTGCACCAACGTGGTCAATGATAGACGCAGAGGCGGTGTAAGTGTACGCAGGGACACAAATTTCATCGCCACTTCCAACACCAAGCACACGCAGAACCATCTCCGCACAAGCCGTCTGTGAATTAAGACAAACACATTTCTCTGTGCTAACCCATTCAGCTATCTGTTTCTCAAGTTGCTTTGTCCTCGGACCCGTGGTGATCCACCCTGAGCGAAGCGCCTCGGCGACCTCGTTTATTTCTGCCTCCGAAATATCGGGCGGACTAAACGGGATCATGCTTGTATGTTCCGACATAATGCTATAATACCTCTCTGTTTTCCTTAAACGTTCAATTATCAATCAACAAAAACTCGGCTCTGCGGCAAATTTCTGCTTATGCTCTTTTGCCCAAATCGGCACTCGGATCGACCTTTGCCTTGGATGCTTGAAATAGTTTCAATTCAATCACAAAAGTTCCACCTCAGCACAGACAGAAGAAACAATGTGATGGTCATTATTTACCTCTTTCTGCAAGAGTATTGGATGGATTACTGCATTCCTAAAATAACAAAAGTCCGGATACTTTCGCATTACAAACTACGCAAAACCTTATATTGCATTGTATCAATCCGATATGTCCGGTTTTTATGTAATCATCATATTACTTGTTTTTCCTTTACAGTATGACAAATAGCCGAGCGATAAAGTAGTTGACCGCACGGCTGTCCCACCGTTCAAACCAATGATTTGTAACAGTTCATCCTAACGGTATACGCCGTCATATATGCACCGCTTCACTCTCCTCTTGTATCATCTTCATTTCATCCGAAAATTCCGCCGTGCGATTCAGCTTTTCCGGATCGCAGAAAGTCGGAACCGTCTCCTTAACTGCACGAACAACAGCGCCGCTGTCGTTTCTCTGCGCAGCTTCACCAAGAACACTCAGCTTTTGCTCGATTTCTTCCCGGCTGTATGCCCTGTCACGCTCAATGAAGATCATATTGTTGGCAGTTTTATCCAGTTTCTCGGTTTTAATCAGCAATTCCTCATATAACTTCTCACCCTTGCGCAGACCGACTTCCACAATATCAATATCTTTATAGGGTACAAAGCCCGACAGCCTGATCATTTTCTCAGCTAACATAAGTATTTTAATCGGCTTGCCCATATTGAGAACAAAAAGCTCGCCGCCGATTGCGAGAACGCCGGTTTCCATAACAAGCCCCACCGCTTCAGGTATGGTCATGAAGTATCGGATAATTCGTTTGTCTGTCAGCGTAATCGGACCGCCTGATGCAATTTGCTGCTTGAACAGCGGAATCACGCTGCCGTTGCTGCCGAGTACATTTCCGAAACGGACCGCCGCAAATTCGGTTTTGCTGTCTTTGAGGCACTGAATAATCATTTCGCAGAGCCGTTTGCTCGCGCCCATAACGTTGGTGGGATTAACAGCTTTATCTGTAGAAATCAAAATAAATTTCTTCACGCCGTATTTTTCAGCGGCGTTTGCCGTATTGTATGTGCCGAACACATTGTTTTTAATCGCTTCCATCGGGCTGTTTTCCATCAACGGCACATGCTTATGCGCAGCGGCATGAAATACAACGTCGGGGCGATACGTATTGAAAATATTGTCCACTCGCTCACAGTCTCTGACCGACGCGATAAGAACGGTCAGTTTTAGTTGATTTCCGTATGTTCGGATCAACTCCTGCTGAATTTCATAAGCATTGTTTTCGTAAATATCGACAATAATCAACTCTTTCGGACGGCATTTTGCAATCTGACGGCAAAGCTCAGAACCAATAGAACCGCCGCCGCCCGTGACAAGAATAATTTTATCGCGATAGAAAGTCTTCACAGATTCAGATCCCAGTTCGATAGGGTCTCGAAACAGCAGATCCTCGATTTTGAATTCACGGATCACACGTTTATCGTTGTCGATGTCGGCAAACTCTCTTGTAAAATCATACAGCTTTACCTTGCATCCGGTTTGCTTGTACCGCTCGTATAACTTAGTTTTTGCGCTGGCATCCTCTGTGGACAAAGCTATAATGATTTCCTGCACCGGCATTTTTTTCAGTTGCTCCACAGTACCGTCGTTTTCGGGCAAAATTTTGATACCCCGCAGACTGTTGCCTACTTTTTTCTTATCGTTATCTATAAAGCAATAAGGATGATAATATGCCCTCGGATTCCGCAACAGTTCTTCAGCGAGCGTTGCGCCTACGTTTCCGGCGCCGACAATGGCAACATTGATTTTGTTGTTATGCTTCGGATCGGCCTGTGACTCCTGTGCACGGTTTCGGTACGCATACAGCGATTGATAACAGAGTCTGCTGGCGATGGTCAGAAGCATGACCGCCATAACTGTGATGACCGCATACGCAAATCCCGGATTCAGCGCGGGAAAAAGCCTGCCCAAAAACACATACAGGCAACCGCCGATAAAGTCGGAAATCATCAGATTTGCATAGGAACGAACATTTGCATACCGCCAAATACTGGTGTAGACGCCCATAGCATACCGTATTGCAAGCAAACAAACCGCCAATACCAAAACTTTCAGGAACATATTGCTTTCGGATATGTACACCGAACTGATACTCGGGAAAATCACGGCAATTCCCGCCGTGACAAACAGGATAATGGCAGCGTCTATCAACATCAGCGTCAATTTTCTTCTGTTCATGATTCCGTTTTTTTATGATAGACTTCAATGTAGCGGTTCAAATCCCATCTCATTACCATAATACCCCCATTCATATCCTCTTTTTGCTTTATATTCTTAAATTATAAAAAATGCTATGTCAACTCCTATGAGATTACAATAAGCCACGCCCGGCAGCTTTCGGACATTCGCGGGAATTTTGGATGCAAACCGTTCATCCGTTCTTCGCTGACAAATCCGAAAACAGCGGATGCCGATACTCTCCGCGCGCAGTCAGGCGTGAAAATGCAGCCGCAACGCCGGCCTTATCTTCTTTATAGGTGACGCCAAACCACTGATCGTTTGTGGGCAGCACCCGAACAGATATTTTTTTCTCCCTCAAAAGCTTATCAATAAAAACAGGCAGCAAAAACTCCTGTTTTATCTCGCTGTCTGAAATCGTATCAAAAAATTCCCGGAATCCGTCTTCCAGCATATCCATAAATGCAGGCGTCGCGCCCCACATATTCATAGACACCACGGCGTTCGGATCCAGCGCTGTCAAACCGGACGCTGCGCCGGTAGGCGTTTTCACGATTCCGGGTGTTTCCACGACTTTCTCAAGATAGCCGTTTGCGTCTACTTGGCAAATACCGCGGGTTACGCCGCCGTTATCGCTTAATGTATTTTTCAGAATAAAGCCGGCCATACAAAAATGTGTCGAATTTTCCGCGCTCTCGCTTTTCAAAAACGCATACAGCTTGCAAAAGGCCTCTTTGCCGTAATAATCGTCCGCGTTAATCATCGCAAACGGCTCCCCAATCAATTCCTTGCAACACAAGACAGCCTGACCGGTTCCCCAGGGTTTCTTTCGCCCCTTGGGAACGGAATATCCTGCCGGAATGGCCTCCATCTCCTGAAACGCATACCGAAACGCAACGCCGAGTTCCGCGCAGAGCGCCTCCATCCGATTGCCGATAATCTCTTTAAAATCCCGCTCGATCGCCCGACGAATGACGAATACAATCTTCCGAAATCCCGCCGAAACGGCGTCATGCACCGAATAATCCATAATAATTTCGCCATGCTCGCCAACAGGTTCCAGTTGCTTGATTCCGCCGCCGTACCGAGAACCGATTCCGGCCGCCATAATAATCAATGCCGGTTCCTTATGATCACTCATTCAGTTTACCCCTCTGCGATTTACTTGTAAAATGCAACCGACAATCCGCAACGCTTTTCTCACGCCGCACAGCCGCCGATTGCTCAATTACTGATATTCTTACAATTCAATTTTCCAAAGTTTAGAAATTTAGCTGTTCTTTTCAGAATTTGTTATTCTGTGCAGTTCAATCCGATTCTAATGCACATATTTTATCACAAAAAAATGAATTTTACAATATATTTTATTATATTCTAAGCAGAAAAAGTTCCCAAATTGTTCACATTTTGCGTTGAATAGATTGAAATATATACACAAAACCAACATAACCGCAAAAAGAAAACCATTTCCCGCCCAAAAAATTGCAGAACAGATAAGCCGTGCTGTCCAAATCATGCGGACAGCACGGCTTCAATAATTTCAAAACTTCAAAATGCAATGCCAAAAGACCGTAAGCGTTCCAACCCGCACAACCTTCCGACGCTGAAAAAAATCTACATATTAATTCTTTAATTCTATGTTTTCTTATTCTGCTGCGCCCGGCGCCGGTACTCGTCCGGGGAAACGCCGACATTTTTTTTGAACGAAGAAGAAAAATGCTGCGAACTGGAAAAATGCAGAATATCCGCAATATCCGCGATGCCGTACATATTTTCCTCAAGCATCGTGCGCGCGGCGGACATTTTGCGGCTGATGATATACTGTTTGGGCGTATATCCGTATTTGGCGCTGAAAATGCTGATGATATACGATTTATTTAAATAAAAATGCTGCGCAATATCGTCAAGCGAAACATTGTAGGACAGGCCGGAATCAATATAGTCTTTGATCCGCTCGGCCGTGCCGACAGTCGAGCGCTGTTCCTTTCGATGTTCCTCATATACTGTCAAAATCAGATCGCACATAATCTTCGCGCATTCGGCCATGACCTCCTCCGTATTATCCGCATTGGCGGCCGAGAGCGCCGTTTTCATGCGTTCAAAAAAAGGAAGCGTATGCGAATCACGAATAACCAGCGCGCCGTTTGTCAGTCCGCAGGCATTCACAAGTCCGTCCAGCAGGCGGCCGCCCGCGTTAATCCAAACCTTGGAATACGGATCTTCGCGATCCGAATAATAAAGATGCGTATGCAGACGGTTCAGAAAGTAAAAATCTCCTTTCTGAACGGTATAGCTTTTTCCGTCGCATTCAATATGCCCCTTCCCGCCGCGAACATATTCAAAAACATAAATACTTTTCGTATCGTTTTTCGTACGTGTGCGCTCGACAAGATAATCGGCATACGGCAGACTTTCTCCCACGCTTTCAATGAAAAAGAAGCTGTTTTTACCATAATTGCTGCCTGCACGGTAAATAAATTTGGCAATTCCCTGTACAATTCTTGACATTTCGGTCACCTGCATTTTTTGTACATCTTTATGTTTCATTATAGCACCCGAAACCAAACTTGTCAACACAAATTATCCGGCAAAATGCAATCGGATGCGTTGACAACCGAATCGGGATATGCTATGATTACTTTTATAAAAAAACCGACGTATACTGTAAAACAGATAAAAAATAAAAATTCCGAATCCATCCAAAATATTCGGAAAGGACAATATCGCATGAACGCAAAACGCTATTTTCCGGAAATGAATCTGGCGACAGGCATTGCCGTGCTTCTGATTATACTCGGACACGCCCTGCCAAACGAAGACGCCGATGTATTCGGTCGGGGTCTGATTTGTTTTCTGCATACCTTTTGCAGCAGCTTCGATATGGCGCTCTTCTTTATTCTCGCCGGATTTTCGGCCTATAACAATTTCATCGCCGGAGAACCCCTGCGCGCCCAACTCGCAAAACGCGCCTGTAAACTGCTGATCCCGTATGTCGTATACACCATATTGTCAGCCGTGCTGAAGCTATCCCTTACGGGTTTTTCCGCCCCGAATACAGATGCAGGCGCGCTCGCGGCATTCCTGCTCGGAACCGCACCGGGCGATCGAAGATGGTATCTCTGGACGCTCTTTGTCATCTTCGCGCTGTTTCTACTGCTCGCAAAACGAATCAAACACCCCGCCGTTTTTTTGATATGCGGAGGCCTTTTGTATATTCCCTGTATCTTTTTTCCTGATTTTATTCTGAGCAGCCTGTTCCGATACAGCCTGTTTTATGCTTTCGGCATCTGGCTGCGGATCGATTATACGCGCGCGGGGCGCAACTTTGAATCCGGGAAGCTGGTGTTGACCTCGCTGTTTTTGCTGCTGGTCATGACGATGTTCAGCGATTTAACGCCGCTGAATTATCCGATAACAGCGCTGCTCGGCAGCATTGTCATACTCGGTCTCTCCTCTCGTCTTTCAAAATCGCCGAACACGCCGCTTTTCCGCTTTTTCGACAGACTCGGAAGCTTTGGCTATGACGTCTATCTGCTCAGTTATTTTGTGCAATTGCCGATCGGCGTGATTTTCTATACGAAACTCGGATGGCCTTATCTTGCCGTCTCGCTGATGATGTTTGTTTTCGGACTCATGCTTCCATATCTGATTTTCAGCGGTCTTTTCCGCAAAGCGAAATGGCTGAACCGCCTCCGAATCGGAAACTGAAATGACTCAAAAAGAACCTGTATGCGGCTTTGCCGCATACAGGTTCTTTTTAATTTCTTTCGATCAAACGTCGGCCATGGCGACATATTTTGCGCCGTTTTCCGCGATAAATTCACGGCGGCGGGCGACATTGTCGCCGAGCATCAACTCAAACATGTTCCGCGTCGCCTCTTCGTCAGTCGGCGTCACCGCGATCAGACGGCGCGTCGCGGGATTCATCGTCGTGCGCCACATCATGTCCGGTTCGTTTTCGCCAAGTCCTTTAGAACGCTGAAGCGTATATTTGATTTTCTTAGCCTCAAGATTCTTTAAAATCTCGGCCTTTTCAAATTCATTGTAAGCGAAATAAATCTCATCCCTGGTGCTGACCTCAAAAAGCGGGGACTCGGCGATATACACCTTTCCCTTTTCGAGCAGAGTTGGAAGCAGTTCGTAAAAAAGCGTCAAAAGCAGAGTGCGAATCTGAAAGCCGTCCTCATCCGCATCCGTGCAGATGATGATTTTGCTCCAGCGCAGCGCCTCATAATTAAACGCCGCAAGTTCGCCCCGCTCTTTGCCCTTGAACTCCACGCCGCAGCCGATTACGCGCAAAAGATCTGTAATAATTTCGCTTTCAAAAATCTTTTTCGTAGAAGCTTTCAGACAGTTGAGCGTTTTTCCGCGCACCGGAATAATCGCCTGAAACTCCGCGTCCCGCCCAAGCTTACAGGAAGTCATGGCCGAATCGCCCTCCACGATATACAACTCGCGAAGTTCGGGATCCTTTGAGCGGCAGTTGACAAACTTCTCCACGCGATTGGCCACGTCCATCGTCGTCTGAAGCTTCTTTTTAATGTCGCTTCTCGTCTGCTCCGCCGATTCCCGCGCACGCTTGTTTGTCAAAACCTGCTTGGCAAACACTTCGCTCTCCGCAGGATGCTCGGCAAAATAAATTTCAAGATTGTGCTTTAGAAAATCGGTCAGCGCGTCCTTGATAAATACATTATTAATTGCCTTTTTGGTCTGATTTTCATAGGAAGTCTGCGTCGAAAAGCTGTTGATAATCAAAACCAGGCAGTCCTCAATATCCGCAAATCCGACCCGGCTCTCGTTTTTCTTGTAGGCGCCGATGGACTTCAGATATTTATCGAGCGCATAGACGAACGCCGTGCGCACCGCCTTGTCCGGCGCGCCGCCGTATTCGAGAAAACTTGAGTTGTGGTAGTACTCAATCCGGTTGACCGCAGCGGAAATGCAGAACGTAATATCGGCTTTCAGCTTGTATTCATCCTTATCTTCCCGGTCGCGGCCGCTGCATTCCAGCTTCCAGAGCACCGGCTCGGTCAAAGCGGCGCTCCCGGCAATCTCACGAATGTAATCCGCAATGCCGTTTGCGTAGAAAAAATCCTCGCTGTCAAATTTTCCGTCCCCGTTCTCGCGCCGGAGAATAAATTTGATACCGGCATTGACCACAGACTGCCGCTGCAGCGTACCGGTAAAATAGTCGTCCGGAATCGCAATATCCGTGAAAACATCGAGATCCGGACGCCAGCGAATGACCGTACCGTGCTTTTTCTCACGTTTTTCAATCGGGCGCGATTCCAGCGTGCCCGCCGGTTCGCCCTTTTTAAAACGAATGGAATGCACCTCTGCGCCGTCATAAGAATACACCTCCATAAATTCGGAGGCATACTGCGTTGCACACGCGCCGAGTCCGTTCAAGCCGAGCGAGTACCCGTATGCGGAATTTTCATCGTTGTTGTTGTACTTGCCGCCCGCATACAGTTCGCAGTAGACAAGCTCCCAGTTGTAGCGCTGTTCCCTTTCATTGTACCCCAGCGGAACGCCACGCCCGAAATCCTCTACCTGCAGGGTATGATCCCGCCAGACCGTGACGACAATCTCGCTGCCGTATCCCTCTCGCGCTTCGTCCACCGCGTTGGAAAGGATCTCAAAAAAAGAATGTTCGCATCCCTCAAGACCGTCTGATCCGAAGATAACCGCCGGGCGCTTGCGTACACGATCCGCGCCTTTCAGCATGGAAATGCTTTGGTTATTGTATTCCGCATTGTTCTTTTTGCTCTGCGCCATTTTTCAACCTCTTATCCGTTTTCTCTGTTCCATAGTATACCATATACGAGAACTTCTGTCAATTCAGGCGCCGGCTTCGGTATCGGCGGCATAAGTCGTCTGACGCCAGCACATTCGCAAAGCTCACAGGTCAATCTGCAAAACAAACCGCCGCGCGCCGGCTTTCAGCGTATAATCAATGCAGTAATAGACCCAATCCGCATATTTTTCTTCGTTGACCGCGCAAGATTCCACGCTTTCTTTTCCGGCTTTCAACAGCGCGGACGCAATTTTGACGCCCGCATCCGTGATTTCAGGCTTTATGCCGGTCACAAACCGTTCTACAATGGATTTCGGCAGCTTACCGCCGGTAAAATCATCCTGCACCGTGACAGCGCGGTCGGCAAACCGAAAGCTTCTCGCGAGCGCGTCAAGCGCCGCGTCATATCCCTTTGCAAATTCAACGCGGAACACGCCGTCCACAAAAGAAGTCTCCGCACGCCGCTCGGCGCCGCTGATCTGACAGCCGCCGTCAAGTATCGGAACGCTGTGCCCTCGAGAGGATGCACAGAAATCCGCATACCGCTGCTGCTTAAAATATTCGCGCGTGTATACGCCCGCGCCGGGGTCGGTCAAAAGCTGCGCGCCGTCCTTTGCGAGGATAAACGAACCCAAATCATTGTGATTGTGCGGCTCCGCGTTTGTCCCGCCCTTTGCGGCAAAGCCATACTCGGAAGTAACATGAACCATCCAGCCCGAATCTTCAAAATATTCCGTATGCCGCAAATCTTCCGGCGTCTCTGCAAGCGACGCATCAAACCAGAGCAGCGCGCGCAAATGCAGGCACCATCTGCCGCAGTTGTCGTTTGTATAAGCATACCGGCGCGGCGGCAGCGACACGGTACCCGGATACTTCTTTTTCAGATAATGCAGCAGACCAATGTGATAGCGGCCGTATACGCCCCCGTCGGAAAAGCTGATGATGACATTGCAATCAAGAAACATTTTCTGCGCAAAGGAAGCAATGCGCGCAACTTTTTCATCCTCGAAAAAATCGACCGCGCCATCTGTAAAATCATACAGCATATCCGCCATGCAGGTAAAAAAACCGAACCCGTAGTGCCAATATTCAAAGCCCTCAAGACATACGCCGTCCTTTGAAAAACCGGAGAGAAAATTGGCCGCTGTTTTTCGGATACGCGGCATCAGTTCCTCCAGTTTTTCAGGCGCCTGATAGATATACGCGCCGACAACGCCGCACAGGCATACCGCCGCCCAGTTGTTCGTACACCTTTCCCACCAATAGGTATTGTTTTGATACGCCTTGAAAATGCGCTTCTCCACCTCAGTGCAAATACGGCTGCGAATCAGTTCGGGCAGCCGCTCGCCGAGCAGATAGCAGATCTCGGAGAGCGCAAAACCGGTCTCCGCAGAAAACAAATCAATATGCTCTGCGACCGTTTTTGAAAAGGACGGCATATGCGCTGGCAGCACCCACACATACTCGTCCAGAATCGCCCAGAGCACGTCGCAAAGATAGTCCATGTACGTCGGATCATCCGGATAAATCAGAGCCAAAAGCGCGGAAACATTCATTTGACGGCGGCGCAAAAAATAGGACTTTTCATATTCTTTGCGGCTTCCGTTTTGGTTATAGATGATAAATTCGCTGTATTTGCAGGCCGGAACCGGTATGCCGCACTCTTTTTCCCACATAGCCGCAAGCTCCTCGCAAAACGGCCGATAGGCCTCTTCCGTGCGCACTCGCTTCCAGAACCCCGCATCCCTCGCTTTTTCAATAACCATAGCTTCCTCCGTAATATCGATTAAAATCTGCACGTTTTCACTCGGATTATATCACAGCGGCCAGGCATATACAATATCCGTTATAAATTTTACAAAACACCGCACACTAACGAAAGAAGCAATTTCACAAAAATATTTTTCAGGCAGTGTTGCGCCCCGCCCGCGACTCTGCTATACTGAATATAACAGAAGACATAACAACTTTTTAAAATTCCAAAAAGGAGGCGCGCGTGTGAGCAACCGTAAAAAAATCGAAGAACTGCGCCGGGAAAACCGCGCGCTCCGCCGCAAGATCCGCGTACTCGAAAAAAAGGCAAATTCCGCCGCCCTGGAACCCGCTGAAACAATGGGGCAATACCGCGCGCAAAATTATTTTTCTTACCTTGTCAGTTGTCTGCGCGAAAAAAGCTTTTACACCTCTACCGAGCGTATTTTCCGGTATTTTCGCAATTCGCTCTGGGTCACAAGAATCGTCAAATACGGCGCGATCATCTACCATTATTTGCAGGCCGGCGCGTTTGTACTCCTGTATACGGCAATCTTTATCCTGATTATTCCGATTCTGCTCGCCGTCACCGCCGTCACATTGACCGTCGCGCTGATTTTGAGAAAGCGAAACGCCGATAAAATTCTGACGGAGGCCGGGACGCAGATCGACATTTACATTCCGAAAAACAAGGAAATTTTTGATTCAAACGACCGGTTTATCCCGCAAAGCGAAGAAAAGCGCACCATCCTTGTCGTATCGCCTTTTTTTCTCCGTCGAAACGGACGCGGCGAGCGGCGGCAAATGTATGTCTGCGCAAGAAAAGAGGCCGAAAACTTCTACCTTGTGCGGAAATATTTCTTTTTCTATCTGCGCCGCCGCCTTAAGAAAAGCGGGAAATTTCAGATTCATGAAACGATCATAGAGGAATAAACATGCTGACGATACTGTACGGCACGCAGGGCGCGCGCCGGGAAATTTACCGCCGGATCGGCGATGACGTCCAAGCGGCGAGGCGCGCTTATCTGATCGTTCCGGATCAAAAAGCGCTTTTGGCCGAGTCCGCACTGATGAAAAATCTGCCCCCCTCCGCCGCGCTGCTCGTGGACGCGATCGGCTTTTCACGCCTGTCCAACCTCGTATGCAGAAAATACGGCGGCCTTTGCGGCGATTACGCAAACGACGGCGCAAAAATTTTATTTTTATACCGCGCTGTAAAAAAACTCTCTCCCATGCTTTCAGTGTTTGATACGCGCCTCGGATGCCGCGCGCTTGGCGCTCTGGTCTCGCTGTTTACCGAATTTCGCGCTTATGCGGTAACGCCTGAGCAGCTTGGCGAGGCTTCCAGAAGTCTGTCGCCCTCTCCGCTTGCCGACAAGCTCTCCGACCTTGCGCTGCTCTACGCCGAATACGAGAGCAGTCTGCACAAGCGCTATGTTGAAGCGGCGGATGATTTGGACCGACTGGCCGACCTGCTCGCCAAACACGATTTTTTTGAAAACGCAAAGGTATATATTGATTCGTTTGTCAGCTTTACGGGACAGGAAATGAAAATCATCGGCCGTATGCTGGCTAAGAATATAGACGTTACCGTAACGCTCCCCCTCTCCGGCACACGCTCGGCGCACACGGCGGAGACGACCGACACGCGCCGCAGGCTTCTCCGTCTCGCCGCAAAATTCTCGGTTTTGACAGACGAAATCGAAACCGAGGACGAGGACACCCCCGCCGCGCTGGATTTTGCAAAGCGCAATCTCTGGAATTTTTCCTGCACAGAGCGCTTTTTAGAAAACACGCGCGGCACGATAGAACTTGTCCGGTGCGCCGACAAATCGGAGGAAGCGGAGCTTTGCCTGCGGGAAATCTATCAGATTGTCTCAAGCGGCGGCGCTTACGCCGACATTGCGATTATCGCGCGGAACGCGGCGGATTATGAAGGAATTTTAGACCCGCTGCTCACCCGGTGCGAAATTCCCTTTTTCTTCTCGAAAAAGACCGACGCGTCTCTTCTGCCTCTGACAAAACTGACACTCGCCGCCCTCTCCCTTTATGTCTATGATTTCCGCACCGCCGACGTCATCTCCTACATAAAAACCGGCCTTTGCGGTCTTAGCGACGAGGAATGCGACCTGTTTGAAGAATATGTCGGCCGGTGGAACATCAACGGTCGGCGCCGCTATCTGGACGGCGAAGATTTTACAATGTCGCCGGAGGGTTACACCGCCGCCGAAACGCCGCCCGATGCGCTTGTCGGCGTAAACGAGGTCAAGCGCAAATTTGCCGCGCCGCTCCTCCGCCTATGCGACAGCCTCTCTGCCGCGCACACCGGACGCGACTTTGCAGAAGCAGTATTTTTCTATCTCTGCGACGCGGGCATCCGAGAGCGCGCGGCCGACCCGGCATTCACCCGCTTTTTCGGCGTGGACAAGACCGATGAATCCGTGCGGCTCTGGAATATTCTCTTAGACGCGCTGGACGTCTTTACTGTGGCCGCCGGAGATGAAGAAATCACAGCAGCCGAATTCTGCGACCTTCTGCGCCTACTCTTTTCCACGCTGGATGTCGGACACATTCCCACCTCCAGGGATCAGATTATCGTCGGCAGCGCGGACACCATCCGCATAGACCGTCGGCCGTATATCCTGATTCTCGGCGCAAACGAGGGCGTTTTTCCCGCGCCGGTCGCCGAAAGCCCCGCGCTCGGCGAGGAAGATCGACGCACGCTGGAAACGCTCGGCGTCAAACTTTCGCAAAACCGCGCACTGCGCTCCGCGCGCGAACTCTATCATTTTGTGCGTGCGCTCGACTGCGCGCAAAAGCGCGCAGTCATCTCCTATTATACCCAAGCGCCGGACGGAGCACCTGCGGAAAAATCCTTTGCCGCAGAACGGCTGGAAAAAATATTCGGCGGGAATCTATATACGTATGCCTTTTCGGCGCTGCCTCCGCTTGAGCGTCTGTGTTACGCACAGGCGGCGCGCATGTGGGCCGGACGCTTCGACGCCAAAACCGAGCGCATTCTGCAAACCGTTCTGACGCCGTTTGATCTGTACACGCCGCCGCTTGCCAATGCAAAAGCCATCCAAAACTCAGATGCTTCGCTCTCCCCGTCCGCCGCGAGGGCGGCGCTCGGGGATACGATGCGCCTTTCGCAGTCACGTCTTGACTGCTACAGCGACTGCCGGCTACGCTGGTTTCTGCAATACATGCTCTCGCTTCGGGATACGGCGCCCTTTGAGTTTCGCCCCGTGGAAACCGGCAATTTCGTTCATGGCGTGCTTGAACGCTTCATGTTCGAACTAAAACAAAGCGGTCGATTCGTCGGCGCGCTGACGTCGGCCGAAATCGAAGAGGCCGCCGCGCGTCTCTGCGCCGCAGAAACTGAGAAAATCATGCGCTCCTGCGGAGGCGGAAGCGCGCGAATGCTCTTTTTCTTTGACCGGCTGCGCAAAAATCTCCGCCTGATTTTGACTAGCCTTAGCGCTGAATTTTCACAAACAGCATTCCGGCCTGTTTTGTTTGAATACAAAATCGGCCTTGCGGGCGGACATGCCCCGCTTAAATTTTCGCTGCCGGACGGCGGCTACGCCGAGATCCGCGGTGTGGCCGACCGTGTGGACATATGCCGAACGGACGCAGGCGTTTTGATACGCGTTGCAGATTACAAAACCGGCGACAAAATCTTTCGTGAGGAAGATCTGCTGCACGGCAAGAACCTGCAGCTTCCGATCTACCTCTTTACGCTCTGCAAAGTCGGCGACGAGGACTTCCGCCGCCGAATCGGCGCCCTGCCCTCTGATCGCCTCATTCCCGCCGGCGCGGCCTACTTTGTCGTAAAGCCGCCGAGAATCCGGCTGGACGCCCCGCCAGAGCGCGATATGTATCCCGACGCCGTCCGCGCGCTCCGGCGCGAGGGAATTTTGCTTGCGGGCGACGCAATGACCAAAGATGCGGATTCAAGCGCGAACCGTCCGTTTTCCGCCAAGCTGTTTGAAAAAAACGAACGGGAAATGGACGAGTTATTTAATACGGTCAAGGCGTCGGTCAGCCGCATTGCATGCGATATGCGAGACGGACGCATCGACTGCGCCGAAACGCAGGGCGGCGCAAAATCACCCTGTCTCTACTGTCCCTATACAGTGCTCTGCCGCGGCGAAAAAAGCAAGGGAGGCGACCAAAATGACTGAATTCACGCCGGCACAGCGGCAGGCAATTGAAGAAACCGGCAAAACGCTTTTGGTCAGCGCCGCTGCGGGAAGCGGAAAAACAACCACGCTGATCGAACGCATTCTTCAATCCATCTGCCGCGCGGAAAATCCCATCCCCCTTGACCGGCTGCTGATCGTCACTTTTACACGCGCTGCCGCCGGCGAGCTTCGCGCACGAATTTCGCGCGCGCTCGCCCGCGCGCTGGAAGAAAACGGCGGCGACGCCTTTTTACAGCGTCAAATCTCCCTGCTCCCCAGCGCAAAAATCTGCACGATCGACAGCTACTGCCTTGATCTTGTCCGCGCCAATTTCGCATCGCTCGGTCTATCTCCCGCGTTCCGAATCGCCGACGAGGGCGAGGCGCGCCTGATCGCGCGCCGGACAATGGAAGCGCTGATCGGCGACTGCTGCGACAACCCGGAAAGCACAATATGCGGCGGCGCGACAGGATTTGCCAAGCTACTTGAAATGCTGCTCGGCACCGGCAGCGACGAACGCGCGGCCGATCTCTTTCTTTCGCTCTACGAAAAGCTCGAATCCGATCCGCGCGGCGCATCCGCGCTGCTTGACTGCGCCCGCGACCTTTCAGCCTTTGCCGAAACTGACTTTTTTTCCAGCCCGCCGGGCGCGCGAATCGAACATATGCTTTGCGCCATGTTTGAGCATTACAAGACGGCTTACAAGCTGGCGCTTGACAAAATCCGCTGTGACGAGCGCCTTTCAAAGGCTTATAGCCCGGCGTTTGAGGGGGACTTTGCGGGTATTCTCCATGCCGCCGAAGCGCTGAAATCCGGCTTTGCAAAAGCGAGCGAGGCGATTCTGAGCATCGAATTTCAAAAGCTCGGCGCCTACCGAAAAAAAGATATACCGCCGGATGGCTTTGACTTCGTCCGCACACTGCGTGAGGACTATAAAAAAGAGATCAAAGACGTCCGCGCCGCGTATTTTTCAGTCTCGTCCGAAGCAATAAAAAATTGTCTGCGCACTACTGCAGAGGTCTGCCGCAGCACAGCCGAACTGCTGCTCGAATACGAGCGGCGCGCCGCCGAGGAAAAAAAGCGGCGCAATGTCTGCGACTTTTCCGACATCAGCCGGTATACGCTCATGCTGCTGGTCGATGAAAACGGACAGGATACGCCCCTTGCGCTCGCACAAAAATCGGCTTTCGACGCCGTCTACATTGACGAATATCAGGATGTAAACGCAGTTCAGGACCGTATTTTCCGCGCAATTTCCACGGAGAATAACCGCTTTATGGTCGGCGACATCAAGCAGAGCATCTATGCATTCCGCGGCGCGGAACCCTCTATCTTCGCCGACATGCGCCGCGCGTATCCAGAGCTTGCAAAGGCAAAGGACAGTCTGTGTGCAACGCTGTATATGCGGGAAAATTTCCGATGCAGCAAGCCCGTGATCGATTTTACCAACCAGATTTTCGACCGTCTGATGCCCCTCGTTTCAAAAGAAACCGGCTATACCGAAAACGACGCGCTTGTTTTCGGAAAGCGCACCGCGCCCGGCGCCGCCCCCGCGCCGGTCACAGTCGCCCTCTGCGAGCGGCCGCCGAAAGAAGAACGTACCGAGGAAAACAAACGACCTGAGGCCGAATATATCGCCGCCGAAATTTTGCGGCTGGTCGCTTCCGAAACCAAAGAGGACGGCACGGCCGTGCACTTTGGCGACATCGCCATTCTTCTGCGCTCCATGAAAGGCAGCGGCGACGTACTTGCAGCGAAACTGCGTGCTGCGGGCATTCCGGTTCACACTGAAACCAGCACGGATTTACTCAGCGAGAGCGAAATTGAGCTTTTGCTCTGCCTGCTCGGCGCTATAGACAACCCGCGTCGGGATATTAGCCTGTGCGGCGCCATGCTCTCCCCGCTCTTCGGTTTTGATTTCGATTTTCTTTCGGCTCTGCGCAAAGACGCCGGGGATGAACGCCTGTATACGACGCTGAAGCGCTGGTTTGAGGGCGGGAAAAACGATCCCCAAAATCCCGACCGCATTAAAACAGAACGGCTCTTAGACACGCTTTCCTATTACCGTAGTCTTGCGCGCTTCTGTCCGGTCGGAGAACTTTTGACCGCAATCTACTCCGAAATGAACCTGTATGCGGTACTCGCGGGAAAAAGCCCGCTCCGCCGCGCCAATTTAAAAAAATTTCTGACTGCGGCGCAGAGTTTTGCGGGCAGCGCATATCGCAGCCTTTCGGAATTTCTGCAATATATCGAAACGATTCAAAATGATGCGAAACACCCGCTCACCAGTGCAAAACTCGAAACCGAGGGTGCGGACGCAGTCAAAATCATGAGCATTCATCAGTCTAAGGGACTGGAATTTCCGGTCGTCTTTTTGGCGGGCGCGTCGAAAAAATACAACCTCATGGACGCCGATGCTCCGTTGCTTTACAGCACGGAATGCGGATTCTCACTGATGCTGCGCGACGACAGCGGTTTCTGCGTCTACGACAATCCCGTGCGCCGCTCAGCAGCGCTGCACATCCGACAAAAGGCAAAAGAAGAGGAACTTCGCCTGCTTTATGTGGCGCTGACCCGCGCAAGAGAAAGACTGTACGTCACGGCTGACGCAGACGCCCCCGCAAAACTGCTTGACGACGCCGGTCTTGAACAGCTTCTTTGCACCGAATATGCATCCCTCTCCAAAACCGATTACCTTTCGCTCATTTTGCAGGCTACCGGCGGCGCGGAAACGCCCACGCTCCGTTTTGTCACCGTTCCGTTTGAAAAGGCAAGGACAAAAAGCGCCTTTTCGCTTACCGAAGAAAGCACGCCGGAAACCGTGCCCGACGCGCCTGTCGATCCGGGAGAAAAGACTGCGGCTGAAACGCTGCGTACACGGTTTGCATTCCGTTATCCACACAAAGCGCGGACAAAAATCCCGGCCAAGCTCTCGATTTCTCTTCTATATCCGGGACTGCTCGACGATGAAACCGCGGAGCAGTCCATCGGCGCGCAAAAACTGCCCGCGCAAAAAGAAGCGCCCCAGTTTCTCGCAAAAGAAACCGAGGACGCGGCGCGGCGCGGTACGGCCACGCATCTTTTCATGCAGTTTTTCGACTTTGAAAACGCGGCGAAAAACGGCGCCGAAGCTGAACTTGAACGTTTGGCCGCATACGGATTTCTAAGCCGGGAGGACGCGGCGCTTGTGCGGACAAACGAGATCAAACGCTTTCTTGAAAGCGATCTTTTCGCCGGGATGCGCGCCGCAAAAACACTCTACCGCGAACAGCGCTTCAATCTTGAAATGGAAGCCGCGCAGTTTGCACAAGATGCAAAACTGCGCGCGGAGCTTGCAGACGAGCGAGTTCTGGTACAGGGCGTTATCGACTGCTTTTTTGAGGATTCGGACGGGGAAATTACCCTTGTAGATTACAAAACCGACCGCGTTTTCGGCGCCGACGCCGAAGAACGCCTGCTCAGTGCGCACGGCGCGCAGCTTTCCTATTATGCGCGCGCCATTGAGCAAATCTGCGGCCGTCCTGTGCGGTACGCTCTGATTTATTCGCTCTGTCTCGGCCGTGCGATCGAAGCGGATGTAAACACAGTCAATATTCCGCACGACAGAGGATAAAACCATAAAATTTCCATATTAGGAGGCATATCCAATGCAATATGTACGTTCCATAGATGAACTGATCGGCAGCACACCGCTTTTGAAAATCGACGGCTTCGGCGCCGACATCTTCGCCAAAATCGAGAGTAAAAACCCTGCCGGCAGCGTTAAAGACCGCGTGGCAAAGCAGATTATAGACGACGCTGAAGCCGCCGGAAAACTCGCGCAGGGCGGCGTCATAATCGAACCGACCAGCGGCAATACCGGCATCGGCCTTGCCGCAATCGCGGCCGTTCGCGGCTACCGGATGATTCTGGTCATGCCCGACACAATGAGTTCCGAGCGCATCAAGCTTGCGCGCGCCTACGGCGCCGAAGTCATTCTGACGCCGGGCAGCGCGGGTATGCGGGGCGCGGTCGAAAAAGCGAAAGAACTGCTTGAAAGCACGCCGGGCGCTTATCTGCCCGGACAGTTTGACAATCCCTCAAATCCGCGCGCGCACTATCTCGGCACGGGTCCCGAAATCTGGGAAGCGCTGGACGGACGCATCGACGCGCTGGTCTGCACAGTAGGTACGGGCGGCACGCTGACCGGGACCGCGCGGTATTTGAAAGAGAAAAATCGGGAAGTCAAAGTCATCGCGGTTGAACCGGCGGATTCCCCCCTGCTCTCAAAAGGCAAAGCCGGTCCGCATAAACTGCAGGGAATCGGCGCAAACTTCATCCCCTCCGTTTTGGACCGTTCCCTGATCGATGAAGTGCTGACCGCGACAACTGAAGAGGCGTTCGGCGCGGCGCGCGCACTCGCCGTCAAGTTCGGACTGCTTGTCGGCATTTCATCCGGCGCGGCCATGAGTGCTGCCGAAAAGGTTGCAGTTCGGTCGGAATTTGCGGGAAAAAATATCGTTGTCATCTTTCCGGACGGCGGCGAAAAATACATATCGACCGATCTTTTTGCCTGATTTGTCCGACATACGCGGTTATTTGTGCGGAATTTTGTCACTTTGGCGGTTGAAATCCTTTGGAAATCAGGGTATAATATTTTTGTAACTTTCATTTAAAGAGGTGCGCGAATGAATCAGGAAAATCTGGCCATGCTGACCGAAAAAGCCAAGCTTGTCCGGCGCGGCATTATCGAAAGCACACACGCAGCCGGCTGCGGCCACCCCGGCGGATCGCTTTCCGCTGCGGACATCGTTACCTATCTCTACTTCAAGGAAATGCATATCGATGAAAAAAATCCCAAAATGGCGAATCGCGACCGGTTTGTCCTTTCCAAGGGACACGCAGCGCCGGCGCTGTATTCGGCGCTTGCATACCGCGGCTTTTTCCCAATCGAGGATTTGAAGACGCTCCGCCAAACGGCCAGCTATCTTCAAGGGCATCCCGATATGAAAGGCACTCCCGGCGTGGATATGACCGCCGGTTCGCTCGGCCTTGGTTTTTCCGCTGCCTGCGGCATAGCGCTTTCCGCCAAGCTGTCCGACGAAAAATTCCGCGTATTCTGCATGATCGGCGACGGCGAAAGCGAGGAGGGGCAGGTTTGGGAAGCGGCCATGTTCGCAGCGCATTACGGGCTGGATAATCTCACGCTGTTCCTGGATCTTAACCACCTACAGATTGACGGCGACATTCGCAGTATCGTCAACCCCACGCCGCATGACAAAAAATTCCTTGCATTTAACTGGAATGTGCTGACGATCGACGGTCACGACTTCGAGCAGATCGAAAACGCGGTCGAAGCCGCAAAAAAATGTACCGGGAAACCCACGGTCATCATTGCAAGTACGATCAAGGGCAAGGGCGTATCGTTTATGGAAAATCAGGTTTCATGGCACGGCAAAGCGCCAAATGACGAGCAATATGCCGCCGCCATGGCGGAACTGGCATAAGGGGGACGGCAAAATGGCAGAAAAAACAGCTACCAGAGAAGCCTACGGCGCAGCTTTAGTCGAACTCGGCGCCGAGTGCAAAAATCTTGTGGTTTTGGACGCCGATTTGGCGGAAGCAACCAAAACCTGCAAATTTAAAGCCGCATATCCCGATCGCTTTATTGACTGCGGCATCGCCGAGGGCAACATGATGTCCGTTGCGGCAGGTCTTGCAGCGGGCGGTATGATTCCGTTTGCCTCAAGCTTTGCCATGTTTGCGGCCGGCAGAGCCTTTGAGCAGATCCGCAACACCATCGGCTATCCGCATCTGAACGTCAAAATCGGCGCGACGCACGCCGGTCTCACAGTTGGCGAGGACGGCGCGACGCATCAGTGCAACGAGGACATTGCCCTGATGCGCAGCATTCCGGGCATAACGATCATCAATCCCGCCGATGCGATTGAAGCGCGCGCGGCTGTACGCGCCGCTGCGGCATACAAGGGGCCGGTATATCTGCGCTTCGGCCGCTATGCCGTGCCGATGGTCAGTCCGGAAGATTATAAATTTGAGATCGGCAAGGGCGTAGAACTGAGAGACGGCAGCGACGTGACCATCATTGCCACGGGGCTTATGGTACACATGGCGCTTGAAGCAGCTGAAATGCTCGCGGGCAACGGTATCCGCGCGCGGGTCATCAACATGCACACCATCAAACCTTTAGATGAGGAAATTGTACGCAAAGCCGCCAGAGAAACCGGCGTAATTGTCACAGCAGAGGAACACAGCATCATCGGCGGTCTCGGTAGCGCAGTAGCCGAAGTGCTCTCTGAAAAATGCCCCGTACCCATGCGCCGTATCGGCGTGCGGGACAAATTCGGCAAAAGCGGACAGGTTCCCGAACTGCTCGCGGAATACGGTCTGACCGCATCCGACATTGCAGAAGCGGCCAAACAAACGCTTACAATGAAAAAATCATAAATCAAGTTCAAGGCCGGCAAACGATGTTTGCCGGCCTTTTATAAGGTTCATCGCAAAATTACCGAGCCGACATTCGTCTGTCACAAATCTGCGATATACTAATAAAAAAGGGGGTGTGTTTATGACGTATCTGGTAACCGGCGCTGCGGGACATCTCGGCAATACCATCGTACGCGCACTGGCCGAAAAAGGAACAGACATCCGCGCACTGGTGCTGCCCGGTGAAAAAGCGACTGCGGAGGTCGCAAAATATGCACAGATCTATACGGGGGACGTTCGGCTGTCCGAAACGCTGATTCCGTTTTTTGAAGGGGCGGCGCCGTGTACGGTAATTCACTGTGCGGGTATTGTCTCCATTGCATCCAAATACGATCAAGCCGTCTGGGACGTCAACGTGCGCGGCACGCAAAACATACTAGAGCTATGCAAAAAATATGCCGTACAGAAAACGGTATATGTAAGTTCCGTACATGCGATTCCCGAACTGCCCGCCGGACAAATCATTACGGAGATCCGTGATTTCGACCCGAATGCGGTATACGGACTGTACGCAAAAACCAAGGCAGCAGCGACAAAAGCCGCGCTCGAAGCAGCAGCAAACGGACTAAATGTCAGCGTTGTCCATCCCTCCGGAATCTGCGGTCCCTACGACTACGGCCGCGGACATCTGACGCAGCTTATAATTGACTACTGCAAAAAGAGCCTGACGGCGGCAGTCCGTGGCGGATATGATTTTGTAGACGTCCGCGACGTAGCAGACGGCATTCTGCGCTGTTGTGAGGAGGGCAAAAGCGGCGAATGCTACATTTTGTCAGGAGCATACCATACCGTGCAGGAACTGCTCGGACTGTGCAGCGAAATCACCGGAAATAAGCCGATCAAAACAATTCTCCCGTTGTGGTTTGCGAAGCTGACCGCTCCGATGGCGGAATTTTATTATAAGCTGAAAAAACAGCCGCCGCTCTACACCCCTTATTCGCTCTGTACGCTGACTTCGGGCGTATCATTTTCCCATGAAAAAGCATCCAAGGCGCTGGGGTATCAGCCGCGCCCGCTGCGCAATACGGTCGCCGATACATGGACATGGCTGCGCGCCGCCGGCAGGATAGGATAATAATCCGTTTTGTCTATGCCAAGCCAATATTGCCTTTTTTGATCTCCTGTTGTTATAGTAAAAAAGTCACAACCTCCGGATTAGCCGGAGGTGTGACTTTTCTTAATATCCATTATATCAATTGCACAAGCTTTCAGAGCGGCGCGTCGTTTTCCCGTTTATTCCTTTGAAAACATGTCTTTGCCTACACCGCAAAGCGGACATACAAAGTCGTCAGGCAGATCTTCCCACTTTGTCCCGGGCGCAATGCCCTCGTCAGGCGCGCCGGCCTCCTCATCATATTCCCAACCGCAAACGTCGCAAACGTATTTCATACTGTTTCCCCTTTCTGAACAAAATTTTTATTTTTACGCGCACAAGCGCGTAAAAGCATAAAACAAAACCGGCTTTCGTGTCAAAAACGTCTCCAATTCCATGCAGTCAACCGGCGCGTCAGCCGAGCGGTTCAAAATCCTCCGCGCCGTGCTTGCACAGCGGACAGACAAAATCCGGCGGCAGCGTTTCCCCCTCGTAAACATACCCGCAAATTTTGCAGACAAAGCCTTTCTTCTTTTCCTCGGCAGGCTGCGGCTTCGGCTTGATATGATCGAAATAAAACTGATAGGTTACGGAAGGCGCATCCGACAAAATCACCGCCTCGGTCAGTTCGGCAACAAAAATTGTATGCGTGCCGCAGTCAACCGTCTCCATAACCTTTCCGCACAGATATGCATTCGCATAGCGAGTCAGGTGCATCAGTCCGTCGCCTCCGCGCGCGGCGTCCTCAAAACCGGAAAACTTATCCGTATCCCGACCGCTCACAAAACCAAAATGCTTAAAAATCTCAAACGGCGCTTCCTCTGTCAGCACAGACAGGCAAAACCTGCCGGTACTTTGAATCATATCATGCGTATGATTCTGTTTGTTCACCGTGACCGAAATCCGCTGCGGCGTATTGGTAACCTGAACGGCCGTATTGATAATACAGCCGTTGTCCTTGCCGTTCTCATGCGCGCTTAAAACAAAAAGACCGTAGGAAATCTTAAAGAGCGCCGCAGGATTCAGAGGCCCCGTGTCTTTCGCCGCGACCGCCTGCGAAACGGGCATGGATGCTCGAATGGCCTCCGCCATCGCATCCAACTGCACTTCCGTTTCCGGCGTCAGCGAAGACAAAAGCGTAACCGTTTCCTCCAGCACCGTCATATTCCGGCAACGGCCGAGAATTTCCCGCATCTGCGCGCCGCTCATCGGCGCCCAAGAGCCGTTTTCTATAAACGCTACGGTGCGGTTTTGCAGATTATGCGCCGCAAGATCGCGCAAAACTTCCTCCATCCGGATAAAAATCCCGGCGTTATACGTAGGCGCCGCAAAAACAAGATGACTGAACCGAAACGCCTCGGCCACAATCACATCCGATGATGTCACTGAAACGTCGTACACGACTGTGCGAACGCCCGCCTCACGCAGTTTGCAGGCCAAAATATCCGCGGCAGCAGCCGTGTTTCCGTATATCGACGCATACGCGATCAAAACGCCCTCTTCCTCCGGCGCGTATGTGCTCCATTTTCGATACAAAGCCAAAAAATCGCCGAAATGTCTGCGCCATACAAACCCATGCAGCGGGCAGACCGTTTCGATTTCCAGCGCAGCGGCCTTTTTCAGCAACGTCTGTACCTGCGTGCCATATTTGCCCACGATATTGCAGTAATAGCGACGCGCCTCGCCGACAAAATCCCGCATGAAGTCCACCTCGTCGGCAAACAGAGCGCCGTCCAGCGCGCCGAACGTACCGAACGCATCCGCAGAAAACAGAATTTTATCCTTTGCGTCATACGTGACCATCACTTCCGGCCAATGCACCATCGGCGCCATGATAAAATGCAGTTCATGCCGGCCGGTGTTCAGGACACAGGATTCATCCACAATATACATGCGTTCTCCGAGGTCAAAATCAAAAAACTGCCGAATCATCTTTTCGGTTTTTGCATTGCAGACGACGATCGCCCCCGGATACATCCGAAGCACCTGCGCAAGCGTTGCCGAATGGTCGGGCTCCATATGCTGCACAACGACATAATCCAAACTTCTGCCGCCAAGCAGGCGGCGGATATTCTCAAAAAACACATCGCCGACCGCCTGATCCACCGTATCCATCAAGACGGTCGTTTCGTCCAGCAAAAGATACGAATTATACGATACGCCGCGCGGAACCGAATAAATCCCCTCAAACAGCGCCAGTCTGCGATCATTGCCGCCAACCCAGAATAAATCTTTTTTTACAGCGCGTACGCAATACATTTTTTTATTCTCCTCTTGCATTTTTTTGTATTCTACCATAAAGCCAAAATGCCTGCCCGCAAGCGCATTTTTGCGAAGCTGTCAATACCGCAGCCGGGCGTCCGCACGGCAGTGCGAAGCCCAAAGACTTGCACGCAAGGCCTTCTGCGGCTATTATAACACATAATATGGAAATTTTCTATTTTTTTGAAATGAATTTTAAAAATTTTTTACCCTACCGCACCAATCTTTTCGAGTAGTCGCCAAAACATATCGGAATGAAAAATGCTTTCAATTGGCGGAATATGATTCTTGACATTTTCCGCCAAATACTATATACTGCATTATGAATAGTATAGTATAGGACTGGTTGACGGATACGGGAGAGCATTCAATAGAATCACCGAAGGGGCGAAACTCTCAGGTAAAAGGACCGATATCCCGACAAGCTCTGGAAAGCCGCAGGCGCCGACGAAGCAATTTTGCATACGCAAAAGAATCTTTCAGGTAACAAGACAGAGTGTTCCCGCTGGGGAACGCTTGTTTTTTTACGGAGGAAGCCTATGGCCATCTGTATTTTTATTTTGGAACTGATCGGTACAACGGCATTTGCCGCATCGGGCGCGATGACCGCGCTGAAAAAGAATATGGACATTTTCGGCGTGGCTATCCTGGGACTGACTACCGCGGTCGGCGGCGGCGCAATACGGGATATACTCCTCGGCGTCACGCCGCCCGCTACGTTCCGCGATCCGGTATACGCCGTCGTAGCCATTGCCACAGCTGTTTTTATTTTTATTCCGGCCGTCCGACGCCTGCTGACTAAAAATCAAGTCCTGTACGACCGCATCATGCTCATTATGGACTCGCTCGGACTCGGAATATTCACCGTTATGGGAATCAGCGCGGCTTACAGCGTTTCGAAAAACTTCAATCTTTTTCTGCTTTTGTTTGTCGGCGTCGTTACAGGCGCGGGCGGCGGCGTGCTGCGCGACATTCTGGCAGGAAACACCCCCTATATCTTTGTCAAACACATATATGCCTGCGCCTCAGGAGCAGGCGCGCTGCTTTGCACGCTCTGCTGGGAACCGCTCGGTGCAGCAGCCGCCATGCTGCTCGGCGCGTCCGCCGTGATTTTACTGCGCCTTTTAGCCGCGCATTTTCGCTGGAGCTTACCGCGCGCCGGACAGTCCTGAACCTATCCGATTTTGCCGCCTTTCATTCTACAGTCGGCACTTGCAAACAGGCGGTCAAAACAACCTTCAGCGATAAAAATACAAGATTCAGCGAGGAAATCGTGAACAAGAAAAATTTGAAAATGCGGCCTGTCGGCAGCGAATATATGAAGCAATACAACCAGCTGCTCCGTTATGTTTTTCAGGTTACAGAACAAGTGCTCAACTCGGTCGGCTGGCAGGAAAAAGAAATCATACGCGCAAAATATCCGACCATGCAAAAAGCCGACGTGCTGGGATGGTTCGATCAGGAAAATTTGGTTTCCCAGGTCGCAGTATATCCCATGAAAGTCAAAATATACGGCCGTACCTATGATATGGGCGGTCTGACAGGCGTCGGTACTTATCCGGAATACTCAAATCAGGGACTCATGCACAAATTGCTTGAACAAGCCTTGAAAAATATGCGCAAAAAAGGTCAGTACATCAGCTATTTGTTTCCCTACTCCATTCCTTACTACAGACGAAAAGGCTGGGAAATCATATCCGATAAGATTTCCTATGAAATAGAAGATTACCAGCTTCCCAAAAACCAACAGGTTTCCGGCGACGTCCGCCGCGTAGAACACAACAGCGCGGAACTAAAGCGCACATATGAAATTTATGCACAGCGCACCCACGGCGCCATTTTGCGGGACGAACTGGCATGGAACGAATACTGGCTTTGGGATTCAGACGATATTATGGCCGCAATCTATTATGATGAAAACAATAACCCCTGCGGTTATGTAATCTACTGGATCGCAGACGATGTATTCCATATCAAGGACATGATCTTTATCAATGAAAACGCGCGCGCGGGGCTTTGGAACTTTATATCCGCGCACTTCTCCATGATTGACAAAGTTGTCGGCGCCACCTATACGGACGAACCGCTCGCATTTTTGCTGGAGGACGCCAGCATCACCGAAACCATCTCGCCCTACTATATGGCAAGAATCGTAGATTTTCAGGAATTTATAGCCAACTTTCCCTTCAAGCCCAGCCAGGGAGAGAGAAAATGGAAATTCATGCTGTCCGACCCGATGCTGACGTGCAACCAGGGCGCTTTTCTCCTCACCATCGACCGTTCCGGAAAAGGAACGGCAGTCAAGACTTCGGAAAAATGTGCCGATTCAATTAGCATTCAAACCATGACAACCATGTTAATGGGCTACAAGAGACCGGATTACTTAGCCAAAATCGGCCGTATTTGCGCAGATGAAACCACTATCGATATGTTAGAGGATTCGATTGAGCAGCAAACGCCGTACGTCTCCGATTATTTTTAATTCGACTGCCGATTTTTCGGGGATCGCCATTTAAAACCGAATATCGGAAGTTTGTGGTGATTTACAGTACAATTACAAATTGCATTCCAATTTTAAAGGGTTAGTCAATTGGACAGCCGCAAAGTTCAAATGAACTTTGCGGCTGTCCGAATTTTTTTTAAAATCCCGCGGGCTGCGGGGGGAGCGTTCTGGCAAAACGCGCAAGCTCCTCGTCGGTCGGAATATAATCGCTCATTTTTCCGTCATGGAATTTTTCATACGCAACCATATCAAAGTAACCCGTACCGGTCAAACCGAAGAGAATCGTCTTCTCCTCGCCGGTCTCCCGGCACCGAACCGCTTCGTCCATCGCCGCCTTGATCGCGTGGCTGGACTCGGGCGCAGGCAGAATGCCCTCCACTCTGGCAAACTCTTCCGCCGCGCGGAACACTGCGGTCTGCTCAACCGATCTTGCCTCCATAAATCCGTCATGATACAGCTGAGAAAGCACCGAACTCATGCCGTGATAGCGCAGGCCGCCCGCGTGGTTCGCTGCGGGAATAAACCCGGAACCGAGCGTATACATTTTCGCCAGCGGACAGATTTTTCCAGTGTCGCAGAAATCATACGCGAACACACCGCGCGTAAGGCTGGGGCAGGAAGCCGGCTCAACGGCGATGAAGCGATAATCCGCCTCGCCGCGCAGCTTTTCGCCCATAAAGGGGGCGATAAGGCCGCCGAGGTTGGATCCGCCGCCCGCGCAGCCGATGATAATATCCGGCTTTACGCCGTACTGATCCAGCGCGGCCTTTGCCTCGAGACCGATCACAGACTGGTGCAGCAAAACCTGTGAAAGTACGCTGCCGAGCACATAACGATACCGTCCGCCGGACGTAACGGCAGCCTCTACCGCCTCGGAGATTGCGCATCCAAGGCTTCCCGTCGTGCCCGGATTCTCCGAAAGAATTTTTTTGCCCACCTCGGTCGTTTCGGACGGAGAGGGCGTAACTGACGCGCCGTATGTGCGCATGACCTCGCGGCGGTGCGGTTTTTGCTCATAGCTGACTTTTACCATGTAAACCTTGCAGTCGAGATCAAAATACGAGCAGGCCATCGAAAGCGCAGTGCCCCATTGCCCCGCGCCGGTCTCGGTCGTTACGCCCGCAAGCCCCTGCTTTTTCGCATAGTACGCCTGCGCGATCGCGGAATTCAGTTTATGGCTGCCGCTTGTGTTGTTGCCCTCAAATTTATAATAAATATGCGCCGGTGTGCCGAGCTTTTTCTCTAAACAGTATGCGCGCACCAGCGGAGAAGGTCGGTACATTTTGTAAAAGTCAATCAGCGGCTCCGGAATGTCAATATACGGCGTTGTGTCGTCCAGTTCCTGCTCGGCAAGCTCCCGGCAGAACACCTGTGAAAGCGCATCCAGCGTTATCGGCTGCATTGTCGCGGGATCCACGAGCGGAGCCGGCTTTTTTTTCATGTCGGCACGAAGATTGTACCATTTTTTCGGGAGTTCATCCTCGCTCAGATAGATTTTGTACGGAATTTCTCTCTTTTCCATAGCTTCACCTTTCTCCCCTGAAAATTTTGATTCGGCCGGGGCAGCCGCAAAGGCGGTAAGGATAAAAAATCCTCCTGTCCCGCCATCAATCTGCCGGGACAAGAGGTAAAATACTCTTGCGGTGCCACCCTGCTTGACGCTTTCGCGCCCGCTCTGCGCATACAAACATATGCCTGTCTTTTCATAACGAAGCACCACGCTCCGTGCGGCATACTCGCATACGCTTTCAACCGCCCCTCAGGAGTCCATTCAAGATCTGCCGCCGCACTGCGCTTCCACCGCCCGCAGTTCTCTGTACCGGAAAAACAGACTTTACTTACTCTCCCTCATCGGTTTAATATATTGTATGTTATGTTTTTTCCATTGTCAAGTATTTTTAAAAATTTTTCATCCTAAATCCGAAAATTTCCGATTTCCTTATTTTAAACTCTCAAATTTCAATCTATCTTTTCGCGCTGCCCAAATCAAGCGTAAAAAGCAAACGGTAAAGAAGCTTTTGACCTCTCTACCGTTTCCCCTTACAGTCCCCCGCCGCGACCGCTTTATCATTTTTTATGAATACCGTTTTATTCGTATCTGCCGTCGCGTCCCTTTTCAGGTTAAAACATCGGTATAACCGCGCCGTCGTAGGTTTCGTTGATATATGTGCGAATCGCATCCGATCCCAGCACTTTTACAAGCGCCTGCACGGCTGCATTCTGCTCATTGCCCGCCTTGACCACGAGAACATTTACATAAGTTTGCGCCGATTCTGACTCTGCAGATTCGGCGGCAAGCGCATCCGCCATCTTCAAACCGCTCGAAATCGCATAGTTGCCATTGATTACGGCCATTGCAACGTCGTCAAGCACGTTGGGAATCATGGCGGCCTCCATCTCAACGATGTCAAGATTCTTCGGATTTTCCACAATATCCTGCTTGGTCGCCAGTAAACCCGCGCCCTCTTTAAGTTTAATCAGTCCCTGCGCTTCCAAAAGAAGCAGCGCACGCGCTTCGTTGGTCGCATCGTTCGGCACCGCAATCTTCGCGCCCGAAGTCAGCGCATCAAAGGATTTCACAGTTCCGGTGTAAATTGCATACGGCTCATAATGGACTCTGGCAACCGCGACAAGATGCGTGCCTCTGGCCTCGTTGAACTCCTCCAGATACGGCACGTGCTGGAAATAGTTGGCGTCCACTTCGCCGTCCTCGGTCAAGGTATTGGGAATGACATAATCATCCATCACCTTGATTTCGAGCGTATAGCCCGCTTCGCTCATCGCCGCTTTGCACTGCTCCAGAATCTGCGCGTGCGGTGCGGAGCTTGCCGCCACCGTGATCGTGTTTTCATCTTTCTTACCGCATCCGGCAAGACCCGCGCAGAGCAGCAAAGCGGCCAGCGCGGCGGAAATAAATTTCTTCATGTTGTTTCTCCTTGTATGTAAAAAATTTTGGAAAATCATATTTATTTGCGGATCCGTTTATCGCTCGATCTCGCGACGGCGCTGAGCGCCTCCTGCATGATCTGCACAAGCACGATCAGCAAAAGAGAAGAGGCGTACATAATCGTTGAATCGAAGCGGTAAAGACCGTACTGAATGGCAAGCTGACCGAGTCCGCCGCCGCTGATGAGATAGGTCATCGGCGTATAACCCAAAATCGTTGTCACGGCAATAGCCGATCCGACGATGAGCGACGGCTTGGCTTCGGGAATTAAAACCTTGTAGATCATTTGAAAATTGTTGGTTCCCATCGACTGCGCCGCCTCGATCACGCCTGAGTCCACTTCTCTCAGAGAGGATTCGATCATGCGCGCCACAAAGGGCGCAGCGGCGATCACCAGATACACGACAAACGCGGTGTTCCCAAGCTTTGTGCCCACGATAAGCTTTGCCACCGGCTGAGTTATAACCAGCAGAATAATGAACGGAACCGAGCGCAGAATATTGACCAGCACACCGATCACGGTATTGAGCAGAGGATGCGGAAAAATACTGCCTCGCGCCGTACCGTACAAAATCACGCCGAGGGGAATTCCGATCAGATACGACAGTCCAGTCGCCGCAACCGTAATCCAGAGCGTATCCACGATCCCCCAAAACAGCATCGGAATCATCTGTTCAAAACTCACAGGGCATCCACCTCCTCCTCAAATGCAATATTATGCGCGCCGAGATAATTCAGAACGCGCGCCTGCGCGCCCTCGTCCTCCGGCAATTGAAGCACCATTTGACCGTACGCACGGCCGTCAAGCGATTTCGTATTGGCAAAAACGATGTTCACGGCCGTCCGGCATTCCATCGTCATATTGGAAATAACCGGTTCCTCCGTATCGCTGCCGTTGAACGTAATCCGGATGCAGCGGCGTCCGAGAACGCTCTCGATTCCCTCTCCGGCCGGCATAATCAGCCGTCTGGCAATCTTAGATTTCGGATGTAAAAACACTTCCGAAACCAGCCCCTCCTCCGCAATTTCCGCCGCGTCGATCACGGCGACGCGGTTGCAGATCTTTTCAATTACCCGCATCTCGTGCGTGATGACGATAATCGTCACGCCGAGCCGTTGGTTGATCTCCTTTAAAAGCTCCAGAATCTGCACGGTCGTGGTCGGATCAAGCGCGCTCGTCGCTTCGTCGCAAAGCAGGACGCGCGGCTCAGTCGCAAGCGCGCGCGCAATCGCGACGCGCTGCTTTTGTCCGCCCGAAAGCTGCGACGGATAGGAAGTTTCCTTATCCGCAAGCCCTACTAAATTCAACAGTTCACGCGCGCGAGTGTACGCGCGCTTTTTGTCCATGCCCGCAATCTCCAGCGGATACAGCACATTGCCGAGCGCCGTGCGCTGGGAAAGCAGGTTAAAGCTCTGAAAAATCATGCTCATTTTCTGGCGGGCGGCGAGCAGTTCTTTCCGAGAGAGCGCCGTCATCGACCGTCCGTCGAAAATAACCTGGCCCTCAGTCGGAGTCTCAAGCAAATTGATACATCGCACCAGCGTAGATTTGCCTGCGCCCGAAAGGCCAATAATGCCGAAAATATCTCCGTCGCCGATCGTAAGATCAATCCCGCGGATCGCCGTAAACGCCCCGGCTGCACCCATATACGTTTTTGTAAGATTTCGGATCTCGATCATAGCTTATCCTTTCGGAATATCTTTAAAATTTAAAAAAATAAGCGGAAAACCTCTCGGCTCTCCGCTGTAAAACTACAGATTGAAGCGAATCCGCGAGTGTTTCAGGCATGACAAAACGTGTACATGAACATCTCCATGCACATGCGCACCGTCATCGTGAAACATGCGTTCATACGGCATCTCCAAATC
The DNA here is from genome assembly GCA_958414825.1 of uncultured Eubacteriales bacterium. Lineage (GTDB taxonomy): Bacteria > Bacillota > Clostridia > Oscillospirales > CAG-272 > UMGS902. The sequence continues at coordinate 26,530 of CATYXQ010000006.1, read as the reverse complement.
CATCCCGCGCCCGGTCAGAAACCGAAACCGCAGAAAACTTTCAAAAAAAGAGAAACGCCCCTGCTATAGAGCGTTATGACAGCAGACTGTATCCCGCTTCTCATATAGGAAAATTATAAATCCCGCTCGTGAAAAAGTCAACCCCATTTTCATCATTTTTTGAATATAATTTGTTTTTGGCAGCATTTTTATAAAGTTACGCCATAAAACGGACGTGCGCAATGCCGATTTTTCAGCAGTTTTGATAAAACGGGGAAAAATTTTGTATTTCAGTTGACAAATTTCAAAAAAAAGGGTATACTAACAACAAATCATCAAAGGCTGTGAAGAGAAGAGTATTTGCAGATGGTAGACAAAGCGAACTGCGGACGGTGAAAGCGCGGTACAGATTCTGCGAAGAAGAACATCTTGGAGCCGCTGCCCAAACGATTTGCAGGCCGAAAGCTGTCGGCAAAACGTCTTTTCAGATGTTTTTTACTGCAATCCAGTAGACGCAGACGCGCGCGGCGCGTTAAAGCCGCAATGTATGGAAGTCCGCACTGGCGTATCTCCGTACAGATAGAGTGAACCGTAACGGTTTAGTTGGGTGGTACCGCGGAAGTGTCTTTCGTCCCATAGGGATGAAGGACTTTTTTTATTTTTCCGAGTATCTTTTTTTTCACGCGGCCATCACGACCGCTGAACCTGAAATTTTTTTGGCGAGGTGTTCTATTTAAAAATGAAAAGAACAAAATACTGCGGCCTGTTTTCCGAAGCCGATATCGGCAAAACCGTTATCGCCTGCGGCTGGACTGCAACCAAGCGCGATATGGGCGGCGTCATTTTCCTGGATCTGAGCGACCGCGAGGGTACTTTGCAGATCGTTTTGGACGCGGCAAAACTGCCGGCAGAACAATTTGAAATCGCGGAAGAACTGCGCAACCAATCGGTCATCGAAGTGGAGGGGATCATTCGTCTTCGCGCCGAGGACACAGTCAACGAAAAACTGTCCACAGGCAAAATCGAACTGTTCGGCACGCGGCTGCGCCTGCTCAGCATGGCCGCTCCCCTGCCCTATCCGATTGAGGACGGGGAGAGCGTGCGCGAGGATCTCCGCCTGAAATACCGCTACCTTGATCTCCGTCGGCACGGATTGCAGGAAAATCTGAAGCTGCGTCACCGCATTCTGCGCGCGGCGCGCGATTTTCTGGATGCGGCCGGATTTGTCGAAGTCGAAACGCCGATGCTGACCAAATCCACGCCCGAAGGCGCGCGCGACTATCTTGTACCCAGCCGCGTACATCCCGGAAGTTTTTACGCGCTGCCCCAATCCCCGCAGATTTTCAAGCAGCTTCTGATGGTGGGCGGTATGGACCGCTATTATCAGGTTGCCCGCTGTTTCCGCGACGAAGATCTGCGCGCCGACCGTCAGCCCGAATTCACGCAGGTGGATATGGAGATGTCCTTTGTCGAGCAGGAAGATGTGCTCGTACACCTTGAGAACCTGTTCAAACGGATTGCTAAAGAAGTCTGCGGACTGGACATTTCCGAGCCGTTTGAACGCATTACCTGGACCGAGGCCATGGACAAATACGGCTCCGACAAGCCGGATCTGCGCTTTGACATGCCGATTGTGGACATCACCGAAATTGCCGCGAACTGCTCGTTCACCGTTTTTTCAAGCGTTGCGAAAAAAGGCGGCGTTGTGCGCGCAATCAATGTGAAAAACACGGAATTCACACGTTCGCAAATTGAAGAACTCACGAAAACCGCTATTCAAAACGGCGCAAAGGGCATGGCCTGGATCGCCGTGCGGCCAAACGGAGAACTCTACTCGGTTTTGACCAAGTATTTCAAGCAGGAAGAACTTGACCGCATCATACAAGCGCTGGACGCAAAGCCGGGAGACTTTTTAATCTTCTCCGCCGACAAGCTGGCAAACGTCCGCCGCGTACTCGGCGTGCTTCGCCTGGCTGTGGCCGACATGCTCTCTCTGCGCGACCCGCAAAACTACAAATTCCTAATTGTCACCGACTTTCCTCAATTTGAATATTCCGAGGAAGAACACCGCTATATTGCGATGCACCATCCCTTTACCATGCCCTACCCGGAGGATATACCCTATCTTGAAAGCGCGCCCGAACGTGTACGCGCACAAGCCTATGATTTTGTGCTCAACGGCGTGGAACTCGGCAGCGGAAGCGTGCGAATCCATGACAGCGCCGTTCAAGAAAAGATGTTTCATGCGCTCGGCTTTGACAAGGCGCAGATCGAAGAACGCTTCGGTTTTATGGTCGGCGCATTCCGGTACGGAACGCCGCCGCACGCGGGCTTTGCGTTCGGTCTTGACCGTCTGACCATGCTGCTTTCGGGCGCATCCTCTCTGCGCGACGTCATCGCATTCCCGAAAATCAAGGACGCTTCCTGCCCTATGACCGACGCGCCGACGCCGGTAGACGAAGAACAGCTCAAAGCGCTTGAACTGCTCGGAGTGCCTGCGGCACAAAAGGCGCATACCGCCGATCTAAAAAAGAACAGCGCAAAAATAGACGTAGAGCGCACGGCGCGGCTCGCGCGCCTCTCGCTCTCCCAAGAGGAAAAAGAAAAAATGCGCGCCGAACTCGAAGCGATGCTGCAAATGGCCGATACCCTCTCCGAAGTCGATACGGAGGGAATTCCGGCGGCGGCGCTCATTGGCGGAGAACAGAACGTTTTCCGCCCCGACGAAATCCGTAGCGCGTTCACGCGGGAAGAAATGCTCCGCGAAGCGCCGTCGGCGGCGGACGGCTATATCACCGTACCGAAAACAGTGCGGTAAGGAGGACGGCACAATGGAAAATTTAACAAAACTCACGCTTTGCCGTCAGACCGAACTGCTGCAAAGCCGTGAAATCAGCGCCTCGGAACTGACCGGAGCGTATCTTAAAAATATCGAACAAAACGAAAACAAAATCGGCGCTTACATCACGCTGACTGCCGAGAGCGCCATGGAAAAAGCCAGGGAAATCGACCGCAGACGCGCGGGCGGCGAAACGCTCTCCCCGCTTGCCGGCGTTCCGGCGGCGATTAAAGACAACATCTGTACGCGGGGCGTGAAAACGACCTGCGCCTCCAAAATGCTCGAAAACTTTATGCCGCCCTACGACGCGACTGTGGTCAAAAAGCTTGAAGACGCCGTACTGCTCGGAAAAGTGAACATGGATGAATTCGCCATGGGATCCAGCACGGAAAACTCAGCTATGAAAATCACCCGCAATCCGCGCGACACAAGCCGGGTTCCCGGCGGTTCCTCGGGCGGAAGCGCGGCGGCGGTCGCCGCAGATGAAGCGGCCTTTGCCATCGGAAGCGACACCGGCGGCTCCGTCCGTCAGCCCGCCGCATTTTGCGGCGTCGTGGGCGCAAAGCCAACCTACGGCAGCGTATCCCGCTACGGCCTGATTGCGTTTGCCTCATCGCTCGACCAAATCGGTCCGCTGACCAAAACCGTGCGTGACAATGCGCTTGTAATGGACGCAATCTGCGGTTACGACGAAATGGATTCAACCTCGGTCATGCGCGTCTATGAAAGCTGCGCAAAGGACGTCGCAAAGGGCGCAAAAGGTCTGAAAATCGCCCTGCCCCGTCAGTTTTTCTCCGCCGGAGACAGCGAAGTGCAGAAAGCGCTGCTTCATGCCGTCGATCTTTTAAAGGAGGCCGGCGCAGAGTTTAAAGAGGTATCCATGCCCGCACTTGATTTTGCTCTGCCCGCCTATTATGTGATCTCGGGCGCGGAAGCCTCCTCCAACCTTGCGCGCTTTGACGGCGTGCGCTACGGCCACCGCGCCTCAAGCTATGAGGATCTCTCCGATCTCTATGTAAAGAGCCGCAGCGAGGGATTCGGCAAAGAGGTCAAACGCCGCATTATGCTCGGTACTTTCGTGCTGAGCGCGGGTTATTACGACGCCTACTACAAAAAAGCGCAGCAGGTGCGCGGTCTCATTATCCGGCAATTTGAGGAAGCGCTCGCAGACTGCGACTGCATCCTCGGACCCGTAGCGCCGAGCACGGCTTACAAAATCGGCGAAAAGTCGGCCGATCCCCTTGAAATGTATCGCGGCGATATTTACACGGTGCCGGTCAATATCGCGGGACTACCCGCCGTCTCCCTGCCCTGCGGACGCGGAGCGGGCAATCTGCCGATTGGCGCGCAGTTCATCGGCCGCCGCTTCGGCGAGACCACCATTTACCGCGCTGCGGCCGCGCTTGAAGATGCTGTCGGCACGGCGGACAAAATTTTAGCGGAGGAGGCACGGTAATGAACACAGCTTATGAAATGGTCATCGGTCTGGAAGTCCACGTCGAACTGAAAACCAAAACCAAAATCTTCTGCGCCTGCCCGACCGCGTTCGGCGCCGAACCAAACACGCATGTCTGCCCGATCTGCCTCGGCTATCCAGGTACGCTCCCGAAGCTGAACGAAGAGGTCGTCCGCTACGCCATCAAGGCAGGTCTTGCGGCAAACTGCACCATCGCCGCTTATTCAAAGCAGGACAGAAAAAATTACTTCTACCCTGATCTGCCGAAAGCCTATCAGATCTCCCAATACGATCTGCCCCTTTGCAGCGACGGATTTTTGGAGATTGAAACCCATGCAGGCCCGAAAAAAATCCGCATTACGCGCATCCACATTGAAGAGGATGCAGGCAAGCTTGTGCATACCGACAAGGGAACGCTTTTTGACGCGAACCGCTGCGGCGTGCCGCTGATCGAAATCGTATCCGAACCGGACATCCGCAGTGCGGAAGAAGCGGTCGCCTATGTCAAAAAACTCCGCGCGCTGATGCTGTATGCGGGCGTATCCGACTGCAAAATGAACGAAGGTTCGCTCCGCTGCGATGTAAACCTGTCGGTTCGCAAACGCGGAGAAGAAACGCTCGGCACACGTACCGAGATGAAAAACATCAACTCCTTTGCCTTTATCGCCAAGGCAATTGAATACGAGTTTTGCCGCCAGGTCGAGGAACTGGAAGCCGGGAACAGGATCGTTCAGGAGACCCGCCGCTTCGACGCCTCCTCCGGCAAGACGTTCTCCATGCGCTCAAAAGAGGACGCGGACGACTACCGCTACTTTCCCGATCCCGATCTTGCGCCAATTGTTACAAGTAAAGCGCGTATCCAGGCGCTTGCGGACGAGATTCCGACGCTGCCCGATGCGCGCAAGGCAAAATACATGTCTGAATACGCGCTGACCGCTTACGATGCCGAACAAATTTGCGCATCGCCGGATACGGCAGCCTATTTTGAGCGCGCGGCAAACGCCTCCCGTTATCCGAAAACCATCGCGAACATGATGATCTCGGAAGTGCTTCGCTACAGCGAGGACGGCGAAGTCATGCTTGCGCCGGAAGCGCTGGCAAAAATTGCCGATATGGCGGGCGACGGCATAATCAACTCCGGCACGGCCAAAAAGCTGATTGCCGAATGTTCCGCAAAGGACGGCGATCCCGAAGAAATCGTAAAGACACGCGGACTTGCGCAGATTTCCGACGCCGAAACGCTGACCATCCTTTTAAAAGAGGCAATGGACGCCAATCCAAAAGCCGTTGCAGACTTCCGCGCGGGCAAAACCGCCGCGGCAAAATCTATTGTCGGCGCAGTCATGGCCAAAAGCGGCGGCAGAGCCAATCCCGCGCTCTGCGGCAAGCTGCTTGACGAACTTTTGAAATAATCCCCTTTGAACCGCCGAAAAAAACAAAATTGTCCGAAAACCGCAGAATGCCGCCGGAATTTTAACAATTCCGGCGGCATTTTTTTGACTGTTTTTCGCTGTTTACTTTGCTTCGGTCAAATCGAATACCGGCCAAGTAGATACGTCGCTGCGAATCGAAGCACTCAGCGTATCATTTTCAGTGCGGCCGCCGTCATCATGATTTGCAAGAACCGGATAAAACCGCCCCTCAGACCCGAAATTCTCTCCGAGCAGCGCTTTCGGCACGGCAAGTTCATACAAAATGCCGGTATCATCCGCATTCTCGTCCACTGTGCCCTTGACCGAAACTGCACAGCGAACCGCATCAGCGGAAAGCGTCTCCATAATCCGCGAACCGCGGCCATATGCAAGCGAGGACACGCCCTCAAGATTCATTTCAACCTCAAGATAGGTATTCTCCTCCACAGAGCCGGTCGCGATGCGCAGCGTAATGGCGTCTTCTTTTGTAATGCAGGAATCTATGCGCTCCGCCAGAAAATACACGTTTTCGTCGTCATGCGCAACCCGGATACTTGCCGAAGCGTTCGTTTTGGAACCTATGAAAACAGCCTCATCCCCGACCCAGTCGGTGTTGTTTCCGTTCACACGAATGTGCGTATAGGGCGCGCCGACGCTGTGATTCAAGTGCAGCACCATCAGATTCAGCTGCCGTGTTTCCCCCTCGTCAGGACTGCCCACAACTGCGGCCAGCGTATGTGTGCCGATCATTTCCAGCCCGCACCACGTACCCCGAACATCTGCGGAATACACGCGACGGAAGTTGCGCGCATCCGCATCGCTTAGGAAAAATCCGATCCGTGCATTGTCGTTTTTCTGCGTAAAGCTGAGAACCACCTCTCCGGAATCAAACTGCCGAATATACGGGCCTGTACCGTTATAGATATTGGTCGCCTTGTCCGCAGGCCCCTCCTCATCCGGAGCAAGCGTCGTTGCCCAGTTGTCGTCCGAATATGCCATCGTAATTTTATAATTCCCGTTGCGGTTCAGACGGCTCTCCAGCGCCAGCGCAATGGTTCCGTTGTGCAACTTTACAGCCACCGGCATCTGATCCGTATAATACTGAATGCCCTCGATAACCTCGGTCGCCTGCTGCGCTACAATTTCATTCTGCATCGGCTCCGTCGCAGAACAGTTCCAGGTATATCCATCGTCAAAAGAGCGGATGATCGCCGTACCGGTAGAGGTATTTCTACCGGTGGAAAACTGATGAACGGTTGTATTGGTAAAGTAAACCTGTATTTCTCCCGTGTCCGGATCCTGATAAGGATACGGCTCCCAGTTAGTGCCGAGATAAATCTTCTCTTCCGGCTCCCATGTCACGCCATTATTCTTGGAACGGCGCATCGATATTCCGCCGCCGGCCGTCGTATTCACATAATCGCTTGTTCTCCATGAAGTAAAAACAAGAACGTCGCCGCTCTTGGAAACCAGTACGTCCGGGCTGGCATAGGTGATCCCCGCGGCGGCAAAAAGCGTGGTCGGCTTTGACCATGTTTTCAAATCGGTACTGGTAACATAAGCTATCGCCGGACCGTTTTTACCGGTATTGTAAAACAAAAAGTAGGTATCGCCCGACTTGCGCAATCTCGGATACCACGCATTGCTCGTGCCGAGCGCCGTACCGGGAATTGACGCGCTTTGAGAATAATCCAAAACAAGATAGCTTTTATCCGCGCTGTCCGCATGACTGTCTTTCTTTTCATTTGCCTGATTTAATTCTTCAAAGCGATGAATATGCAAATCCTCTATTGCAAACACGTCGTCTTCCCGATTCTCTTCGCAGGCATAAAACATTCCGGACACACAAAAAAACGCGCACAATACAAACGCCAAAACTCTTTTGCTCAGCATTTTGTCCTCCCTTTCTCAGTTAGAAATACATTAACCTCAGTATAACAAACAAAAATCTCAAAATCCATTTAAAAATATACGGGCAATTTACGCAAAAAATTATGGTTTAGCCAAAGTATTAAAGCAGAATTTTCATGCAGACAACTCAAAAATCAAAATTAAAATTCCAACTGAATTTAAAACCGTTTCTGAATAAATTCCTGATTCTTACAGAATACTAAATGCGACGGTCTTTCCTGTCATCACAAACAAAAATGAGGCCGAACAGACCGCACACAGTTCAATGCACATACTATAAATCTGCCGGGAGCAAGGCTGCGGCCGAAAGCCCCCCGCAAGCAAAAAGGAAGGAAACAAATATGAGCATTCAACATCTGATCGACACACAGGACTTCACTAAAAAAGAAATTCTAGACATCATTCATTTGAGCATGGCCATCAAAAAATGTATTAAAAACGGCTACTATCCGCAGCTTTTGAAAAACAAAAATCTCGGCATGATTTTCCAGCAGAGTTCAACACGCACCCGCGTTTCCTTTGAAACCGCTATGGCGCAGCTCGGCGGACACGCACAGTACCTTGCGCCGGGTCAAATTCAACTCGGCGGACATGAAACCATGGAGGACACCGGCCGCGTGCTCTCCCGCCTTGTAGACATTCTGATGGCGCGCGTAGATGCGCATGAAACCGTGGCAAACCTTGCCCGCTGTTCAAGCATCCCGGTCATCAACGGCATGTCCGACTACAACCACCCGACCCAGGAACTGGGCGACGCGATCACCATGATGGAGCATCTGCCAAAAAACAAATCCATTGAGGACTGCAAAATCGTATTTGTCGGCGACGCAACACAAGTCTGCGCCTCCACGATGATGATGAGCACCAAACTCGGCATGGATTTTGTGCAGTTCGGTCCGAGGGGCAAGCAACTCAGCGAAAAAATGCTGGCAATCGGCAAACAAAACTGCGAAATTTCCGGCGGCAGCTGCCGCGTAACCGAAAATGAAGACGAAGCGCTTGAGGGCGCCGACTTTGTCTATACCGACGTATGGTACGGACTCTATAACGCGGAACTCTCTCGTGAAGAACGCCTGGCCGTTTTCATGCCGAAATACCAGGTCACGGACGCAATGATGAAAAAAGCGGCGCCTCATGCAAAGTTTCTGCACTGCCTTCCCGCCAGCCGCGGAGAAGAAGTTACGGACGAGGTGCTGGATGCCGACTATTCAATCGCGTTTGACGAGGCGGAAAACCGCCTGACCGCTATGCGCGGCATTTTGGTGTACCTGCTCCGGGATAAGCTCGATCCCGCATGGCGGCATGAAAGCGCGAAAACCTGTCTTGAACAGGTATTGTTTAAAATTTTCTAAAAACGAGGTGTCCTGCTTTGGGTGAAAAAGTTAAAAAATTCCGGCTGTTTGACGCCGTACTGGCCGCTGTTTGCATCGTGCTGGTCGTCGAATCCTCGGCGCCTGCGGCCGCAATCGGCAACGCACAGTTTTTCTGGTGGATTTTCCTTTTGCTGGGATTCTTTCTGCCGTACGGACTGATCTCGGCCGAACTCGGCACCGCCTATGAAGACGAGGGCGGTATTTACGACTGGGTGCGGCGCGCATACGGCAACCGCTGGGGCAGCCGCGTGGCCTGGTACTACTATATCAACTTCCCGCTCTGGATGGGTTCGCTCGCCGTGCTTTTTACCGATATTATCATCCAGCTGACCGGTCGGGAAATGAGCACATGGCTGACCATTGTTATCCAACTTATTTTCATCTGGAGCGTGGTCATTATCAGCAATTTCAAGGTCAGCGACAGCAAATGGATTCTCAATATCGCGGCATTTTTCAAGGCCGCAATTATGCTGGTGATCGGCATTCTCGGCATATGGGTCGCCGTAACGCGCGGGTCGGCCAATGCGTTTACGCCAGCGTCCTTTATCCCCTCATTCGGCCCCGGCGGACTTTCCTATATTTCGGTTATCATTTTCAACTTCTTAGGCTTTGAGGTTGTGACAACCTTTGCCTCCGAAATGAAAAACCCGGCTAAAGAAATTCCGCGCGCCATCATTCTTGGCGGTTTTATCATTGCGGTTTTCTATCTGCTCTCCGCATTCGGTATCAGCGTGGCAATCCCAATGGAGGAACTGACCATATCAAGCGGAATTGTAGAAAGCTTTATGCTGCTGACCGGAAAGACCGGCGGCGTCATCATCACGATTTTCGGAATCATGTTCCTGTATACGCTGATCGCCAACCTGATCTCCTGGTCGCTCGGCGTCAACTACGTTGCCAAATACGCCGCCGAACAGAACGCGCTGCCGAGTGTGCTCGGAAAATCAAGCAAATCCGGTATGCCTGTAGGCGCCGCAGTGAGCAACGGGGTGATTGCCACGCTGATCGTGCTCGCCGCGCCGCTGATTCCCAGCCAGGATATATTCTGGAGCTTTTTCGCCCTGAATATGATCACACTGCTGATGTCCTATATTCTGATGTTCCCGGCATTTTTGAAACTGCGCAAATCCGATCCGGATACGCCGCGTCCCTTTAAAGTCAGCGGCGGTTCCGCTAAGCTTCATCTGATGACGTATCTGCCGATGGTTCTGCTGATTATTTCAGTCATTTTCAGCATTGTACCGCTGGACACATCGGCTGAGGAACTGGGTGAAAAACTTCCCCTGCTGATCGGAACCGTTATAGCGATTTTAATCGGCGAAATCATCGCGGCGCGTGCCGCACGAAAAAATCATTCTGTGAAAAGGAAATAAAAAATGAGAAGACTGAGTTCTGATCCAAAAACAGACGGCTTTCGGATGCCCGGTGAATTTGAACCCCACCGCGGCACTTATATCATCTGGCCTGAACGCCCCGACAACTGGAGACTCGGCGGCAAGCCCGCCCAGGCGACCTTCGTCAAGGTCGCGGAAGCCATTTCCCGTTTTGAACAGGTAACGGTATGCGTCAGCGCCGATCAGTACGCAAACGCGCGCCACCTGCTGCCCGACTGCATCCGCGTAGTCGAAATCTCCAACAACGACGCCTGGGTGCGCGACTGCGGCCCGACTTTTGTGACAAACGGCAAAGAGATCCGCGGCGTGGACTGGGAATTCAATGCCTGGGGCGGTCTTGTAGACGGCCTTTACTTCCCGTGGGATAAAGACGATGCCGTAGCGCAGAAGATCTGCGAGCTTGAAGACGCGGACAGCTATCGCACCGAGGGTTTTATACTGGAGGGCGGCTCGATTCACGTAGACGGCGAAGGCACGCTGGTCGTCACCGAAGAATGCCTGCTTTCCGAAGGACGAAACCCGCATCTCAGCCGCGAGGAAATTGAGGATACGCTCAAAAAATATCTGAATCTGGAAAAAATCATATGGTTGAAGCGGGGCATTTATTTAGACGAAACCAACGGCCATGTGGACAACATCTTTTCGTTTGTCAAACCCGGAGAAGCAATTTTGGCCTGGACGGAAGATCAAAACGATCCCCAATATGAAATCTGTCAGGAATGCTTGGAAATTTTGGAAAATGAAACCGATGCAAAAGGCCGTAAAATCAAGGTGCATAAGCTTCTGCTGCCGAAGCCGGTACTCATCACAGAGGAGGAGAGCGGCGGCGTAGACGCGATTGAGGGAACGCTGCCCCGCAATACCGGCGACCGTTTGGCCGCTTCATATGCAAACTTTTATATTGTCAACGGGGGCGTCATCTTCCCAATGTTCGATGACCCGAACGATGAAAAGGCGCGTCAGACACTGAAAGAAGCGTTCCCTGACCGAGAAATCGTGGGCATTTACGCGCGGGAAATCCTGCTTGGCGGCGGCAACATTCACTGTATTACCCAACAGGTGCCGAGAGGAGCCAACTGATTATGGCCTCACGAATCGTCATTGCGCTCGGCGGGAACGCACTGGGCAATACGCCCTCCGAACAACAGTCCAAAATCGACGGCGCCGCCGAATCGCTTGTGGGACTAATTGCACAAGGCTATGAAATTGTTGTCAGCCACGGCAACGGCCCGCAGGTCGGCACCATCAGCCTTGCTTTTGATACAGCGGCAGAAGAAAGCGACAAAATTCCCGCCATGCCGCTGCCTGAATGCACCGCCATGAGTCAGGGTTATATCGGCTACCACCTGCAAAAGGGCATTTTGAAAGAACTGCGCCGGCGGGAAATGCCCTGGCATGTTTCCACGATGATCACGCAAATGGAGGTCGATCCCGCCGACCCGGCGTTCCATTCGCCCACAAAGCCGATCGGCGCCTACTACACCAGGGAACAGGCCGAAGCCCTGATGCGCGAAAACCCGAACAGCGTCTACAAAGAGGATGCGGGGCGCGGATACCGCAAGGTCGTACCTTCGCCAAAACCTGTGGATATTGTGGAAAAAGACTCCATCTTAAATCTGCTCGACAACGAATTTATCGTCATCGCCTGCGGGGGCGGCGGCATTCCGGTCATCAAACGCGGCGAGGGTATATACGAAGGCGTCGATGCCGTCATCGACAAGGATTTTGCCAGTGCAAAGCTCGCCGATCTAATCGACGCGGAATATCTGTTTATCCTAACCGCAGTAGACAAGGTCGCCATCAACTGGGGCAAGCCCGACGAACAAAAGCTCGATAAAATGACGGTCGAAGAGGCGCTTGCTTTCTGCGAAGCGGGTCACTTTGCACCGGGCAGTATGCTGCCAAAAGTGTTAGCCGCCGTCGAATTTGCCAAAGCCAAGCCCGGCCGAAAAGCGGTCATTGCCTCGCTGGAAGAGGCGCCGCTCGCCATTCAGGGAAAAAGCGGCACTGAAATATCCCTGTAATTGTTTCGGAATATGCAAAAAACCTCCTGCCTTTGGAAAAATCCAAGCAGGAGGTTTTTGGCGCTGATAAAAACAATGGCTTTCAAAGAAAACGCGATACACATATATTTATGCCCCTTGAGGGGCGTGTTCACACCGTCCTTTTCTGAGCAAGATCAAGCGTTGAATCACAGGCGTCCTTGCATACTTCGACCGAAGCGACAAATGAATCATCGCTTACCCTCGGAAGCAAATGTACCATTGTACGCAAAACATCATTGGCCGAAATCTTCGCCGTTTTACGGATGGGTTCGTTTTGGGTCTGAATGACAAAGTTGTCGTCGATCGCCTGAATCGCAGTCTGCTTGTTGTACATCCGTTTCGGGTTCCGCAGGCGAAGCGCTTCAAACGTCAGCATACCGGCTCCGCCGTTTTTGATCCCCTCCTCAAGGAATACGACCGCAGCGCCATGAGACGGAAGCAGTTCGGCAATCCTGTCCGCTGCCGCCGCATAAGGCTTCAGCGTTTCAAGCAGAATTACGCCACAGGCTATCCCCCGTTCTTTCAGCCGGTCAGCGGCAATCATCGCCTCAATCACAATTTCCCCATACGTAATAATCACAGCTTTATTTTTTTCAGGATCCGAAAAGTCCGCGCGAGCAACCGTTTCCGCCGTATCTGTTGCAAAAAAGCGCGCCTTGACACACGCCTCCTCGCCGGCATTCGGATAGCGAATCGCAAGCGGAACGGAAGCCTTGACACTGGCGGCAAGAAATCGATCCAGCGAATCAAACGTAGCCGGTGCAAAAATATGCAGATTGGGAATTGCCGAAAGAAAAGACACGTCAAAAATTCCGTGATGCGTCGGTCCGTCACCGCCGGCCAAAGCCGCGCGGTCAACCAGAAGCCGCACCGGCAGGTTCTGCAGAGCGACGTCATGCAGGATATTATCATAGCTTCTCTGCAAAAAAGAAGAATAAATCGCAACATAAGGTTTCATATTCGCCGCAGCCAGGCCGGCGGCAAATGTAACGGCATGTCCCTCCGCAATACCCACGTCAAAAAAACGATCGGGAAAAGCTTTGGCAAATTCAGACAGTCCGACGCCGCTTTCCATTGCCGCCGTAATCGCGCAAATCTGTCCGTCCGTCTCCGCCATACGCGCAAGCGTCCGACCGAAGTGCTGAGAAAAGTTGTCCTTATAGGCATTCCCCACCATGTGATACCGGCTTGGATTTTCCTCCGCCGGTGCATATCCCATGCCCTTTTTAGTTTTCAGGTGCAAAACAACGCTTTCACCCTTGTTTTTCGCTTCGTTTAACAGATATTCCACCGTGTCGCAGTCATTTCCGTTTGCAGGCCCGAGATAAAACAAACCGAGTTCCTCAAAATAGCTGCTGCCGAACAAAGAATTTTTAAACATTTTTTTGGTATCCCGCATCGCGGAAAAAACGGATTCTCCGATCAGCGGAATCGCCCGAACAAACCGTGTCGTTCTCTTTTTGAGATTGATGTACCGCTTGGAAGAACGAATATTGGCAATATGGCGCGCAAATGTACCGATATTTTTGGAGATAGACATTTCATTCTCATTGAGAATGACAATCAGACGCAAATCAGGATCACAGTTATTCAGCGCCTCATGCACAAGTCCGCCCGTAAAAGCGCCGTCCCCGAGCACTACAATCGTGTAATTGTCGCGCCCCATAATTTTATCCGCCTTGGCATAACCGAGCGCGGCAGAAAGCGACGTGGAAGCATGTCCGGTGCCGAACGCATCATATTCGCTCTCGCTCATTTTTTCAAAACCTGAAAGTCCGCCGGGTTTGCGCAGCGTATCAAACGCATCCCGGCGACCGCTCAGAATTTTATGAACATAGGACTGATGTCCGACGTCAAAAATAACACGGTCATGCGGCAGATCAAACACGCGGTGAATGGCCACAGAAAGTTCGACGACTCCGAGGTTTGAAGCCAAATGACCGCCGTTTTTTGTGACCTTTTCGATCAGAAACCGCCGCAGTTCAGCACAAAGCGGTTCAATCTGATCCTCCGGCAACGCACGGACGTCGGCGGAGTTCTGTATTTTATTTAAAATTTCATAGGTTTGATTTTCCACGGTTCTTTCTCTCTTCGGCATAAAGAATAAATTGCACAAAATCTCAGTTTTGGTTTTTACGTTTTGGACAGCGTGTAAAAACTGAAAAATTCAGGCATATTTTAAGGAAAAAGTTTTCCACATACAAAATATGGAAAATGTGTATAACTGCATGTAAAAGCAGCCGTATTTACGGGAAATATTCATTTTTGAAATGAAGCATTCATAGTTTTCCACATTTTCCACCGGATTTTCTGATGAAAATGTGGAAAACTCCGATTTATAGAAATTGCACAAGTCTACCGTCAACAATCAACTAAAGTATTTTTTATCCAGCGAACGAAGCATAATCGCCTCGGAAATATGCGCGGCGGAAACCTGTTCGCTCTCTGCAAGATCGGCGATCGTTCGGCTGATCCGAAGCAGTTTATCATATCCGCGCGCCGACATTCCAAGTCGGTCAAAGGCCGCGCGCAAAAGTTCACGCGCCTCAGGACGCAAAACGCAAACGCGCTCAAGTTCGCGGCCGCTGAGACTTGCGTTTGAATGAAACGAAGCGCTGCTCTCCGCAAAGCGCCGACGCGCATAGCTTCGCGCCGCATTGACCCGCTCACGGATCGCGGCGGAGGACTCAGCCGATTCAGAACCGGAAGAAAGAGACTCAAAATTCACCGGGCCGACCTCTATCTGTATATCCATGCGATCAAGCAGTGGACCGCTGATTCTTCCGATATACCGCCGCACATCGCCCGGTTTGCAGGTGCACGGCTTTGTCGGATGGGAAAAATAGCCGCACCGGCAAGGATTCATCGCGCCGACCAGCATAAAATCAGCCGGATAGGTCACTTTCCCCGCAGTGCGGGTAATCGTCACGCACCCGTCTTCCAGCGGCTGACGAAGCGCCTCCATCGCGCTTTTGCCGTATTCCGGCAGTTCGTCCAGAAACAAAACGCCGCCGTGCGCCAACGAGATTTCACCCGGACGCGGATTGCTGCCGCCGCCGACAAGACTTGCCGGGGACAGCGTATGATGCGGCGCACGGAAAGGCCGGTTCCAAATCAGGGGCGTATCCTCCGGAAGCATACCCGCAATAGAATAAATCTTGGTCGTCTCAATAGCCTCTTCAAACGACATCTCGGGCAAAATCGTCGGCAAACGCTTGGCCAGCATGGATTTACCCGTACCGGGCGGGCCGATCATCAGCACATTATGTCCGCCCGCAGCGGCAATTTCCAGTGCGCGTTTTGCCTGCTGCTGCCCTTTCACGTCCGAAAAATCCACCGGAAAATGCGTGTGCACCCGATGAAATTCCGAGGCGTCAAAACGAACCGGTTCTATTTTCTGCTCACCGCGCAGATGAAAAACCAGTTCCGAAAGACAATGCACGGGATACACGGTCACATCCGGCACCACACCGGCCTCGCCCGCGTTCGCGGCCGGAACAAAAATTTCATTTTTTCCGTGCGCGCGCGCCGCAAGACACATGCAAAGCACACCGTTTACCGGCCGAATCTCACCGGACAGAGACAACTCCCCGATAAAGCACTTATCGTCAAGCAGCGTATCATTCGGCAGTGTTTCACTGCAGGCAAGCACGCTCACAAGCATGGCCAAATCGAACGAAGACCCCTCCTTTTTTCGGTTGGCGGGCGCCAGATTCAAAATAATCTCCATGGAGGGGAAACGGATGCCGCTGTTGGTAATGGCTGCTCGAATGCGTTCTTTCGCCTCTTTTACCGCAGTGTCCGGCAGTCCGATGATTTCGAGGACAGGAAGCTTTTTCTGCGCACTGCATTCCACGACAACCTCAAAGCCGTCCACACCGGACAGTGCAGCCGTATACGCTCTGGATAACATAAACTTGCCTCCCCCCACACGCTTGTCAATTTTTATAATCATAACACAATTCGGACGGAAAATCAACCTTTTCCGCCGAGCGCCCCATTATGAAAAGCGCCGCCCGCCCGAATGAACCCAAAAGTTCAAACAAGCGGGGGCGCTTTTATGTAAATTCAAAAATTCAGATTCTTGCAACGCCGGTTTCCCGCGCGGCTTTCACAACCGCCTCGGCAACAATTTTTGCCACATCCTTGTTCAGCGCAGAGGGAATGATATACTCCTCTGTCAATTCCGAATCGGGAATCAAAGAAGCGATCGCATACGCCGTCGCCACTTTCATCTCCTCATTAATCTGAGAAGCACGGCAATCCAGCGCACCGCGGAAAATGCCGGGGAATGCAAGCACATTGTTGATCTGATTCGGGAAATCACTGCGGCCTGTACCAATGACACGCGCGCCGCCCGCCTTTGCCTCGTCGGGCATGATCTCCGGAATCGGATTGGCCATCGGGAATACGATCGAATCTTTTGCCATGGTCGCAATCATCTCTTTGGTCACTGTGCCCGGAACACTCACGCCGATAAAGACGTCCGCGCCACGAAGCGCATCGGCAAGCGACCCCTTTTCCATCTGCCGGTTGGTCAGCTTGGCCATTTCTTCCTGCGCGGGGTTATTGGACTCAAATCCTTCATAAATGATACCGTGACGACCGCACATAACCAAATTTTTAAGCCCCAGACGAAGCAACAGCTTTCCGATGGAGATTCCGGCGCTTCCCGCACCATTGATGACAATTTTTACATCCTCGATCTTCTTTTTCACAAGTTTTAGCGCATTGATCAGCGCTGCGGCGCAGACAATCGCCGTGCCGTGCTGGTCATCGTGGAAAATCGGAATATCACAGATTTCTTTCAGCCGACGCTCGATCTCAAAACAACGGGGAGCGCCGATGTCCTCCAGGTTAATTCCGCCAAACGAACCGGAAATCAGGTAAATCGTGCGCACGATCTCGTCCACATCTTTGGAGCGCACACAAATCGGGAACGCGTCAACGTCCGCAAACTCTTTAAACAGCGCGCATTTTCCCTCCATAACCGGCATACCGGCCTCAGGTCCGATATCGCCGAGACCGAGCACAGCCGTACCGTCGGTAATCACCGCAACCAGATTCGAGCGGCGGGTCAGTTCAAAGGATTTATTGTAATCCTTTTGAATCTCCAAACAGGGCTGCGCAACGCCGGGCGTATAAGCAACCGAAAGATCATGCCGGTCGTTAATTCTGCATCGGGAAATAACCTCAATCTTTCCTTTCCAGTCGTAATGAGCCTTTAAAGATTCCTGCTTGATATCCATTCGCATTTTCACCTTTCAGATCTGTATTTCGCCCGGTAGAGCGATAAAATTTACCAAATAAATTATAGCAAATTGCGCGGTCACATGCAATAGATTTTGACAAATCTTTCTTATCGTCTTTCATTTATCCAGTGTAACTGACCGCACATGCTTTTTAATCCGGCGCAAATCGGCCAGCATTTTGAGGCTGTCCGACCACACATGAATTTTGGAGGCCCGATGGTTGATAACCTTGACCGGGAATTCGCCGATTTTCAGTTTTTGCCGGTCAGCAAGCAGAATCGCCTCAAAATCAAATGCAAATCCGTCGGTCTCACAATACGGAAAAACCTTATGCGCCGCTTCCTTTGTAAAAGCCTTGAAGCCGCACTGCGAATCGCTCAGAGAAAAACCGCCCGCAATGCAAAGGGTTTTGATATAGACCTTTGAAGCAACCCGGCGCAGAAACGAATACCCCTCGTATCCGTCTTTCCCAAGATTCCGGGAACCGATCATAATATCAAAATCACCCTTTGAAAAAGCATCATACAGCGCGCGGATCGCCTCCGTGCCGTAAGCAAGATCGCAGTCGGTGAAAAGAATCAGATCTCCCCTGGCGGCAAGCATACCGCAGCGGACGGCGCAGCCCTTGCCCTGATTTTGCGGATAAGAGATGACGCGGATGTTCGGATACCCGCAGTTTGCGACAAGCGCCGCCGAACCGTCGGTAGACCCGTCGTCCGAAAACAGGATTTCATACTCGTCAAAATGATCCTGCATATAGGCGTTCAGCGTCGCCAGCGTATCCGGCAGAATCGCAGCCTCGTTGTACATCGGAATCACCAAACTAAACATCTCTTATACCTCCTTGATATAAATGCGGATCTCAAAATCCAGCGTAAGCGGCAAAGACGAAAGCGCGCCGAGCGCATCCGCACGGTCTTTTTTCGTCCGATAAAAATACGGCGTCATCTGAAACAGCGTCCGAAGCGCGTCTCCCGGAATCTCCGCTCGGCGGCGCACAGGAAATTTTTCAAGCAGCGTCATCTCTTTCGGATAATCGCGCCTCTCCTCGTTTGGAACAACCTCGTCGTACAAAAAGCGCTTCATCTCAAGCAAATGATCCCGTCCGGCCGCCGCAATCACCAACCGCCCGCCCGGACGCAAAACACGGAAAAACTCTTCAGCGGCGCACGGCGCAAAAACATTCAGCACACAGTCGCAGGCATTGTCCGCAATCGGCAATGCATACACGCTGGCCGCCACATAAAGCAAACGCTCCGCCCAAAGCGCGCGGCGCGCGCTTTTCCCCGCAAACGCAAGCGCATATTTGGAAAGATCGGCGCCTACCGTAAAATCAAACCCCTGTGCGGCGCGCTCGGTATAATACCCCTCTCCACAGCCCGCGTCGCACAGCAGAGCGCCCTTGCCCACCGCTTCGGAAAGCGCCTCGCAAAGCGGCGTATAATAACCCTGTCTGAGAAACTGCCGCCGTGCGTCAGCCATCTCCTTTGTATCTCCGCTTGCGGAAGAATGCAGGTTCAAATTTACATAGCCTGTCCTTGCAATATCAAACGTATGCCGCCGACCGCCCTCACAAACAAGCGAGGCTCCGCAGACAGACAACGGTGCGCGGCAGAGCGGACAGATGATCGCTCTTGTTTTGGGAAGCACGTACACAAAATCACCGCCAAAAAACATTTCGATATATTATTATACATATATTTGAAAAGCAATGCAACAGCTTTTTGTAAAGAGAGGGGTCATTATGATGTTATCGGCGCTCGCACCCCAAGAAAGCGCCTATGTTTCATTTGTATCGGGAAGCGCCAGGCAGCAGCATTTCTATGAACGGCTCGGATTTTTACCGGGTACGCAGGTAGAAATCCTGCTCCGCAACCGAAGCGGAGGCGTCGTGCGAATCATGGGAACGCGGGTGGCGCTGTCCCGTCCTGCCATGGAGGAGGTGGAAATTCATGGAAGAATGCACGCTTCTGCTTGCGGGCAACCCGAACTCGGGTAAAAGCACACTGTTTAACCGGCTCTGCGGCGCACACCGACAGACCGGCAATTTTGCCGGCGTTACGGTGGACAGCAAAACCGGTCGATTTCGGCATCGGGGAAAACTCTACTCGGTGGCCGACCTGCCGGGGGTATATTCACTCATTCCCGCAACAGGCGACGAACGGGTGGCGGCCGACTACCTGGCTGCACATTCCGGCGTGATTGTCAACATCCTGGATGCATGCAACTTGGAGCGAAGTCTGCTTTTGACCTGTGAATTGCTGAAACTCCGCCGACCTATGATCGTCGCGCTGAATATGGCAGACGAAACAGCGCGGCGCGGCGTAAACATAGATAAAGAACGGCTTTCGTCACTGCTCGGCGTGCAGGTCACAGAAATTTCCGCACTTCGCGGCCGTGGACTGGAAACATTAATTGACGCCGCGACCTGCGCACGGCCACCGAAAAATCCGATGCTGAGCGCGGAAAAAATCGCGGCGGCGGTACTGCACCGCCGCGAAGAGAACAGCTTCAGCGACAAGATCGACAAAATTCTCCTGCGTGAAATCATCGGCATCCCGGTATTTTTCCTCTTGGTTTTTCTGATTTTTCAGCTTGTTTTCGGCACTGTCGGACAACGGTTGTCCGACGCATTTTCCGAATTCCTTCAAAACGGCATTCGGGAACCGCTGTCGGAGTGGCTCGGCGCGCACAATACGGCAGAATTGCTGCAAAGCTTTTTGATCGACGGAGCTTTGGCGGGCATATTCAGCGTACTTGCATTCCTGCCGCAGATTGCCCTGCTCTTTTGTTTTATCACCCTGCTGGAGGATACGGGCGTCATGGCGCGCATCGCCTTTCTGGCGGATCCGCTGCTGCGCCGGTTCGGTTTGTCGGGCAAAGCGTTTATCCCGATTGTCATGGGATTCGGATGCACAGTTCCCGCCGTTATGGCCGCGCGCGCTGTGGACGGGCGCGAACGCCGGACACTGTGGTTTACCCTTCCGTTTATCTCCTGCTCCGCGCGCGCGCCCGTCTACGCGCTGTTTCTGACGGCGGTACTAAAAAAAGAGGCGGGCGCCGCGTTCATACTCTATCTTCTCGGCGCCGCCGCAGCGCTTCTTTGCGCACGTCTGCTCACAAGCCGGCGCGTCTCTAAAGAAAGTCTACCCTTTGTTATGGAACTGCCGCCCTACCGTCTGCCGGCGTTTCAAAACCTGCTGCTGTCTGTTTTCGACAAATGCCGGGGATTTGTCATCAAAGCGGGAACCGTAATTTTCGCCGCTTCTTCGGTTATCTGGCTTTTGCAAAACATCCGCATGAACACAGGTGAAAGCCTGCTGCACGCCGTCGGTGCCACGACCGCGCCGCTGCTTGCGCCGCTCGGACTCGGTGACGCAAATTCTGCTGCAGCACTGCTGATGGGCTTCTTTGCAAAAGAAAGCATTGTCTCCACGCTTGAAATTCTGCTCGGCGGCGCACTTCCGCTCTCAAGCGCGGTCGCGGCTGCCTATTCACCGCCCGCCGCACTCTCGTTTTTGGTGCTGTCTCTGCTGTATACCCCTTGCGTAGCCACCGTAGCCGCTATCCGAAAGGAGAGCGGCCGTATGCGCACGGCGCTTTGCGTTGTGGGTTTCAACTTTTTTGTCGGATACCTGGCCGCATTTCTCACTTATACTGCAGCGCGCCTGATTTTTCAAATGTAGCGACATTCACAAAATGCGCTCTTCTTTAATATCGACAGACCGAGACGGCGCAGCTTCTGACCGTCGAAAAACCAAGATTTTCCGACGACGGAGCGCGTTCGCTCGCGCCGTCGCGCCTGTAAGGCGTTTACAAAGGCGGCGCAGTTTAAAAACTGCGCCGCCTTTGTAAACTATATTTTTTTAACGTCACAGTCGGGCTCAATACCAACTGCTCATGCATTTTTATCTTTGATGTATCGATCCATGGCAGCGGCCGCCGTTTTTCCCGCGCCCATGGCCAAAATAACGGTAGCGGCGCCTGTTACAGCGTCACCGCCCGCATATACGCCCTCAATCGACGTCAAACCGTTTTCATCCGCTACAATCTCGCCCCGCCGCCTGGTTTCAAGTCCGGGTGTGGTCTTTTTAAGCAGCGGATTCGGCGAAGTGCCCAGCGACATAATGACGCAATCGACCTCCATCTCGAACTCGCTGTCCGGAATCTCGATCGGACGGCGGCGACCGGAAGCATCCGGCTCGCCAAGTTCCATGCGCACACACTTGATCCCGGCTACGGTGCCGTACCGAGGATCGCGCGGATCGGATACGTTTGCCGCAATAATCTCTACCGGATTGCAGAGCGTGCGGAAAATAATTCCCTCTTCCTCTGCATGCTCGACCTCCTCACGGCGCGCCGGAAGCTCCTCCATGCCGCGGCGGTATACGATATAGACATTCTCCGCGCCGAGACGTTTCGCCGTGCGCGCCGCATCCATGGCGACGTTGCCGCCGCCGACCACCGCCACATTTTTGCTCTGCTGAATCGGCGTCGTCGAATCGGGGAGATACGCTTTCATCAGATTGGAACGGGTCAGAAATTCATTAGCGGAATACACGCCCTTGAGATTTTCGCCCGGAATGTTCATAAACATGGGCAGTCCCGCGCCCGAACCGATGAAAATCGCCTCGTAGCCGTATTCCGTTTTCAGTTCCTCAATGGTAAGCACGCGGCCAATGACCATATTGGTCTCCACCTTTACGCCGAGCGCCTTTAAATTATCGATTTCTTTCTGCACAATCGCTTTGGGCAGACGGAACTCGGGAATGCCGTAAACCAAAACGCCGCCTGCAAGGTGCAGAGCTTCATAAACCGTGACGTCATAGCCCATTTTGGCAAGATCGCCGGCGCAGGTAAGTCCCGCAGGACCAGAACCGATCACCGCAACCCTATGTCCGTTTTTCTCCGGCAATTTGGGCGCGGCGGTTGCATTTGCATTGTGCCAGTCGGCAACAAAGCGCTCCAAACGGCCAATAGCCACCGGCTCGCCCTTGATACCGCGGGTGCATTTGCCCTCGCACTGCGTTTCCTGCGGGCAGACGCGGCCGCAAACAGCAGGCAGAGAGGAAGACAGACTGATGATCTCATACGCGCCCTCGAAATCGCCGGCGGCTACCTTGCCGATAAATTCCGGAATATGGATATTGACCGGGCATCCGTTGACGCAAGGCTTGTTTTTGCAGTCGAGGCAACGCTTCGCCTCGTCGATTGCCATTTCCTCAGTATATCCGAGCGCAACCTCTTTAAAATTTTTATTTCGGATATCCGGCGCCTGAGCGGGCATCGGATTTTTCTTCGGATTCATATTGAACTTTGCGGGCATACTCAGTGTACCTCCTTTTTGAACAGATTGCAGGTCGCCTCGCGTGCGTGCGCCTCAAACTCGGTATACGCGCGCGAACGGCTGATCGCCTCGTCAAAATCGACAAGATGTCCGTCAAAGTCCGGACCGTCCACACAGGCAAATTTGGTTTCGCCGCCGACGCTCAGTCGGCATCCGCCGCACATACCCGTGCCATCGATCATAATCGGATTCATGCTCACAACCGTCTTTTGGTCATACGGCTTTGTCGCAAGACAGACAAATTTCATCATGACCAGCGGACCGATCGCAATGACTACGTCATAGCGCTCTCCGGCTGTCAGCGCCGCATTCAGCGGCACGCAGACATTACCGGTCTCCCCGGCGCTGCCGTCATCCGTCATCAAATGAAATTCATCGCTGCAGGCACGAAATTCATCGGTCAGAATCACCAGATCCTTTGTGCGGAAACCAATGATCGAATGAACCTCGCAACCCATCGCTTTCAGCTTTTGCGCAATCGGAAGCGCAATGGCGCAGCCGACGCCGCCGCCGATGATGCAAACCTTTTTATATCCGTCGGTCTCCGTGGGCATTCCCAGCGGACCGACAAAATCCGAAATTACATCCCCCTGCTGCTTGTGATTGAGCAGTTCGGTGCTGGCGCCAACAATCTGGAAAATAATCGTGACGCTTCCGCGCTCGCGGTCATATCCGGCAATCGTCAGCGGAATGCGCTCGCCGTTTTCATCGACGCGCAGAATGATAAACTGACCGGGCTCGGCCTTTTTTGCAATCAGCGGCGCTTCGATTTCCATCAGCGTAACGGTCGGATTCAAAGCTTTTTTCTTTAAAATTTTATACATGCTTTCTGTATTCCTTTCCATCATGATTCAATTCGGGCTTTACCGGTATCAGAGGAAAATGCTGCTATAAACTTCATTTTTAAGAGCGCAAGCCGCAGAAAATTTCTGCGGCTTTACCCATATGTTTAAATGCTTAGAAATCGATTTCGAGATCGTAGTAGCAAGCCCGAAGCAGCTTCTCCATATCCTCCTGAGAGGGCTGACGCGGGTTGGAACCCGTGCAGGCGTCCGAAATTGCATTGGCTGCAACTTCAGGCAGTTTTTCCAAAAATTCTTTCTCGTCGATAATGCTCGTATCGGCCTTTACTCCACCAGGGCCGTAATTTTTGATCGCCTGCGGAATATTCAGCGCATCGTTCATCTTGCGAAGTTCGGCAATCAAAAGATCCACTTTTTCAGTTACAGTATTTCCGCCGAGTTTGATAAAGTCGGCAATCGCCGCATAGCGCTCTGCCGCAGCCGCATTTTTGGAATTGTACTTAATTACCTTCGGCAGATACATGGCATTGGCGCAGCCGTGGATAATATGACCGCCCGAGAACGCCGCGCCGGTCTTGTGCGCCATGGAGTGCACAATGCCGAGCAAAGCGTTGGAGAACGCCATACCGGCCAGACACTGCGCATTGTGCATACGGTCGCGCGCTTCCATATCGCCGTCATAGGATTTCTTCAAATCATTGTGAATCATCTCAATGGCATGCAGCGCAAGCGGATCGGTATAATCGCAGTTCAGCGTGGAAACATACGCCTCAACCGCATGCGTCATCGCATCCATACCGGTATGCGCAGTCAGCTTCTGCGGCATCGTCTCGGCAAGTTCGGGATCGACAATCGCAACATCCGGCGTGATGTTGAAGTCCGCCAGCGGATATTTGATGCCTTTCTGATAATCGGTAATAACGGCAAACGCAGTCACTTCAGTAGCCGTGCCGGAAGTCGAAGGAATTGCACAGAATTTTGCTTTCTGACGAAGCGTGGGGAAATTGAACGGCGTAATCAGATCCTCAAAAGTCGTTTCGGGATACTCATAAAACGCCCACATTGCTTTTGCAGCGTCAATCGGCGAACCGCCGCCCATTGCCACAATCCAATCAGGCTGGAACTTACGCATAGCGGCAGCGCCGGCCATTACGGTCTCCACAGACGGATCCGGCTCGACTCCCTCAAAAAGCTCAACTTCCATGCCGCCCTCTTTCAGATACGCGACGGCTCTATCCAGAAAGCCCATTTTCTTCATGGTACCGCCGCCGACCACGACGATAGCTTTCTTGCCGCCGAGCGTTTTCAAAACCTCAAGCGTGCCCTTGCCATGATACAAATCTCTGGGAAGCGTAAAACGTGCCATTTGTAATACCTCCAAAATAAATAAGATTTTTTAACGGCGTACTTTTGAGCGTTCAGGACAACTGCCCAAAAGTATGTTATTTTTTTGACAATTTCATTATAACACGTTTTTTAAAAAAGTGTTAGTACAATATCGACATAATCCTATGCATTTTAAAACATATCCAAACGTCAAAGAATGCTTTTTCCGCTAAATACGGCATATCGCAGCATCAATACACAGTTTTTGCGTATTTTTTCAAAAATCAGGGTCTGAGGCCAAGGCCGCCCTCAAGCGTAATCGTCTCGCCGGTCATATATTTAAAGTCGGGTGAAGCCAGCTGCACGCATACACGTCCGATTTCAAGCTCCGAATCGCCGAAATGTCCCATCGGCGGCGTAGAAACATTTTTTTCAAACGCTTCGGGGAACTGATTTTTAAACTGTTCAAGCTGCGCCGTCCACGCAAGCGGACATACGACGTTGACATTGATGCCGTCGCGGCTCCACTCGGTAGCCGCAACTCTTGTAAGGCCTCTGATACCCTCTTTGGCGGCGGCATACGCGCACTGACCGTAGTTGCCGAACAGTCCCGCGCCGGAAGCGAAGTTAATCACCGATCCCTTTGATTTTGCAAGATAAGGATAGCAGACTTTCATATAATAAAACGTCGCATAGAGTCCCGAATAGAGCGCAAGATTGAACTGCTCCGTGGTATGATCGGCAATCGTAACGCCCGAAGCAGAAGCTTGCGCGTTGTTGACAAGAACATCAATTCCGCCGAACGTCTCTACCGTTTTGCGCACAACTTCTTTGACAACAGCTTCATTGTCCGCACCGGCCGAAATGTCAGCCTGCATAACAAGAACCTTTATACCGTACAGCTTTTCGAGTTCCTCGGCGGCGTCTTCAAGCTTTTTCACGTTTCGTCCGGTAATCACAAGATTCGCGCCCTCTTTTGCATACGCGGTCGCAATTCCGTATCCGATTGAACCGCATCTGCCGTCGCTCAGCACCGCTCGGCCTGCGCCGGTAATGACGGCCGTTTTTCCCTTTAAAAATCCCATTTTTCACCTCATAAAAATATATATCTGCCGAATGCGGCATTTTTACCGCTATAAATTATACCGCATACAACCGAAAATATCAAGCGAATACAAATCTTTTCACCTGCATTTCAAAATATTTGTACCGAACACACACAAAGGCGCCGGCTCTATGCGGCGCCTTTTTCCGCGAAAAACCAAAATTTTCCGACGATAGGACGCGCCGTCTTGTAACCTTACTTTATTTGCAGCTTGACTATCTCGCAGATCCAAACGCCGTATAAATCCGGTACTTGTTCAATCTTTTCTGAAAATATAAAAGATCCAGG
>CATYXQ010000005.1 GCA_958414825.1 uncultured Eubacteriales bacterium | reverse complement strand
TCTGACGGAGCGGCAAAGGTCAGCGGCAGAATACCGGCGTTAATTAGGTTTGCCGCGTGAATGCGGGCAAAGCTTTTGGCAATAACGGCTTTCACGCCGAGATACAGAGGCGCCAGCGCGGCGTGTTCTCTTGATGAGCCCTGGCCGTAGTTTGCGCCGCCTACGATGACGCTGGTTCCGAGCGCCTTTGCACGGGCGGGGAACTGCTCGTCGCATACGGTAAAGCAATGCTTGGAAATTTCGGGAATGTTGGAACGGAGGGGCAGAATCTTTGCGCCAGCCGGCATGATGTGGTCGGTGGTGATGTTGTCGCCGACTTTCAATGAGCATTTGCAGGCGATTTTATTTTCGAGCGGGTGCGTTTCCGGAAACGGTTTGATGTTCGGTCCGCGGAGAATTTCCACTTTGTCTGCCTCTTCAGGCGATGCGGGCGGCTCGATCATGTTGTCGTTAATAAGGAACTGCGCCGGCATTTCAAAGACCGGCATGTCGCCGAGTGCGGTCGGATCAGAGAGATGACCGTTGATTGCGGAGAGCGCCGCCACTTCCGGAGATACGAGATAAACCTGCGCGTCCTTGGTACCCGAACGACCGAGAAAATTGCGGTTGAATGTGCGAAGCGAGATCCCGCCGGAATTGGGGGATTGCCCCATACCGATGCAGGGACCGCAAGCCGATTCCAGAACGCGGGCGCCAGCGGCGATCATCACGGCCAGCGCGCCGTTTTCCGCCAGCATGTTCAGTACCTGTTTTGAACCGGGCGCAATCGAAAGAGAAACGTTGGGCGCAATTGTTTTTCCTTTTAATATATATGCCACTTTCAGCATATCAAGAAGCGAACTGTTCGTGCAGGATCCGATGCAGACCTGATCGATCGGCATATCTCCGAGTTCGCGTATCGTTTTAACGTTGTCGGGCGAATGCGGGCAGGCCGCCATGGGTTCGAGCTTTGAGAGGTCAATGCGGATTTCTTCATCATAGACCGCATCACTGTCAGCAGCGAGCGGTGTGTAAGCTTCGACACGCCCTTGTGCTGCGAGAAATTCCCGGGTAATCTCATCAGAGGGGAAGATAGAGGTCGTCGCACCGAGTTCCGCGCCCATGTTGGTGATGGTGGCGCGTTCAGGAACGGAGAGTGTGGCGATGCCGTCGCCGGTATATTCCATTACGCGGCCGACTCCGCCTTTTACCGTCAGCAGACGAAGTACCTCTAAAATCACGTCTTTTGCCGCGACCCAGGGACGCAGATGACCGGTGAGTTCAACTTTCACAAT
This sequence comes from uncultured Eubacteriales bacterium, assembly GCA_958414825.1. Taxonomy (GTDB): domain Bacteria; phylum Bacillota; class Clostridia; order Oscillospirales; family CAG-272; genus UMGS902. The sequence goes on along the minus strand of CATYXQ010000005.1, from coordinate 70,758 downwards.
TTTGGGATAGGTAATATAATAAGCGCCTCCGCCCATCGCTACGGCGACATCCAGTCCGCCGGCGCCGATGGCGATCATGCCGAGACCGCCGCCGGTCGGCGTATGGCTGTCGGAACCGATAAGCGTTTTTCCCGGTACGCCGAAACGTTCCAAATGTACCTGATGGCAGATGCCGTTGCCGGGACGGCTGAAGTAAATACCGTGTTTTTTCGCTATCGAACCGATGAAGCGGTGGTCGTCCGCATTTTCAAAACCGTTTTGCAGCGTATTGTGGTCAATATAGGCGACTGAACGCTCAGTATGTACGCGCGGGATGTTCATTGCCTCAAATTCAAGGTAGGCCATCGTGCCTGTGGCGTCCTGCGTCAGCGTTTGATCGATTCGGATGCCGATTTCGCGGCCTTTTTCAAAAACGCCGTCCACAACATGAGCTTTCAAAATTTTTTCAGTAAGCGTAAGTCCCATGGATACTGTTCCCTCCGATAGATATTTTTGATTGATAAAGTAATTCTAACACAATCTCGCTAAAAATGCAAGAACAATCTGATAAAAGTTCATTTTATGGCAATATTATTCCAAAAAGTTTGGATATAACGGCCTTAAATTGAACAATTTAAATTCTGTTCTTGCATTTTTGTGTGCGGTTCCTTTCAAATCGGGGAACCAAACATAAATCTGTGCGGATTTTGAAAGTTAAACCCCGCAGTTCGAGTATCGAACTGCGGGGAACGGATAATCTGTTATGGTTCTGTGCTTCGGATGTCTGCGTCATTGCTTTTTTCGCCTTTTATTTTCCGAATTTCTTCTTCGAGATCAAAGACACGTTTTTCTAAATCTTCTGTTTTTTTGAGCAGTTCACTGCCGACAAAGCAGGAGGCGCTGGCAAATAAAATCAGTGCAAAGCTGATAACACTGAACAGTGAATAGAGTTCGGCGCGCGGATTTTGTATATACAGAAGAAGAATAAGCGCGGCAAAGAAAAGGAAAAGCCCGATAAATTTAAGCGTTTTTTTCATAATTTCGCCTCCAGCATCGCGGCGCCGATAATGCCTGCATCGTTTTTGCAGCTTGCAATGCGCAGTTGTGTGCGTTTGGCTGGATTTTTGGCATATTCCTCTTTTCGAATCTTTGGTTCGAGCAGATCGAGCAAAAGCTGCCCTTCGCCCGAAATGCCGCCGCCGATGATAAAGATTTCCGGCTGAAAGATATTGATTAATGAGATGATGCCGCACGATAAATAATCCGTGTATTTTTCGATGACGCGGGCGGCGGCGGCGTCTCCTTTGCGGAATGCGTCAAAAGCGGTGCGGCCGTTGACTTTTCCGCCGTACATGGCGGTTGACTCACCGCGGTTTTCACAACGCTCGATTTCTTCACGTGTCATGCGCGTCAGCGCCGTGGCGGCGCCGTATACTTCAAAGCAGCCTTTGCGTCCGCAGCCACAAGGTTCTCCGTCTTTTTCAATGACCATGTGTCCGAGTTCGCCGGCAAGTCCGTTGAATCCTGTGTAAATATCTCCGTGCAGGATAACGCCGCCGCCGATTCCGGTTCCGAGCGTGATCATGACTGCGCTTTCGGCGTCCTTGGCCGCGCCTGCCCGCGCTTCTGCCAGCGCGGCGGCATTTGCGTCGTTGATCAGCTTTACAGATACTCCGCCCAGCATACCGGATAGCATTTCGCAGACATTGAGACCCGAAAACGGAATATTCGGAGTAAACAGAATTTTTCCGTTTGCCGAATCAACGCCGCCCGGAACGGCAAGGCCGATCAGCCGAATATCTGCAAGCGTTTCACCGCTTTGGCGAACAAGGCTTTCGCAGAGAGAGGCAATATCTGAAAGAATTTCTTCGCACGATCGCGCGGCCAGTGTAGGGATGGATTGTTTTATTAAAATATTTCCGCTTGTATCGACGACGCCCGCAGCGATGTTGGTACCGCCGAGGTCGATTCCGATGCTGTTCATAATTTTCCTCCAAAATCAAATTATTCCTTAATTATAAATTATAGAGTATAGTCAATAAAATGTCAATCGGCACTGGAATTAAATAAAACGGAAAAATCGAAATGGATCCGCTCTGTAAAAAATCAAAATAAAATTATAACCCCACAGGAGAATTTTAAGCGATAAAGTGAAAGACGTGCCGTGTTTCTGCCGGGGATTTTAATATTTTCTTCGAGAGATATCATTAAAAAAAACAAAAATAGAAAACATGTGTTTTAATATATTAATATATTTTTCCGAAAAAAGTAAAAATATATTCCAGGATTTGACACGATACGCTTTTATCCTCTGTAAAATTGTGCATTATGCATATGTGTAGAAATCGATTGTTTATTTTTGTGATTTTTATACAATTTTTTTGATGAATAAATGTGTCAGAAAAATAAAGTTCAAAACAGTATTTTTGTTAATTTAATTTAACAAAAACAAAAAGTAATAAAAATATTATGAGAAATAAGCAAAAACAGACATTTTAAACCGCAATTTTGATAATTAAATTATCTAAACTGCGATTATACTTGTTTGACGTTTTTGCTGAGAATCGGGGCTTGTCATGAAAAAGGGGACATATACAATATAATGGAATGAAAAAAACGAACTTGGGAGTATAAATATATGAAAAGCTTGAAATAACCCTACTTGACAACAATGTGACGGCGTGCTAAAATATACGAGTACATTTATGGGTAATTTTGCACATAGAAACTGAAAAAAATGCAAAAACAGACGTCTTTTATCGGCGCATTGTGCATTTTGTCCCGGAAAACTGCATGCCGTCTTTGCGTGGGCAAAATCGAGTAAAATCGAATGTCCCGAGCAGTCCCGGCTTTTTATCAAATGTGCGGAAACCTGTGTGCGTGCGCGCACACGTATGCGTAAGCAAATTCAAGCGTCTGCTTCAGGAGGAACAAGATTTATGATGAGAACGAAGTTGTCGGGAGCGCTGGCTCTCTTCCTGGCTCTGATCATGGTATTCGGCGGTCCGGCGGTGCTGGCAGCCGGGGATGCGGTGGAGGAAATTCCAGATATTTCCGGCGGTCGTACCATGGCAGAGTGGAATGAGATTCTGAACACGATCGACTACGAGGCGTATCTTAAAAAACACGCCGATTCCCCTAAGGGGAAAGGCACGATTGTGATCGATGCCCTAAACTATCTGCCTGAAAAAACGACAGATACGGGCGTTAAAGTGCTGACGGATGTCGGCGGCGACATGGAAAAATCTCTCTATACTTCATCCAGCGGCGTTGTGACCTGGAAGTTCAATGTTGAGCAGGCGGGTCTTTACAGCGTAAAGCTGGAGTGCTATACGGGAGACGCCGAGCGGGACGAAGATACCCGCGAGAAATCTACGGATGCGGAGCGCATTCTGTATGTAAACGGAAAGGTGCCTTACTCGGAAGCGCGCACGTTGATTTTTCCTAAACGCTGGGCGCCGTCCTATACGACGCATGAAGACGGTACGGTCGGGTTTCAGAAAGACGTCGGCGGCAATGACATTCGCCCCGATAATATGGCCGCAAACGTATGGCAAACCTATACGGTAAAGGATTCGACCGGTTATTATAAAGATGCGCTGCAATTTTATTTTGAAGCAGGCGAAAACACAATTTCACTTGAAGCTACGCGTGAACCGATGAGTATCAAAACCATCTACCTGTATCCGCAGGCAGATATGATTTCTTATGAGGAATATAAAGCGCAGTACGATTACAAGCAGGGAACTGATGTGATTCATTTGGAAGCGGAGTTCCCGACTGCGCAGTCGGACGAATCGATTTATCCTCTGACCGACCGCACAAGCGCGATTACGTCTCCGCAGAATCCGACAACTCAGCTTCTCAATTTTATGGGCGGAAATGAAAACTTTAAGACGGTCGGACAATGGGCGGAATATGAGTTTGAAGTCAATGATGCGGGATTCTATGCAATTGCGCTGCGCTTCAAGCAGAATGATTTATCCGGTATGTTTACTTCCCGAACAATTTATTTGGACGGCGAGGTTCCGTTTGAGGAATGCTATAATCTCCGCTTTGATTATTCCAAGGATTGGCAATGTGAAAACGTCACGGACGGGGAGACTGTCTTTGAGTTTTATCTGACGCCCGGACGGCACACGCTGCGTATAGAAGTCGGACTCGGCGAATTCGCGGATATTATCCGTCAGGTAACTTCCTCTCTGAATAATATCAACGACTGCTATATGGAGATCCTTAAGTTGACGGGCGCGGATCCGGACGAGTATCGTGATTACGGATTTTCCCGCCTGATGCCGAACACCATCAAGACAATGCTGATCGAAGCCCGCAATCTGTATGCGGTTTCCGATTATATTACGGAGCTTTGCGGCGAAAAAGGATCGCAGACGGCGACGCTCGATAAGGTTGCTTTCCTATTAAACAGAATGGGGTCGGATGAAGATGAGATCGCGCCCAATTTGAAAAATCTGAAGACGTATATCGGTACGCTCGGCACATGGTTGAACAGTGTACGCGCTCAGCCGCTGAGAATTGATTACATATTAATTCAGCCTGTTTCTTCTGAGATGCCGAGAGCAAGCGCAAACTTTGGCCAGGCCGTCATGTTTGAGCTTCGCGCTTTCTTTGCGAGCTTTTTCACGGATTACAGTATGATGGGCGCGGTTTCTGAAGAAGCTGCCGAGCATACGGTGGAAGTTTGGACCACACAGGGACGTGACCAGGCGAAAATTTTGAAGAATCTGGTTTCCAGCGACTTCACGCCGGACAGCAACATCGGTGTAAATGTGAAGCTGGTTGCGGCGGGAACGCTGCTTCCGTCGGTGCTTTCCGGACAGGGGCCGGACGTTTTCCTCGGCGCCAGCGACGTAGACGTTATCAACTATGCAATCCGAAGTGCAACGTTGCCGCTGAACGATTATGAGGGCTTTGATGAGCTTGTCAAAGAGTTCAATACCGAGACGCTCGTACCGGTTACGCTGTACGGATCGACCTACGGTATGCCGGAGCGCGCGGGCTTTATGATGATGTTTGTGCGCATTGATATTCTGGCGAATCTGGGACTTGAGATTCCGAAGACCTGGGACGACGTGCTGTCTATGTTGCCCGTGCTGCAGGCCAATAATATGTCAATCGGCTTGAACCGGCAGTACGATATATTCCTGTTCCAAATGGGCGGCGACCGTTATGCAGATGACGGTCTGCGCTGCGACCTGGATTCCAATATTGCACTTGAAGCGTTTGAAAAATATACTCGTTTCTATACGGATTATTCTTTCCCGAACAAGTTTGACGGGCCGAACCGTTTTAGAACGGGAGAGATGCCGATTTTGATTGCCGATTATTCTACGACATACAATCAATTGACTGTTTTTGCTACTGAAATCAACGGTCTTTGGGAGATGGTTCCGCTGCCCGGATCGATACGCGAGGATGGCACGGTAAACTATGATGCTTTCAACAATGTTGCGGCGACCATTCTGCTGCACGGCGTAAAAGATGAACAGAGCGCATGGGAATTTATTCGCTGGTATTGCGGACATGAGGCACAGGCTGCGTACGGCAGCGATCTTGTTACGACAATCGGTCAGGCGGCAAAATACAACACTGCAAATATGTATGCGCTGGCAGAGATGCCGTGGACGACGCAGGAATATGAGGCTCTGATGGATCAGTTCAATAACCTTGCTGCGTACACGAATTATCCCGGATCGTATATTTTTGACCGCTATATTAACTTCGCTTATCTTGCGGTCATCAATGAGGGGAAGGATCCGATTACCGAATTGCAGAAGTATGTGAACACGATCAACAAGGAAATCACGAGAAAACGTGAAGAATTTGGTCTTCCCACGCTGGAACTTGGAAAGACCTATGAAACTTCGCCGGAGGTTTATCAGCAGATGCAGGACTATCTCGCTGAACACGGCCTGAAATAAAAGCGGACGCTTTTTCCGGAGCCGGTTTTACCGGCTTCCGGGTTTTAACATTTCGGATATTATATAAAGGAGAAAAAATTCATGTCAAACAACACGGCAGTAAAGCGTCCGGCGGCAAGAAAAGATATGACGAAAGCGCAGTGGACATGGCGTGAAATGAAAAAGAACAAGGTTGCGTATGCGATGATCGCGCCTTTCATGATTCTGTTTTTCATTTTCACGGTATTCCCGGTTATTTTGTCTGTGGTGCTCAGCTTTACGGATTTCAACCTTTTGGAAATGCCGAGATTCCTCTTCATGGACAACTACATTCGATTGTTCCTGGATGATGACATTTTCCTGATTGCGGCGCAGAATACGTTGGTTTTTGCCTGCGTTACGGGACCGGTGTCCTATCTGCTTTCGCTCTTTATCGCATGGTTTATCAATGAGCTTTCCCCGAAGGTGCGTTCGGTTGTCACGCTGATTTTCTACGCGCCCTCTATTTCCGGTTCGGTGTATCTTGTATGGCAAACTCTGTTCAGTTCCGACTCTTACGGTTGGGTTAACGGTACGCTTCTGAATATGGGAATCATTGACGATGCTGTTCTTTGGTTTGAAAATAAGAAATATACGATGATCTTGTGTATCGTCGTTGCACTCTGGACCTCGCTTGGTACGGCGTTTCTGTCTTTCATTGCCGGTTTGCAGAACGTGCCGCGGCATTTGTATGAAGCCGGTGCGGTTGACGGAGTTCGTAACCGTTGGCAGGAGCTTTGGTATATCACATTGCCCTATATGCGTCCTCAGCTTATGTTTGGCGCGGTGCTTTCGATTACTCAGTCGTTTGGTTTCGGCGGTATCGTAACCGCACTTTGCGGATTCCCGTCCGTTGAGTATTCCGCGCATACCATTATGCATCATCTTGACGACTATGGCGGACAGCGTTACGAAATGGGATATGCTTCGGCAATCGCGGTTATATTGTTTATCATCATGGTTGGCGCCAACCTAATAATAAAGAAAGGATTATCGAAGATAGGACAGTAATATGGCTAAATTAAGAACGCGCAAACATAAAGTTGTCCTCAGCCGCAGCGGCGGCGGTGATTTCGGGATTAATCTTTTCCTTGTCCTTATGGGCGCATTTATGTTTTTGCCGATGTTTTATGTTATTTGTCAGTCGCTAAAGCCGCTTGACGAACTCTGGATGTTCCCGCCGCGCTTTTATGTACAGCATCCTACGTTCTCCAATTTCGGAGATTTGTTCACGCTGATGAGCGATAACTACGTACCGCTGTCAAGATACATATTCAATACTGTGTTTGTTTCGGTCACCGGTACATTCGGAAACCTTTTGCTTTCCTCTATGGCAGCCTATGCGCTGGCAAAGATGAATTTCCCGGGCAGAAAATTCTTTTTCAACATGGTTGTATATTCGCTGATGTTTCATCAGACGGTTACGGCGATTGCAAACTTCTTGACCATGAGTTCGTTGCACTGGCTGGATACCTATCTTGCCCGTATCGTACCGGCGTTCTGCACCTCGCTTGGATTGTATCTGATGAAACAATTTATGGAAACCGGCGTTTCGACTGAGGTTTTGGAGAGCGCGCGTTTGGACGGCGCCAGCGAGTTCAAGACTTTCTGGGTGATTGCAATGCCGATGGTTAAACCGGCATGGCTTACGCTGATGATTGAGTCTTTCAAAGGCCTTTGGAACGCGGGCAGTTCGATTTACATTTACAGCGAGCAGTTGAAGTCATTCAACTATGCGATCAATCAGATTGTTACCGGCGGTATTGCACGTGCCGGAGTGGGCGCGGCGGCGACGGTTATAATGATGATTGTGCCGATTACCGTATTTATTATCTGTCAGAGCAACATTATCGAAACAATGGGCTCGAGCGGTATGAAGGATTAAGGGGAGGTATTCTATAATGAAAACTTTGAAAAAAATACTTCTTCTTTCGCTTTCGCTTCTGTTTGTGCTGATGCCGGCGGCAAGCGCGGTAGAGCCATATGTGACGTATACCTACGGTACAGACGGGTTCCCGCGTACATCGCCTACGGTATACACGCCGATTATGAATGTGGATTCCGCCTATATCGGCCTCGAAACGGCCATGGACGATCCGCGTGATCTCTTTGTAGATGACGACGGAAACGTCTATATTGTGGATGCGGCCAATAATCGTATAATTGTTACGGATGCGAACTTTAAGCTGAAATTTACAATTACGGATTTTATTAACGATCAGGGCATTCCGGACAGCTTTACCAATCCCTCGGGCGTCTTTGTTACGGATAAAAGCATTTATGTTTGCGATACCGATGCAAACCGGATTGTTATTTTCGACCGGGATGGAAATTTTGAAAGGATTCTCGGTAAGCCTACCAGTGCGCTGTTTGGAGAAGAATCGATCTACAAGCCGGTTGCGGTTGCGGTAGATCAGTACGATCGGATTTTCGTTATTTCCTCTACGACCTATCAGGGTGTAATCGTGCTGACGCAGGACGGTGATTTTTCCGGATTTATCGGCGCGCAGAAAGTTACATACAGCATTTGGGAAATTTTTTGGCGCCGCTTCCAGACGGAGGAGCAGAGAAAATCTTCTATGTCGTATGTTCCGACGGAGTATAACAACATTTCAATTGATGATGAAGGCTTTATCTACGTAACGTCCTCTTCGATTGACGCCAGAAATCAATATGCTCAGATCAGAAATAAATCCTCTCGCTATTATCCGGTTAAAAAGCTGAACGCGGTCGGCAAGGACGTTATGAGCCGCTTGGCGCGTTTCGCACCGGCGGGAGAAGTCAACGTAGATTCTTCAACTGTATCGAGATTGATAGACGTTGCGGTCGGACCTGCCGGAACTTGGTCAGTCATTGATGAAAAACGCCAGAAAGTATACACGTACGATCAAAACGGTCATTTGCTCTTTGCTTTTGGAGACAGCGGCGGACAGCTTGGTAACCTGACCAATATTGAAGCGGTCGCGTACCAGGGTGATTATATGCTTCTGCTTGACAAGAGCGATGATCTCTTCACGGTTTATAAACGCACGGAATACGGCGATATTCTGATTTCTGCGGTTGAAAATGAAAAGAATCGTCAGTTCGATAAGGCAATCGAGTACTGGCAGGAGATCTTAAAGCGCAATTCTAACTTTGATCTTGCTTATATCGGCATCGGTCGTTCACTGTATAATTCGGGAAATTATACCGAAGCTATGGAATATTATAAGGCGGCTTATGATACGTCCAATTATTCCGCCGCTTTTCAGGAAGTGCGGAAGCAGTGGATCAATGATTATTTCCTATTGCTTCCGGTCGGCGCGATTGCACTGATACTTTTGTGGAGACTGTTCAGCAAATATACAAAGAAGAAAAATCGGGATACCGCGCTTAAAGTCGGCAAGAAAACCTATTGGGAAGAATTGCTTTATGTATTCCATGTGATTTATCATCCGTTTGACGGATTTTGGGATTTGAAGCATGAAAAACGCGGCTCAGTGCGGGCAGCGATAACGATTTTGGCGCTGACGATTCTCACGTTCTACTATAATGCAATCGGACGGGGATATATTGTTCAGCCGACGCCTGTTTATACTACGATTTTTTCACAGGCTGTTTCGGTTTTGCTGCCGGTCATGCTGTGGGTGATTTCCAACTGGTGTCTGACGACTTTGTTTGAGGGCGAAGGCAGTTTAAAAGATGTCTTTGTGGCAAGCTGTTATTCGCTGTTCCCGCTTGTTTTGACGATACTTCCGGTTACGATTATTTCCAATGCTGTGCTGGTAACCGAGACCAGTATTCTGACATTGCTTACCAACATCGGCTTTATCTGGACGGGGCTTTTGCTCTTCTTTGGAAGCCAGACGACGCATGACTATACGCTTGGCAAAAACATTGTTATGACTGTGGCGACAATTGTCGGAATGGCGATTGTCATGTTCATCGGCATTTTGTTTACGAGTCTTATCAGCAACATGATGTCCTTTGTGACCAATATCGTCGTGGAACTGCAATACAGAATGTAAGTAAAGGAGTGTGAAGAAATGAAAAAGTTAATATCGCTTGCCTTGGCGCTCCTCATGCTTGCTGCTTCACTCCTCTGTCTTTCGCTTGGTGCCTTTGCCGAGGATACGGAAGAGGAGATTACTGAGGAAGAGGTGTTCCCGGATTATACGACGAAAGTCTTTCCCACGGATGCAGATAAGCTTGCGACCATGGAAAAGAAGCTGGATAAATACGGCTATGAATTGTACGTCGAGCCGAAGACGGCAGAAGTTGCTGTGGTGGATAAATCCACTGGTCAGATTCTGTTTACAAATCCGTACAGCGTAGCCGCATCGAAAGGAACTGAGGAAACGAAGAATAAACTTCTTTCTCAGATTCTGATCAGCTACAATGATAACGGCACTGCCAAAGAATATAATTCTTATGCAGACTCTGCTAAGCTCGGACAGATTGTCATTAAGGACATCAAGAGCGGTATTCGAGTGGAATATACGATCGGTCGTGCAAATGCAAACTATCTGGTACCCCGTATGATTTCCAAACAGCGCCTTGAAGAAGAAATTCTTGCGCATATCGACAGCAAATGGTACAATCTGAAAGTTTTGGCTTTCTACGACCTCAAGGATCCTTCGGATACGACGCTTCCGCAGACGGTTCGCGATGAGATGCTGAAAGCGTATCCGGCCTCTAAAAACATGCCGATATATGTATTGAGTTCGGATATAAAAAACCGCGAGCTTGCTTATTTGGAAAACATTATCAAAACATATGCGCCTGATTATACTTATGAAGAAATGGAATATGACCATCAGATGACACAGTATGAGGCGCAGACACTGGCAACGCCCGTATTCCGTATGTCTTTGGAGTATACGCTGACAGAGGACGGACTGGAGGTTACGCTCCCGGCGAACGGCATTCGTTTTGATGAAACCTTGTATAAGCTTCAGAACATTGTTCTTTTGCCGTATATGGGGGCGGGTACCTATACCAATGAGGGTTACACGTTCATTCCGGACGGCAGCGGCGCATTGATGGATTATGAGGATTTCTCCGGACGCAATACATCGATTGCCGGAACGGTATACGGTATGGATTTTGCCTACCAGACATTGGAGGGCGCGGCAAACCAGGATGTTATGCGTATGCCTGTATTCGGAATCTGTGAAACGGTTCAGAAAATCAAGTATGTGGATACGCCGAAAGAAGTGACGAAGACGGTTACGACGGTGGATCCAATAACCGGCGAAGAAATCACGGAAGAAATTACGGAAACGGTTACCGTGCAGGAAGCGGTACGGGCAAAGGAACAGCGCGGCTTCTTAGCGATCATTGAGGAAGGCGACGCATTGACAAAAATTACAGCTAAGCATGAGAACCAACTGCATAATTACAATTCGGTTCAAGTTTCTTTTAATCCGCGTCCCAAGGATTCCTACGTGCTTTCGGATTCTATTTCGGTAGGGTCCAGCAGTGCGATTGAAGTAGTATCCAGCCGCAAGTATGTCGGCAGTTATAAGATCAAATATATTATGCTGACCGACAAGACCGTAGCTGAAGAAAATGACATCAAGGATTATTATGAGACCAGTTGGATGGGTATGGCGCATGCTTATCGCGACTATCTGCTGGAAAACGGAACTCTGACTCGTCTGACTGAGGAAGATGTGGATAAAGATATTCCGTTGTACATTGAATCTTTTGGCGTCACACAGACGCTTGAAAAGGTTTTGTCTGTGCCTATGACTGTAGATAAGGCTATGACGACGTTTGCGGATATTAAAGCCATGTATGATGAGCTTGCGTCAAACGGAATCACCAATATTGATTTCAAGCTGACCGGCTTTGCAAACGGCGGTATGTATCCGACAATTCCGTTTAAGCTCAAATGGGAAAAGAAAGCCGGCGGAGCCGACGGATTTGAAGATCTTGTCGCTTACGCCAATGAAAAGGGATTCGGTGTATATCCCGATTTCGATTTTGCTTATGTGCAGAATCAGAAGAATTTCGACGGATTGAAGCTCAGCAAGCATATCGTCAAAACCATTGATGACCGTTATTCCAGTCTGCGCGAATATGATGCGTCGCTTCAGGGGTACGTTTCTTATTATAAGCTTTGTGTTTCTCCTTCGGTTTTATCGCATTTTTATGAAACATTTTCAAAGAATTATCTGAAATACGGCAATTCCGCAATCTCTGTTTCGACCATGGGCAGCGCTTTGAATTCCGACTTTGACAGCGATGAACCGTATAACCGCAATGATTCCAAAATCTTTACGGATCGGTTCTTTGCGCAGCTTGATGAGGATATGTCGAGCGTCATGAGCATGAGCGGCAATATCTACACATGGAAATATGTAGACAAGATGCTGGGCGTATCACTGCAGAGCAGCCGTTCGCTGTATGCAAGCGCTTCCGTACCGTTCATGGGCGTTGTATTGCATGGCTGTGTCGAATTTGCAGGTTCGGCGCTGAATATGGCCGGTGATATTGATTACGAGATTCTGAGAGCAATCGAGAACGGCGCGGGGTTGTATTTCATTCTTTCCTATGACAATACCGAGCTTTTGAAAGACGATTTCATGCTTAGTAAATACTACTCGGTTCGTTATGACATCTGGCGCGATGAACTGATAGAACGCTATAATCAGTTGAATGAACTGCTCTGTGATTTGCAGACTTCATTGATCGTAGGGCATGAGTTCCTGATCGGTGAGCGCGTGCCGACTGAGGCTGAAGCTGCTGCCGATGCGGCTGCAAAGGCGGAAGCAGACAAACTGGCAGAAGAGAAGGCATATGAAGATGCGCGCAAAGAAACCCTGGCGCAAATGCGCGAGGAATATCTCGCAGGTACCATCGGCGCCGGTGAGAGTATCGACGATCGTATAACGATAGAAAAGACTCAAACGCCTGAAAATACGGGTGACAGTTACGTTTATACAAAATATACGACCGATGATGACAGCATTGTGCATGTGACGTATGAGAACGGCACACAGTTCATTCTGAATTATAACAACTATGCGATCACCACAATACTGGACGGCGAAACCTATACCGTAGATAGTTACGGTTATGTGGTTATCAAATAAGGGGGAGTACAGATGAATAATACAAAAGCTGTAGGAGGCGTCCGTACTTCCTCTGTTAAAAAAACCAGACGTCCGGCATCGCTGGATAAGCGCAAAGCACATGCGGGGTGGATTTTTGTTCTTCCGTTTGTTGCCGGATTTATCCTGATTTATTTGCCGATCATTTTTGATTCGATTAAATTCAGTTTTCAGGAAATCGATCCGGTTCGTACCGGTGGTTATACCACAACGTGGGTAGGTTTTTCCAACTATCAAAAGGCGTTGTTTGAAAATCCCGACTTTGTACAGACACTGGTTTCCAGTATTCGGCAATTGGTTCTTGAGATTCCGGCCATTGTTATATTTTCGCTTTTCATTGCGGTATTGCTCAATAATAAAATTGTAGGCAGGGCGGCATTCCGGGCAATTTTGTTCATTCCTGTTATTCTGTCTACCGGTTTGATTGAAGCGATCGATGCGCAGAACAATCTGATGGAGTTTATGGATTCTTCAGCCGGAATTGATACCGGTACGGGTGAGAGCACAGCGGCAATGCTGTCTTCGGCCATTGATCTTGAGGCGCTTTTTGCCAATATGAAAGTCGGAACCGAGCTTGTACAGTATGTAGCCGCTGCGGTGGACGGTATTTCCAGTATTGTCAATCGCTCCGGCGTACAGATTCTGATTTTCCTTGCCGGACTTCAGTCTATTTCGCCCGCGATTTATGAATCCTGTCGGATAGACGGCGCGACGGCATGGGAGACGTTCTGGAAAATAACGTTCCCGATGATCAGCCCGATGATTTTGGTCAATGCGGTCTATACGATCATCGACTCATTCACGACAGAATCCAATGTGATGATGCAGTTGATTGACGCGGTATATCCCACACCGGACGGCAACGTGCTGAGTTCCGCGATGGCTTGGATGTACTTCCTTGTTATCATTCTGATTCTGGCTGCGGCCTGCGGAATTATGTCGGCGTTTGTGTTCTATCAAAAGAGAGACTGAGAAAGGAGGAGTAGAAAATGAATCAAACACCTGTTATCAAAAAAGAATCCAAAAATAAAATCAAAGTGGATTTTGACAGAACTCCTCTTGTACAGCGTCTGAAAGCGCGGTTCGGTCATCTATCGTTCTTTACGAACATTCTTTGGTATTTGTTCCGCTTTATCATTTTGCTGGGCGTGTCCTATATCGTGCTTTACCCGTTTTTCACGAAAATTATGGCGTCGTTTATGAGTCCGGAGGATTTCATTGACGTTACGGTTATGCTGATCCCGAAGTATCCTACATTGGATCAGTATAAAGCGATTTTTCTGGAAAACAATTATATGCAGGCTTTCCTGAATACGTTGTTTCTGTCTCTTACGTCAGCGGTTCTGCAGACGTTTGTCTGTTGTCTTGTCGGTTATGGTCTTGCCAAGTTTAAATTCAAGGGAAGCAGCTTAATCATGGGCGCGGTAATCCTGACTATGGTTGTTCCGCATAACACGCTCTATCTGTCCATGTTTATGGAATTCCGTCATTTTGATATTTTTGGCATTATCAGTGCGATCAAGGGATCGGCAATACAGCTTACCAACTCATATTGGCCTATGGTCATTCTATCGGTGAGCGGACTTGCCTTTAAGAACGGTCTATATATCTTTATGATGCGGCAGTTCTTCCGAGGCGTGCCAGATGAATTGGAGGAAAGCGCTTATATCGACGGTTCCGGAACGCTCAGAACGTTTTTGCAGATCATCCTGCCGCTGTCTGTTCCGATGATGATCACAATTTTCCTGTTTGCGTTTTCTTGGCAGTGGACGGATAATTTCTATACCGAGATGTTCTTCTCCACCAATAAAATCACGCTTATGCCGGATATTGTCGGCATTCCGAAATCATTGGAAACGACATATGCCGGACAGTCGCTCTATTATACCGCGATCAATAATACTTGCGGCCTTATGATTATCGTTCCGCTGGTGATTATTTATCTGTTCTGCCAAAGATATCTGGTGCAGGGCATTGAACGTTCGGGTATCGTAGGTTAACAAGCGAGCTGCGTTTGACGCAGAATTTCAGTGTAAAATAAAAAACAGACGGATGGTTTTGGACTGTCCGTCTGTTTTTATATGAAACTTTTAAGGTTCCTTGTAGTTGAAAGAAAAGTATTTTATCGGTTACACGATGCTTTTGCAGACTGTACGGAAGCCGGAAAATTGGCGGCGGTAATGGTCGTACTGCCGTTTTTTTCTATAAAATACTTGATGATATCGCGCCTTGTAATAATTCCGATAAAGGAGTCAAGATCATCAATGACGGGTACAAAGTTTTGATCCAGAGCTTTTGTCAGAAGTTCGTCTATTGCGGTGTCTATATGTACGGGTAAAATACGCCGGCTGACAATTGCACGAATGGTTTCGTTTTCGGCTTCTCGTATATCCGTATAACCGTTGTCCAGTATTTTCCATAAAAAATCGCCCTGCCGCACGGTACCCGCATATAGTCCGTCTTTGTCTATAACCGGAATTTCGGTGTATCCGCTGTTTCGCATTTTTTCAAGTCCTTGTCGAAGCGTACTGTCCAGGGTTAAATATGTAACATAATTTTTCGGTTTCAAAAAAAATAATAAATTCATATCGAATGACTCCTTTTCTATTTTAACGTAGGATTTGCGTTTTTTCGCAGTTATCGTTTTTTTCAAAAATATACATGTGGATTTCAGTACTGCACATGCATTTCCATATCTATTATACTGCTTTTTTTGCCAAAAGAAAGCGATGCATGAAAAATTCATATAAACTTCAAAAAATTCACAAAGTGGTTTAAATTTTTGTACTGAAAAGTACGTCTGTGCCTTGAAACTGTGTGTGTATTACGATACAATAGTATTGTTGAAAAAATAATGGACGAGGTATAGGATGAAGAACTTTCAATTTTTAAAAAACGGTAATCGTTTTGAATTGACGAATGGCAATGTAGTGCTGCTGACGATTGAATCTGAGGCAGGGGCTGTGGATTCATTTGAAAAAATTGAAGACGGCGCTTGGAAATGGACACGGAAACTCGAGCGTCCGGTGGATCAGATGCAGCTTACATTTGATACGGGTGCAGCACCCGAATACACAATGGTGCCTGCCGTAAATTATAACGGAAACGGTTGGGGAGACAGTGAAGAATACGTTGGGGATCGCTTTGAGGGGACGCCGTGGACCTATGAGTGGCACCGCGTTATGATTCCTGCCTGTACATATACCGAAATGGCCAATCGCTATGCGGTTTCGTTGATGGCCGAGCAGGATGACACGCCGAGTTGCTCGCTTTACAAAGTTGAAAGCGGTATGGAGCGCCATGCGCTTGTATGGCCGGAACAGGCCGGCCCGAAAATGCTGGGGCGCCACGAGTGGAAAGAAGCGTATATGGGCACGATGGAACCGCGGGATCTTTTCTGCGGCATCATTTTTGCGTTTGAGGTGGATCGCCCGCGGCACTCTGTGCGTAAACTTCTGGATTTTGCCTGGCGGTACTATGGTCATTCGATTCCCGCACCAATGCAGCCGGAGGACATGTGGCGTTACAGCATTGCTTTTATGAAATCGCTCTGGACGCTCGAAAAGGACGGCTTTGTTGCATTCAACCGTGGATTGCAGTGGTATAAATCTACTTGCTTTTATGCAAAACGCGACCAAATTAAATATGAACTTGGCTGGGTAGGGCAGAGCGCTTCCGCATCAAATGCGCTTCTTTGTGAGTATTTGCGCACTGGTGATGAGGATGCTTATGAAAAGGCCAGCATGTGTTTGGATGCATGGCCGAAATATACGAAGCTTGAGGGAATAGACGGTCTTGTACAGATTAAGTTTGACGGAGCGCCGTGCGATCAGACCCGCGATATACCGATTGACGCCTGCAATTTGGGGCAGGGCGCGCTTCAGTATTTTGAGGCGGCTGATCTGATGGAAAAATGCGGTACGCCGCGTCCGGAGTATATTGACTATGCAATGGGTATGGTTAATTTTGCCGTGAATCGTCAGCTTCCCAGCGGCGAATTTGCAAAAAGCTGGAATAAGGACGGCAGTGTGCGTCAGCAAAACGGCACGATCGGCGCATTCTTGATTCCGGCTGTTCTTGAGGCTTATAAGCGTACCGGTGAAGATAAATATTTGCAGAGCGCTGTGCGGGCGTTTGACTGTTACTGCAAAGAATTCGATGAGAACGGGTTTACAACGGCCGGCGCGCTGGATTCTTATTGTATTGATAAGGAGTCCGCTTCTCCGTTGCTCGGCGCCGCGCTGTCTTTGTACGATGTGACACATGAGCAGAAATATGTGAATCGTGCGGAAGATGTAGCATGGTATATCAGCACTTGGATGATGCATTATACTGCAAAGTATCCGGCAGATACAACGCTTGCAAAAATAAAGTATGATACGCTTGGAATTACTGCGGTATCTACAGCGCACAATGCTGTGGATCAGTATTGTCTGCGTGATGTTCGGGCATTTTTGCAGCTTGCGGAAATTACTGGAAATAAGCAGTGGCATGAGCGCGGCATGGCGCTTTGGTGTGCTGCGTCGCAGTTGATTTCGGACGGTACGCTTTGCATCCGCGGTAAGGTGCGTCCTGCCGGAAGCCAGGATGAGGCGGTATTCCAGACTCGTTGGGGCAGACCCACGCTTCCGCCTTTCAACCCCTCCGAATGGTTGGTTATGTGGCCCTGTGCATTCCGTATGGAGACGCTCCGTTATATGGACGATTGGTCGGCGCTTCGCAAGGGTGTAGATACGATCGAGGGAAAAATCTAACAAAAAAACAAGCGGCACCTATCTTTGAGGCGGGTGCCGCTCGCTTTTTTCAGAGTGGCATGATTTGCAGACCGAATATCGGACAATCCGGTTCTGCCCTTTTGGGATTGAGATTTACTGAGGATTGTAAAATTTTCTCGGCGATTTTTTATTTTAGATTTGCATTTTTTGCAAAAAAGTGTTGACAATATATTCAGATTATGGTATGATAACTATCGCGGTGCCTTGAGGGATCGCAAAAGGCGGAATAGCTCAGCTGGCTAGAGCAATCGGTTCATACCCGATAGGTCGTGGGTTCAAGTCCAACTTCCGCTACCAAATGGCCCGTTGGTCAAGCGGCTAAGACACCGCCCTTTCACGGCGGTAACGGGAGTTCGATTCTCCCACGGGTCACCAGAAAAAGCACTTGCGAAAGCAGGTGCTTTTTTAGCAACTGTTATCATTTTATACGTTAGGGTTATAAAGTAGAGCAGTATGGTGTGTATTGCAAGGATAAGCGACGCGGATCGTTTTTTGAAAAACGGCTTCGAATGCGGCGATGCATTGGGGGTGGATCGGCGGATACCGGAGAGGAGTTGTGTGATGCGGATACCCGAGGATGTGCTATATGTGCTTTCCAGGCTTGAAGAGCAGGGGTTTGAAGCATATCTTGTCGGCGGCTGCGTTCGTGATTTCCTTTTGGGACGTATGCCGCAGGATTTTGATATTACAACCAATGCTTTACCAAGGGAGATTGCGCATGTATTCTCCGCCGATCGTGTCATTTTAACCGGTGTGCAGCATGGTACGGTCACAGTACTGCACGGCCGTGTCTCTGTGGAAGTAACTACGTTTCGCACGGACGGTGAATACGGCGACGGACGGCATCCGGACTTTGTTCTGTTTTCAAATTGTTTGACTGAGGATTTGATGCGTCGAGATTTTACGGTAAATGCAATGGCCATGGATCGTTTGGGACGTATTACGGATCCTTATGGCGGGCAGTCGGATTTGCAAGCGCGTTGTCTGCGTGCGGTAGGGGATCCGATGAAGCGCTTTTCTGAAGATGCATTGCGAATTTTGCGGGCGTTTCGATTTGCTTCTGTCCTTGCGTTTGAGATAGAATCGAGTACACTCGAGGCTGCATATGTCCTTGCATCCAAGCTATCGTTGGTCTCGCGTGAGCGGATTTTTTCGGAATTAAAAAAGCTGCTCTGCGGTTGCTCCGCTTCCGGGGTACTTGCAAAGATGCTGTCCGGCGATCTTTGGACGCATATTTTTTCTTTACCGAAGATCAACAGTTGTGCATTCGGTTATCTTGATCGGTTGCCGTTTCGCGCGGATATTCGGCTTTCAGCGCTTTTGCTTGGCGATCCCATGGCGGATGCCCATGTATACAGTTTAAAGCCGTCTGCCGCTTTTTTTCATCGAGTGACGGCTGTATTGCATTGTCCGGTGCTGTCTGGTTGTTCTGCACCGTATTTGCGTCGTATTTTAGCGGATGTCGGGCGTGAAGTTGTTTTGGATCGTGCGCAGATTGACATGTATGAAAGTGGGAGCGGCGATTCGTATCATATGGTGCAGAAAATTCTATCAGAGGAGAATTGTTTTTCTATTCGAGACTTGAAAATCAACGGTCAGGATGTGTTGAGAACAACTGCGCTTCGGGGTGAGCAGGTGGGGATTGCTTTACAGGCTGTGCTGTATGCGATTTTTGACGGGAAAATACAAAATACCCGTTCGGATGCGCTTGAATTTTTGCAAATTGTTTCAGCGAATCTGTTGGATACAGGTAAAAAAGTTGACAAGTGCTGAAAATTATAGTATGATTATAGATGTAAGTATATGTATAGAAACAGGGAGGTAACTGCGGTATGGCTGACAATGTAAAGTATATTGAGTACAAGGGCCGAGCGTTTGTCCGTGAGCATGATACCATTTGCTATGGTAATATGACGGATTCGTGTATTTTATATATGCTGATTATGTCTTATAAAAAGTTTGCAGATACGGAAATTCCGGATAAAGTTCTCATTCAAATTCTTTCAACGGATCCTAAAAAATCTTTTGCTGATCGAATCATTAAGCAAGGCGAGAAAAAAGGTTTATATGATGCGCTTGATGTTGGAATGATCTGGTTGGAACGTGCCCTTGCCTGAGCCGGTACTTGTAAGATATTGTAAAAAGAGCGAAAGCAATATTGCTTTCGCTCTTTTTTGTATAGCCAAAAATCGTTTTACAAGTAATAAGAATACAGAGGCAGCTGGAAAAAGGAACGTAGTCGGCAGAGCTTTCGGCACTCCTTCAAAAGCCTCTGTTTTTGCCGGAAGGTATAACTTTTTTGAAATAGCAGTGTCGGGGAAAATTTTTTCCAAAGCGAGGCGCAAGTCCCACATATGGGACACGGGATGCGGTATACTATATTCAGAGAGGGGAATTAGGTATTTTCGATCAGAGCAATCAAATCAGTAAGAGAATCAATTTGATCAAAAGAAAGCTTCGGCAGATTACGAAAATCACGCTTATGCGCGCCGGTGTACAATACGGGATGTATGCCGGCATTGTGCGCGCCGAGAATATCCGCTGTTGGATTGTCGCCGCAGAACCATACGTCCTTTGCCTCGAGTTTTGCACGGCGAAGCGCGATTTCAAACAAGATGGTTTCAGGCTTTCGGAAAATATAACTGGAACTGGCGATAATAAATTCCAGATGATTGTTTGGAAGATAGCGATCAATTCTTGTTTTCAATGAGTTTTGCGAAAAGCAGAGATTACTGACTACACCGGTGCGGATGCCGTGCATATGCAGATAGGAAAGCGTCTCTTCAGCGCCGGGTGAAGCAAAAGAACCATGTGTAGCGGTATCCCAAAAAAGCAGATCCGCTTCCTCATAGGAAATGTCCAGCGTAAGACCAAGATATTCATATAAAAGTCGCTGAAATTTCAGGTTGTCGATTTCTCTGCAATCTTCGCGTACCTTTTTGGAGAGCAGGTCGAATAATTCTTCTGCAAATGCACAAATTTCTTCCGGCGACAGATCCGTGTGACCGGAAGCATGTTGCAACACTGCGAGGTTTGCAAGTTTTGTATCAAATTGGGGTTCGACTACCAGTGTTTGGCCATAGTCAAACAAAATCATTTTCGGTTTCATTGTTTTTTAAAACAGCTTAAAGCGCGCAAAGCGCAGCGCCGATAACGGTTGAATATTGAGCCCGGTCAGGAATTAAAAAACGGACGTCAAACATTTGCGAGAGTGTGTTGAAAATGCCGTTTGCCTGCGGAATCTGCGTCAAATTTCCAGTCAGAACAATATCTTTGGTTTTATGCATACGCGAGTTGAATACGGCCATCATTCCGACCGTTTCAAAAATCATATTGATTAGTCCAAGCGCAAAATCTTCTTTTGCGGCAAATTCGCTGACTTTTCCGAAATTGGCGGCGGTCATATTTTCGGGTAACGCATAACTGGTCATGGTAATATCTTTGATGCGCAAATCGATGTTGTCCAAATTTCCGTTTTTCGCTAAGTCGGAAATATGTTCGGCAGAGCCGATATTCAGCAATTTTTTGGACAGGCCGATCAAAGTTCCGCCGCCGACGCCGGTGCCGCCGAGATATTCAATCTCTCCTCCGCGGCGGGCATGAACCAGGGCGGTGCCGGTCCCCATACTGACGACAATCGCTTCGTCCAGTTCGGAAAGATAAAGTCCGCCGAGTCCGATACAGCGAAATTCCGGAACATTTTCACAGGGGAGCGAATAAAGCGGTTTGGTAATGTATTTGGATCCGACGCCAGTAATGGAAACCTTTTCAATATCGGAAAGCTCCAGATTGTTTAAATTGATAAATTTGCCAAACGCTCCGTAAACCGAGGTGATCGGATCCGTGGCTTTTACAGCAATCGGTTCAATCAGGCGATGATCGTCTCTTGAGGAAAAGCCCACAATTTTTGTCGTGCTGCCGCCAATGTCGATGCCTATGGTGACCATGAAATTCTCCTTTCATGACAGAAAAAATGCATTTGACCGAATGATCTGCGTATCCATATACGACGAAACGGTAAAAATGTAGATTAAGTTCAATTATATCATTACAAGGAGATAAAAGCAATATGGGAAAGCAAAGCAAATTTATTTTTTTGTACGCAGGGAGCCGAGTACGTGACCGCGGCAGGCGAATTCGGTAAAAACGGATAGCGGAATGGGCGCGTAATCCGGATTTAGAGAGAGCAGGCAGTCGCCGCCGAATTTTTTAAAGTATCCCTCGCCGTCGCAGATAAAAATACCGAGTTCTCCCGGATCAATCGCAGCAGCGCTGTGAACCAGTAAAATATCGCCGTCGGAAAAGCGCGGTTCCATAGAGTTGCCGGATACACGCAGGGCGAAATCCGCTTCTTTCGTTTTTTCATTATCCGCAATCCGAATAGCGGAAGCACTGCTCGATTCCAGGTATACGCCGGTACCAGCGGAAACCCGGTCTGCGTAAAGTGGAATGATTCGCGTTTTCTCACGGTTTTTGGCTTTTGTGCGGTTGCGGAAAATAGTTTCGGGAATTTCCGCGCGAACATTTCTCGCGTTTGCAGTACAGCGCATATATTCTTCATCCAGTATATAGTCACATATACGCAGGCCGTGCGTGTCCAGTGTCCGACGTTTTTCAATCAGCGCGCTTTCCTCTTTGGTAAGGCAGAGACTGTCCTGTCCGAGGGCAAGATATTCGAGGGAACATCCGAGCGCACTTGCGATGGCGACTGCGGTGGAGAGTTTCGGTTCTTCTGTAAAGCCGGAGAGCAGCTTCCCGAGGGTTCCCGTAGGAATTCCGCTGGCGGCAGCCAGCATTTCATTTGTGATTCCTTTTTCCTTTTTTATTGCTTTGACGCGCTCGGAAAAGTTCATGGCCAATGCTCCTTTTTACAAATTCAGATAAAAAAATAAAATATATTTTTTATTAATTCGATTATAACATTCATTTTCCAAAAAGTAAATACATATTTTGATATTTTTTCTAAACAGATAAAATATTATTTCATAACAGGAAATAAATTTGAAAAAATGTATTGACATTTTCCAATAATGGTGATATTATATTTACACAAGGCAAACAAAATTGCAGGAAGGATATAAAAATGAACAC
The DNA here is from genome assembly GCA_958414825.1 of uncultured Eubacteriales bacterium. Lineage (GTDB taxonomy): Bacteria > Bacillota > Clostridia > Oscillospirales > CAG-272 > UMGS902. Next base: position 47,859 of record CATYXQ010000005.1, on the reverse strand, counting down.
ATATAATGCTTATACATACAGAGGAAATGTCAGCGCAAAGGCAAACCGGTCGCATATAAGACTCATTTGGCTTTATCTTCGTGCTTTTTTTGAGGTGGCTTTTGCACGTGTTCGCGCTCAGGATCTGCGCGCGGTGGCAACGGTGGCCAGTTTTGTTGCGGCTCTTGGTTTGATCGGCGGTATGGAATTCGGCGCGGTGCCGTTTTATATCGGACTTCCGGTTTGCGCGGTAATTGCGATTGCAGGACTTGTCGCGCATTTTGAAGAGTGATTGCTTTGTCCTCCCAAGACATTGTAATAGAAAAGCATCCGGCAGACGGGCTTATACCGTCTGCCGGATGCTTTTTTTGATCCGTTATAAGTGAGGAAATCTATGCAGAGTGAAAAAAACCCGTCTGAGAAGCATTCTGCCGCTCAGACGGGTTTCCAATTGATATATTCTGTAAAAGATTTGCTTATTCTTCAAGGTTGCCCTTGTTTTCAGCAATAATCTTTTCGGCTACCGGCGCCGGTACTTCCTCGTAACGGACAAATGTCATATCGTACCGCCCGCGTCCCTGCGTCATGGAGCGAAGCGCAACCGTATATTCCAGCAGTTCTGCCTGCGGCGCTTCCGCTTCCACAATAGTGGAGCCGTGTTTGCTTTCATCCGGATTGATACCGAGTACGCGCCCTCTCCGTTTATTGAGGTCTCCCATGATATCGCCTACCATAGAGTCCGGAACATATACTTTCAGCGTCATTACCGGTTCCATTAATACGGGAGCCGCCTGTTTCATGCCTTCTTTATAGGCAAGAGAAGCCGCCATTTTGAACGCCATTTCGGACGAGTCTACATCATGATATGACCCGTCAAAAAGGTTTGCTTTCAGTCCGATCATCGGAAATCCGGCCAGAACCCCTTTTTTCATGGCTTCCTCCAGCCCCTTCTGCACGGCAGGATGAAAGTTCTTCGGTACGCTGCCTCCGAAGATGCTTTCTGTAAAGGTCAGCCCCTCAGAGTCGCTCGGAGAAAATTCAATTTTGACATGACCGTACTGTCCGTGCCCGCCGGACTGCTTTTTATGTTTGCCTTCGACGGAAACTTTCTTTTTGATCGTTTCGCGATATGCAATCCGCTGTTTTTCAAGCGCAACGGATATGCCGTAGCGTGCCTTCAGCCGGGCGACCGTAACGTCAAGATGCATGTCTCCGAGGCCGTAGATCAGCATTTGTTTGGTTTCGGCGTTGTTTTCAAAGCGCAGCGTAAGGTCTTCTTCAAGGAGTTTGGAGATCCCTTGTGAAATTTTATCTTCATCGCCCTTGGCTACCGGAACAATGCCTTTGGCCATATAGGGAATCGGAGAAATCACATGTGCATACTGTATTTTACCCGATGCGCTCAATGTATCGTTGGTATTGGTATCGTTCAGTTTTGCGGTAACGCCGATATCGCCGCAAGCGAGCGAGTCGGTTTCAGTTTGCTTCTTTCCGCACATGGTGTAGATTTTATTTAGTTTTTCTTCGCCGCCGCGCGCATTTTTTAAAACCATGTCTCGGCGAACTTCTCCGTTCATCACTTTGAAAAACGTCATTTTTCCCACAAACGGATCGGCGATCGTTTTAAATACGAATATTGCCGGTTCGCCGTCCTTGTCGATCGCAATTTCGCTTCCGTCAACAGATTGTTCCGTGCCGCGTGCGGTCGGACGAGGGAAAGAATCGGCAATCACGTCGAGCAGGGGACCGACGCCCCAAACTTTGGCTGCAGAGCCGCAGATGACCGGAACGATTCCGCCGTTTATGATTCCTTGGTGAATGGCTTCCACAGCTTCGTCACGTGTGATTTCTTCGCCCGCAAAGTATTTTTCCATCAATTCTTCGCTGGTTTCGGCAATCGACTCCAGCAGCATGTTTCGGTATTCGTGCGCCGTACCGACAAAGTCTGTGGGAATACTTACGCCGTGAGACAGATTTCCCTTGTCGTCGTATTTATAGACTTTCATGTCAATCAAATTCAAAAATCCGCCGACATGATCGCCCTCGATCATCGGAATAAAGAGTGGACAGACTGCGACGCCGTATCGGTCGCGCAGCGCCGAGAATACTTTGGCGAACCGCGCTTCGCCGTCGTCAAAGCGATTGATGAAAAAGGATTTCGGAATTTTGGCTTCGGTTGCGTAGTCCCAGCCTAAATCCGTGCCGACCTGAACGCCGGTACGGCCGTCTACCACGATGATCGCAGCATCCGCAACCCGAACCGCCTGCTTTGCCTCTCCCTTGAAGCCAAGATAACCCGGCGTATCGATGATGTTGATTTTGATGTCGTTGTGTATAAAGTGAATCATTGCAGCCGAAAGCGTAAAACCGCGTTTGATCTCTTCAGGATCATAGTCGCACACTGTGTTTCCGTCGGTTGTTTTCCCAAGTCGGTCGGTTAGCTTTTTGTAAAAGAGCATTGCCTCTGCCAAAGAGGTCTTTCCGGCTGAGCCATGCCCCAAAAGCGCTATGTTTCGAATATTTTTGGTTATTGTGTTCGCCATTCTGTTCGCTCCTTTTCTGCAAGTTATATTTTTATTATACAGCAAAACAGAATGGCTTTTCAATACATTATTTGAACTTTTTGCAGTATATTCGTAAAATAATAAAATGCAATTTTGTGAAAAATGACGATTATTCTTTGTGGTTTTTTCCCTGCCATAGATTTTGTGTATACAGATATTGATCCAGTGCGTTGAGTACGCCGAATTTTTTTCGGCTCCAAAGCGGTGCCAAAAGCATATCGGGCGCTCCGTCGCCGGTTACCCGTCCGATGACGATACTGGGAGGCAGAAGCGTCAGTTGTTGCGCCAAAATGCGGACATAGCGGTCTTTTGTCAGAGGGGAATAGTCGCCGTTGATATACAACTTTGCCAGAGCGGTATCGCGCAGTACATGCAGAAGATGAAATTTGATCTGTTCGGGATGCAGTGCGGCGACGGCTTGGACTGTACTTAGCATGTCATATTCATCTTCGCCCGGCAAGCCGTTAATCAAATGTATGCAAATCTGAATTTTCGGAGAAGCGGCGCGCAGAGCCGCGTACCCGGTGCAGAATTCTGCATAGGTATGGCATCGATTAATTTTCGCGGCGGTTTCATCATTCGCACTTTGCAGGCCGAGTTCTATGGTCAGTACGGTTTTTTCGGCCAGTTCTGCCAGCAGATTGAGAACCTCGTCGCCGAGGCAGTCCGCACGAGTGGCAATATTCATTCCGACCGTGCCGGGGAGCGCCAGCGCTTCGGTGAATTTTTCACGCAGAAACGCTACGGGTGCGTATGTGTTGGTGTGCGCCTGAAAATAGGGAATTGTCCGCACAGTTTCCCATTTTGAGGACAACTTTTCACATCCGAGTTCGTATTGACGGCGTATAGATAGCGTCGGGGGCGGTGCAAAATCTCCGCTGCCGCGGCCGGAACAGTAAATACAGCCGCCATGACCGCGTGTGCCGTCGATGTTTGGACAAGTACAACCAATGTCCATTGGGATTTTGACGCATTTGCCGCCGAATGTCTGGCGCAGGTAATAATCATATGTATAATAGCGTTTGTTAGAATCCGTGTTGGGAAAAGGATTCTGTTGACGCTGCGTTTGTTTCATAGTGCGCTCCTTGACGGAAATTTGAATCTATTGTACTGTAATTCGGAATGTTTTTCAATAAAAAATTTGAAATTCTACTTGATTTTTAGAATGGGTTATGCTATTATATACAAGCATGCCAATGCGATTTGGAGAAGTCGCCTAGTTGGTCGAGGGCGCGCGACTGGAAATCGCGTAACCCCTAACAGGGTTCGAGAGTTCGAATCTCTCCTTCTCCGCCAAAAACAAAAGCCCTTGGAAACATAAGGTTTTCAAGGGCTTTTGTTTTGTGTGGTTAAAAAAATCAAAATAAAACATACTGTAACGGAGTGTCAGTGGTCAAAAATGCGACAGGAAAATGATCTTGGAAATGATCCGATAGGCAGACTCGTGCTGCGAATTGCGCTGCCGAGTATGCTTGCGCAGTTTGTGAATGTTTTGTATAGTGTTGTGGATCGCATGTACATAGGGAACATAGCGGATGTGGGCGATCTTGCGCTGGCCGGCGTTGGCGTATGCGGTCCTGTCATTACGATGATCGGTTCTGTGTCGTCCTTGATAGGGATCGGCGGCGGAACATTGATGAGCATTCGTATGGGCGAGGGCAATTTGAAAAAGGCAAAGATCATTTTGGCAAATTGTTTTTTGATGCTTTGTGTTTTTTCGTTGTTGCTCATGGCCGTTTTCTTTCCCGTCAGAGAGCACATGCTGATGTTTTTCGGGGCGAGCGATGCGACCATTTCTTTTGCGAGTCGATATTTTTCCATCTATCTTACGGGAACGTTGTTTGCTCTGCTTTCTACGGGCCTAAGTCAGTTCATTATTTGTCAGGGATTTGCCAAAAAAGCCATGTTTGCGGTCGTGCTCGGCGCGGCGCTGAACATTGTTTTGGATCCGATTTTTATCTTTGCGCTGGATATGGGCGTTGCGGGGGCGGCGATTGCCACGGTTTTGTCGCAGCTTGCAAGTTGCTGCTTTGTGCTTTTTTTCCTGTTTGGCAAACAGCCGCCGATCCCGATCACATTCGGCGCATACAGTTTGCATGTAATGCGGCGGGTACTGTCAATCGGTTTTACACCGTTTGCGATTATCGCTGCGGACAATATTATGATTATTGCCATGAATGCAGTTTTGCAAGAGTACGGCGGAGCGGCGCAGGGCGATATGCTGGTCACTTGCGCGACGATTGCGCAGAGTTTTATGCTGGTGGTCACGATGCCGCTCGGCGGAATCAGCGGCGGAACGCAAACAATATTAAGTTTTAATTACGGTGCGCGTCAGACTGCGCGTGTACATGAGGCACAGCAAAAAATTTTTCTGCTTTGCCTTGCGTATACCGCGCTTATGACTGCGTTTGCATGGGTAGGCGGACGAGGCTTTGTTCGGCTTTTCACGAGTGATGCGATGGTTGAAAGCAACGCTTTGTGGGCGGTTCGCGTTTGTACGCTGTCGTTGCTTCCGTTGGGGCTGCAATATGAAGTTGTGGACGGATTTACGGCGATTGGACAGGTGCGCTTTGCGCTTGCGCTTTCTTTTTGGCGCAAGCTTGTGTATTTTTCCGCGTTGTTCATTCTTCCCGCGATGTATGGCGCAAAAGCTGCATTTTACGCTGAGCCCGTATCCGATGTGCTTGGTCCCGCCGTGTCGGTTATCGTATACCTTATGGTCATGAAACGTGTGTTAAACAGGCGAAAACAGGCGGATAAACTGTAGACATAAGCAATGAATCGGGATTTGAAGCGTGAATGTATGAAAAATGAGACGTCTTTGCACGACGTCTCATTTTTTATGTCTTGAAATAAGCCAATGCTTGTGTTATAATCGGTATATGTTGAAAACGAATCGAGATCGTCGTCATGTCAAGACCGCGTACCGGTTCTTGTGCCATGCTGCTTGCGGTTTTTTATCTTCAATTGAAAACGGAGGCAAATTACAGTGACAGACTTAAATTATTTTATAAAACTTCCGTTCTGGAAACAGCTTACAGACAGCGAAAAAGAGCTTATTCAGACGAATTCCACGATACAAAAATATACAAAAGGTCAGTTCGTCTATAACGGCGGCTCAAAGTGCAGCGGAATGACAGCGGTACTGAGCGGCGAACTCCGCATTAGCGTTATATCTGAAGAGGGGCGTGAAATCACGCTTTACCGTTTGCACGAAAATGAACTTTGCGCGCTTTCGGCTTCGTGCATTTTAAGTCAGATTACATTTGATACGCATATAACGGCTGCCGAAGAATGCTCGGTACTGGTTATTAATGCATATGCATTTGAAAAACTTATGAAGCAAAATATACATGTTCGGTGTTTTATGTATGAATTATTAAGCGAACGCTTTTCTTCTGTTATGTGGGCAATGCAGATGATTTTATTTAAAGGTTTTGATCGTCGGCTTGCTTCTTTTCTGATTGGTGAATATGAGCGGACAGGGCTTAAAACCATACAAATGACACATGAGCAAATTGCACAGTACACCAATTCTGCACGCGAGGTCGTTGCCCGGATGCTTAAACGTTTTGCAGGTGAAAAATTGGTAGAATTTAAAAGAGGGCGAATTACGCTGTTAGACATTCCCGCGCTTCAAATGATGAAATAAAAATTTTTTTTAAAATGCGACTTGGTCACAGTTTTTTCTGAAATGAAATGGTAAAATAGGGTCAATCAAATAGGAATGATGATCCGAAGATGAAAAATTACCTTTAAGGAGGAAACTGTAATGGCTGAAATCAAACTTACAAAACAAAATTTTGAGAATGAGGTCTTAAAATCAGACAAACCTGTGCTGGTTGACTTTTGGGCGTCTTGGTGCGGTCCCTGCCGCATGATCGCGCCTGTTGTCTCTGAGATTGCAGAAGAGGCCGCCGAAAGATTTAAGGTAGGCAAGGTCAATGTAGATGAAGAGCCGGAGCTTGCTGCGCTTTTCCAAATTATGAGCATCCCAACTCTGATGGTATTTAAAGAAGGGAAGCCGGTAAGTACGGTTGTAGGCTTCCGTCCGAAAGCCGAGCTTTTGGAAATGCTGAAATAGGAGGGGAGCAAATATGTATTTTTTCAACTTCTTTAGGAGCGCAGATATAAATGAGGGGTTAAGAAAAATGCAAAATACGGACGGTTCCGTATTGATTGATGTGCGTACTCGCGAGGAATATGCCGACGCACATATTCCGGGAAGCTTGAATATTCCGCTTAATGAACTTCAAAGCGCCGAAAATAAAATTTCTGATAAAAATACACCGCTTTTTGTTCATTGTCTAAGCGGCGGAAGAAGTCGTCAGGCTGCGCATTTTTTGAAGCGTTTAGGGTATACGGATGTGACGGATATAGGCGGCATTCATCACTATAGCGGGAAAATCGAGAAAGGAGCATAGGATGAAAGTAGTCATTGTGGGCGGTGTTGCAGGCGGCGCATCGGCTGCCGCACGGTTAAGGCGGCTTGATGAAAATGCGGAGATTGTTGTTTTTGAGCGCACGGGTTTTATCTCATACGCCAACTGCGGTTTGCCGTATTTTATCGGCGGTGTTATTACCGATGAGGAAGAACTGACGTTGCAGACACCCGAAAGCTTTTGGGATCGATTCAGAGTCGATGTACGCGTTCGTCATGAGGTCACAGCGATCCATACGGGCAAAAAAACGGTTACTGTCCGCGGATTTGATACCGGTAAAACCTATGAGGAGCATTATGATAAGCTGATTCTTTCTCCCGGTGCAAAGCCCACACAGCCGAATATGCCGGGCGCAGACAGCAAAAATATTTTTACGCTGCGTACAATTGAAGATACTTTGGCAATTCATAGATTTATTGAGAACAAAAAGCCGCAGAGCGCTGTTATCATCGGCGGCGGATTTATCGGCGTCGAAATGGCGGAAAATCTTGCCGCTCGGGGATTAAAGGTAACGCTTTTAGAATATGCCGATCATGTCTTGGCTCCTTTCGATTTTGATATGGCTTGTGCGATCCATGCACAGATGGAAAACAAAGGCGTTCATTTGATGCTGAACACAGCGGTTGCTGCTTTTGAAGAAGACGGCGATCAGATTCTGACCAAAACCGCAAATAACGGCGATATTTCTGCCGATATGGTATTGCTCAGCGTCGGAGTGACGCCCGACACCGCTCTTGCCGAAAGCGCGGGGTTAGAGCTTGGATTCAGGGGCAGTATTCTCGTAAACGACAAAATGGAAACCTCTGTGCCGGATATTTATGCTGTGGGCGATGCTGTGGAGGTCAAGCATTTTGTGACCGGAAACCGGACGCTTATGTCGCTTGCAGGTCCCGCCAATAAACAGGGGCGCATTGCGGCCGATAACATTTGCGGCCAAAACAGCACGTATAAGGGCGCTCAAGGGTCATCGATTATTCGGTTATTTGATATGACGGCCGCTTCAACCGGCATCAATGAAGGCGCGGCAAAGAATGCGGGCATTGATTATGAACGTGTGGTGTTGTCACCCGCTTCTCACGCGGGCTATTATCCCGGCGGCAAAGTGATGACAATGAAAGTGCTTTATGAAAAATCAACGCTTAAAATTCTCGGCGCGCAGATTGTGGGATATGAGGGCGTCGATAAACGAATTGATGTGCTTGCAACAGCCATTCGTGCGGGAATGAAAGCGACAGAACTCGCCGAACTTGACCTTGCCTATGCTCCGCCGTATTCTTCGGCCAAAGATCCTGTAAATATGGCCGGTTTTATGATTGAAAATATCGTTACCGGAAAGGTAAAACAATTTCATTACGATGCAGTTGACGCGCTTCCCCGTGACGGCAGCGTAACGCTTCTTGATACAAGAACACCGATGGAATACGCAAAGGGGAATGTCAAGGGATTTATGAATATTCCCGTCGATGATTTGCGCGAAAGACTTTCTGAAATTCCTAAGGATAAACCGGTATATGTAATGTGTCAAAGCGGACTTCGCAGTTATATTTCCTGTCGTATACTTTCGCAGAACGGCTATGACTGTTATAATTTTTCCGGAGGATACCGCTTTTATGATTTGATTACCCGCAGTAAAAAACAATCGGAAAGCACATATCCCTGCGGTATGAACAAAATGATATAAAAGTATGAAATAAGTCTGATTTTGAATTTTAAAGTGCGGATGATGTCAAAATCGAAAATGAGAAAATTCAGATGTAAAATTTACAATTTGTAAGACTAAAGGTGAAAACCCTGAAGAAATGAAGGAGGAAAACAAAATGAACAAGTACGCAGGTACACAAACCGAAAAGAATTTGAAAGAGGCTTTCGCAGGTGAGTCCCAGGCAAGAAACAAGTATACATACTTTGCTTCTAAGGCAAAAAAGGAAGGTTTTGAGCAGATTGCGTCGCTTTTCCTTAAAACGGCTGATAATGAAAAGGAACATGCCAAAATGTGGTTTAAAGAGCTTGAGGGTTTAGGCGATACCTCTGAGAACCTGAAAGCGGCGGCTGAGGGTGAGAACTACGAGTGGACCGATATGTATGACGGCTTTGCCAGGACTGCCGAGAAAGAAGGTTTTCCGGAACTTGCTGCAAAATTCCGCATGGTTGCCGCTATTGAAAAACACCATGAGGAGCGTTACCGTGCGCTTCTTAAGAATATTGAGATGGCGGAGGTTTTCGCCAAGAGCGAGGTGAAAGTTTGGGAATGTCGCAACTGCGGTCATATTGTAGTTGGTACGAATGCACCGGAAGTGTGTCCTGTATGCGCGCATCCGCAGGCTTATTTTGAAATCAACGCGGAGAATTATTAAGTTAAAAAGAGAGCATATCTACGCCGTAATTTCATAGAGCGGCGCTCGCGTCTTGAAGGATGTTTGAAAAATCTTTTCGAACGCGGAATGTGAAACGCAAGAAAATATCGTGCAACGGATGAATTGTCAAAAAACAGGAAACGGCTCTTAAAACCATTGGTTTTAAGAGCCGTTTCCTGTTAAAAATGGCGGAGGGAAAGGGATTCGAACCCTTGTGGGCTTGCGCCCAAACGGTTTTCAAGACCGCCTCGTTATGACCGCTTCGATATCCCTCCGTATGAGGATAAACTGTAAATTTTATATTAGCATAAAAATTCCTTTATGTCAAGTCCGAGACCAAGATGTATAAAAATTTTTAAGTCGGCGGTGCAGTTGAACGTATAGGCCGCAGATTTTATGGTCACGTACTGCGAAAAGATTGACAAAACAGCGTTAATACGATAGAATAAAACTAACGGTATTCTGATTTTTAGGAAATGAGGGCAAATCAATGGGTATTATCAAAGCGGCGGTCGGCGCGCTGGGCGGTGCGCTCGGCGATCAGTGGTTAGACGCAATCGAACCTTATGAAATGAGCGATACAACGGTATTTACCAAAGGCGTTCTGGTACATAACGGCGCGCGTTCTTCCAACAAGAAAGGTACGGAGGATGTCATCAGCGACGGATCTGTCATTCATGTTTATCCCAATCAGTTTATGATGCTGGTAGACGGCGGAAAGATCGTAGACTATACGGCTGAGGAGGGATATTATAAGGTTGATAACAAAGGGGCGCCCTCGCTCTTTAACGGTCAGTTCGGGGATGCGCTGAAAGATGTATGGCAGCGCTTTAAATTTGGAGGTACGCCCTCATATACGCAGAAAGCGTATTTTGTCAACCTCCAGGAAATAAAGGGGATCAAGTTCGGTACACGCGCGGCAGTCAATTATTTTGACAGCTTTTACAATTCCGAATTGTTTTTGCGCGCGCACGGAACCTATTCTGTAAAAGTTACCAATCCGATTTTGTTTTATAAGGAAGCCATTCCGAAAAACAGCGATCATGTGGATATTAACGACATCAATGAGCAGTACCTGTCCGAATTTTTAAGCGCGTTTTCGGCGGCTATCAACAAAATGTCAGTGGACGGCGTGCGGATTTCTCACGTGGCCTCAAAATCGGTTGAACTCTCCAAATACATGGCCGATGAACTGGATGAGGAGTGGAAGAATACCCGCGGATTTGAAGTTGCGGCGGTCGGTGTTGCCAGCATTTCCTATGATGACGAATCGAAACAACTCATTGAGATGCGCAACAAGGGCGCAATGCTTTCAGATGCTTCTGTGCGTGAAGGGTATGTGCAGGGCTCGATTGCGCGCGGTTTTGAAGCGGCCGGCAGCAATGAAGGCGGCAGTGCGCAGGCCTTTATGGGGATGGGCATGGGAATGGGTGCAGCGGGCAATTTTATGGGCGCTGCGACCGAAACCAACCGTGAGCAGATGAAAGAACAGGTAAGAGAAGCGGCGTCTGCCAAAACGAATGCGCCGCAGACGGGTACATGGAAATGTGTGTGCGGCGCGGAAAATCAGGCAAATTTCTGTCCGCAATGCGGCGCCAAAAAACCTGTTCAGACGGTATGGACATGTACATGCGGTACAGAAAATCGGGGAAATTTCTGCACGCAATGCGGCGCAAAGAAGCCCATGAAATGGATATGTGCATGCGGCGCGGAGAATGATGGAAAGTTTTGTTCCAACTGCGGCAGAAAAAAAGAGGAGTGACCGATGTCGGTTGTGACGTATAAATGCCCCTCGTGCGGGGCGGGCATTGCATTTGATTCGGCCAGCCAGCGCTTTAAGTGCGAATATTGTCTGTCCGAGTTTACAGAGGAAGAAATTCGCAATCGGACGGACGGCGGCGCACCGGCTGAGGAAAGCCGGAGCGATGAGGCGGAAAATCAGGCGTACTGTGACGGCCTTCTTTCCTATACCTGCTCAAATTGCGGCGCAGAGGTTTTTGCAGATGAAAATACGGCGGCTGATATTTGTTACTATTGTCATAATCCTGTGGTTTGTTCCGGGCGACTGACCGGTCAGCTTCGTCCGCATAAAATTATACCGTTTGCCTATGACCAAGAAGAGGCAAAATCGCGGTTTCTTGCTTTTGCCCGCAGAAAATGGTTTGTTCCGCGTGATTTTTTCTCTGAGGCACATGCCGAGCAGATTCGGGGCGTGTATTTTCCGTTTTGGCTGACTGACGCCGACGTGACCGCGAGCGCTTCTGCAAACGCGACACGGGTTCGGACCTGGAAAGCCGGAAATAAACTGTATACCGAGACCTCGCATTATCGCTTGTTTCGCCGCGGAGGCATTCATTTTGAGGATATTGCGACCAGTGCGTACAGCGGAGACGATAAAAAAATGCTTGAGGGGATTTTGCCCTTCCCGCCGGAAGCGCTTAAAGAGTTTACCATGACCTATTTGTCCGGCTTTTTGGCTAAAAAACGCAATATAGAACGTGACCGTGTGGAAAACGAGGTGCGCGGGCGAATTAACCGATATTCAACGACGTTGTTGTCTGGTACGATGTCCGGGTATACAACGGTGACCGGCGTAAACTGTAATGCGCGCCTTGAAAAATATATCTGGGATTATGCCCTGATGCCGCTCTGGATTCTTACCTATCAGAAAAGCGGAAAAACGTATACGTATGCGATGAACGGCCATACCGGAAAAATTTACGGTGAGCTTCCGGTCAGCGGCGGCAAGCTGCTTGCCTTGTTCGGTTCGCTGCTTGTCGGAGTGAGCGTGCTCTGCACACTGATTGGAGGGCTTCTGCTTTGAAAAAGTTCAGGTTTATAGCTTTGCTGCTTTTTTGTGCCGTGCTGACATTCGGCGCTTTGGCCTCCGAATATACGTTTGTATATGACGGCGCGCAGCTGCTGACCGATATAGAGCGGGAGACGCTTGAAACGGATTTTGACGCGATTTTGCGGGAAAACGGGCTTTTATGCGTAGTTGTGACACAGTATGGGTCGGAAAACATGCTGTCGGCTTTGCCCGATTACGCAAAAGACGCGGCAGATATGATTTTGCTCGATATTGATATGCAGGCGCGTGAGTTCAACCTGTATCAGTATAATCGAGATGAGGGCGAAGCGGCTTTTCAGCTTTCTGACCGTGAAAGTGATGATATTTTAGACACGGTTCTGGTTTATATGGCAGACGGTGAATATGCAAAGGCGGCGCAAGTGTTCGGTTCGCTTTCTGCTGAGTATTTTTCCAATGCCGATCCGTTTGTCCCTGGCAGCGACGGATACGGTGAGTATGGTTATACCGACTATACGGATGGCAATTATATGGAGGAATCGGATTACGGCGACTATAGCCGTATTGATTATGAGGCTGAACCAAGCGTTGGCCGTCGTCTGCTCGACGCGCTGCCGATGTCTGTCTTTATCGGGTTTGTCGTTTCCGTGATTTCGGTTATCTGCGTATATAGTCGTTATAAAACCAAGCAGCATGGCGCCGTGTATCCGCTTGAAAAGTATACCGCGCTTGATCTTACTCAGCAGGATGATCGGTTTGTCAATAAAACCGTCACCGTAGCTGTGATTCAAAATAATACCAACAGCACATCGCATAGGGGAGGCGGTTTTGGCGGAGGACATTCCGGAGGAGGGCGTTCCGGCGGCGGAGGTCACGCGGGCGGACGGTCATTTTAGCGCAGGATATATATAAAAAGGCGCCGATTGGCGCCTTTTTATATTGGATATGTATTCAGCCGAATATTCCCAAATGCTCGAGCAGAATTTTCAGTCCCATTCCGATTAGTACGATGCCTCCGATCAGTTCGGCGCGGGATTTGTATTTTGCACCGAATACATTGCCGACTTTGACGCCGAGCGCAGAAAGGGCAAAGGTAATTACCCCGATAGAACCGACTGCGGGCAGTATCTTTATATCGTCGAGCAGCGCGAACGTAATTCCGACCGCCAGTGCGTCGATGCTGGTTGCAATTGCCAGCGGCAGCATAGATTTTGCGCCGAATGAGCAATCGACCTCTTCGGCAGGACCGCGCGATTCGCGAATCATATTCAATCCGATCACACTGAGCAGAATAAAGGCGATCCAGTGATCAAAGCTTGTAACAAATGATTCAAATTGCTTGCCGAGATAATAACCAATCAGCGGCATCAACGCCTGAAATCCACCGAAGTACAGGCCGGTCAGCAGCAAATGCTTGGGTCGCATTACCTTTACGGAAAGTCCTTTACAGACTGCCGCTGCAAACGCGTCCATGGAAAGCGCAAGCGCAGTTAAAAACAGTTCAAACCAACTCATACGGTCTCCTTAGATTTTAAAATTTACACAGGATATTTTTGGCGTTCTTCGGAAAAGTCGTTTAAGACCTCTTCACGGTATTTTCGGATGTAATATTTTGCCGTAGAGAGATTCATATCCAGATAATTTCCGCAGTCATGTGCCGTGGCTCCTGGAATGTCGCCTGTATAATTTAAAATAAACTCGCTCATCCGCAGCAGACAGTCGTGGATGTCGGAGGGCGTAAGTTTGCCAGACAGCAGAATATAAAATCCGGTACGGCAGCCCATGGGACCGAAATACAGCGTGCGGTCTTTCCATAAAGGATCATTGCGCAAAAAGGTGGCGCCGAGATGCTCGATGGCATGAATGGCCGCAGTGTCCATGACCGGTTCGGCATTCGGTCGGGTCATACGCATGTCGAATGTCGTGACGGTTTCCGCGCCGATTTTGTCACAGCGCGATACATAAAGCCCCGGTAAAAGGGACAGATGATTGACCGTAAAGCTTGCAATTTTTTCCATAACGACCTCTTGTTCTCAATCCATATTTTATTCAGCTGACCAGAAGATTTTGCAGTCTTTGGCGAAAAAACGCAGGTATTCCAGATCATGCATATAGGAAATGTAGGAGCGGATCGTTGCGCCGACAAGAATATATTGATTCAAATCCATACGCAGGTTGTATTTTTGGAAAATCAACTGCAAAATATCTTCAAAGCAGTGCGGATGCGTGCAGATTTCGCGGATTGTTTCGATGATTTCATACACTTTGGCAAGATTTGCATTGGCCAGAGGAACGATGTCTTCTACCGGTTCCGCATGTGCGGGGATATACAGCCGTCCGGAGAGCGTGCGCACCTTTTTCAAACTTTCGATATAGTTTTTTACATTGTAGATGTAGGAAACGTGGTATTTTTCGATAATATTCAGGCCGGTTAGGCTGTCTCCTAAAAACCAGACGTCGTCCGGCGTTTTGAACGCAGTCATAGAGGCGGAATGCCCGTCCAGCGACAGCGCCTCAAGGCCGGTCGGCATATTTTGGGCGTTCAGCCTTTCTGCCTTGCTGCTTTGCGCAATAAAAAACTTGTTTTCGCGAATTTCATGCGGTGGGTAACCGCCCCACAATATGGTGGGATTTAGAATCGTGTGTTCGATAAATGCGTCGTCAAACCCGGCGTAGAGCAGACGGCAACCGGTGCGGTCGTGCAGAAGTTTGTTGCTTCCGATATGGTCGGCGTGTATGTGCGTATTGATTACAGAGGATAGAATCCAGTCTTTTTCTTCCAGAATCTTCAAAACCTTTTTGCCCGCATCCTTATCGTTTCCGCTGTCAATCAAGCAGACTTCATTTCCGGAAAAATTATAAATCCCCATCCGTGAGGGGCAGTCGATATAGTAGGTATTGCCACCGACTTTTTTCAGTTCATACATTTGCTTTCCTCATGATGCTTAATATCAGAATATGATTTTGCCTTTTTTGTCCGGAGCCGGTATTGTGTGGATCGGCGTCCGGGAATTTTACAAAAAATCGCCGGGGTCACAAGCAATTTTATCTATTATATCAGAATAGCCGCACGGTTTCAATATATTCGCCGTATGTTTATGCGTTTCTTGCAATTTTTTTATCGGTATGGTATACTGAAAAAGGAGGAAAACGATATGGAATATCTTGATTTATATGATATTGACGGGCGTCGGATCGGAAAACGGTGCGTACGCGGAACCGGTCGCCTGCCGCCTGATTCTTATCTTTTGGTCGCTGATATTTGTACGGTAAACGCTTTGGGGCAGCTTTTGATTACACAGCGGCATCCGAAAAAAAGTCATCCGCTCGAATGGGAATTTACTGGGGGCGCGGTGCAATCCGGTGAAGACAGCCGTACTGCCGCTGTCCGTGAATTGTTTGAGGAAACGGGACTTTCGGTGCTTCCCGAAACGCTTCAATTGCTCGGTCGTTCCTGTACCGGTCGATTTTTACATGACTTTTATTTGTTTTGTACCGATGCAGAGGTATTGTCGCTGCGCCTGCAGGCGAACGAGGTGGTAGATGCGAAATTCGTTTTTCCGGATGAAATCGAAAAACTGTATAAGCAGGGTAAATTTGTCGGACATGTTTACAAACGATATCTTGAGTGTGCGGAACAGATTCGTGCGTTTTTGCGTTAGCATAGCCCGGCGTCAGGACGAATGCCGGGATTCATTTTTTTGGCGGCGAGTTTGATTTGTCTTACCTTGATCGCATTGATTTTTGCAAGGCTTGTCGTTTTTTTGGAACGCTCCGATCAAAAAAGAGGAGAGTGTGACGGTAACCAAAGAATATAAAATATTTTGAATCGGAATGTAGCTTAAAGAAAGTAGAAGCACCGTTAAATCGGTTGCTAAGTAGGCAAGGCTGATTTTGCAGTGCAGCAGTTTGGAAAGCACGAGCGCCAAAGCGTCATCGCCGCCGGCGGCGCCGCCTTCGCGGACGATAAGACCTACGCCTACGCCGACAAAGATGCTGCCGAGCACCGCCGCTGTAAGCGGATACATACAAAGATCAGGCAAAATATAGCCTATATGTTCAAACAGATTGTAAAATACCGAAAAACACAGACTCGCGGCAAGCGCGTTTTTTAAAAATGCGCGTCCGAGAAACCGGAACCCGAAAAAATAACACAGTGCGTCCAGACAAAAGCCGGAAATACCCGGCGTAATATGAAACCAGTGTTTGAGCAGAAGCGTCATACCGAGCACGCCGCCCTCTGTAATGAGGCCTCGGCTGTGGATGTTGAACATGCCGAAAGCGAGTATGGCCGCACCCGTTGCAAGCAATAGCCAGTGTTTGAATGGTTGAAATCGGATAGATTGGTTCGAGGATGTCAATTTGCGAGCCCCTTTCTTTTATGGTTGACTGTATTTTTAAGTATAAACAATATAGTAGCTATATTGTCAAGTGTTTTGGAGGAATTTTTTGTGGATGTACGATTTACTGTGGGAGAAATGGCCAAACTGAATGGCATTTCCAAGCAGATGCTGATTTTTTATGACCGGGAAAATGTATTTAAGCCGAGTATCGTAGATCCGCGAAACGGATACCGGTATTATACTGCGGAACAGTTGGAACAGCTTGACAGTATTTTATTGCTGCGGGATATGGGGTTTTCTCTGTCCGAAATCCGCGCGCATATGCAGAGCCGCACCGGAGAAAATACATTGACGGCGATTCGGGAGCAGAGAGACGTTTTGCAAGAGCGGCTTCGGCATTGGCAGCGGGTTGAGCGGCGTCTTTCGCATAAAGTTGAGATGATGGAGCGTTTCCTTGAAACCGGTCCGTCAGAGGACGGATTGATTCGATGCGAGCAGGCTTATTTTGCAATTGAAAAAACCGTTCCTCCTCATGGATTGCTGGAGGTGGATATGGCGGTTAAACGTTTGCTTATACGTGCGACCGCAAACGGATATGCGCATTTTTATCAGATCGGTGATGCAATTTTGAAAGAAAATTTGTTGCGCGGGGATTTTATCCGTTTTGATTTTGCTTTTTTGCCGTTGGATGCTCCGAATGGCGTCGAGGCGCTTTTTGTGAAGCCTGCGGGACAGTATTACCGCGGATATCACGTTGGGGCGTATGCACAGATTGGACGAACGTATCGCCGATTGCTGGAAAATCTGAATCAAGCGGGTTATGCTCCGTCGGGCGCCGCCTATGAGTATTGTGTGTTGGATTCGCTCACGACAAAAGATCCGAAAGATTATACGACGGAAATTCAGATTCCGGTAGAGCCTATAAAAAATACCGTCGATTGAATATGCAAAGAAACATCCGGGCGCATATGCGTTTCGGCCAACCGCTATGATTTATCGGATTTTCGCCGAGATATTTGAGTTGGCTTTTGTAATTTAAGTACCCGTTTGCCTGATTGTTCTCGACAGACGAGTAGACATAAACGATTTTGTTTTCGGTATCGGTCGCAAGACATATTAATCTGCTGCATGATACCGGTCAATAAAATGTAGAGTGCCGCAAGAATAGAAAGAGTAAAACATTTTGTTGCGTGAAATGATACGTTTTTATAGGTTACATCACTGCAAAAAGCGATTGGCGGCTCGTAAACTTATAAATTTAACGGAGATACGGATCGCGTATATACGGAGTATTGGAACCGGCATTTCATTATTGAAGGGAAAATATGAAAAAGAGAGCGCGTGTTTTTTCATAAAAGCACGCGCTCTCTTTTCAGCTGGAACGATGTTTAGTTGGCGGTGCGAGTACCGGACAGTGCAATGCGGGTGAATATGACACAGGCTTCGCTGCGTCGAATTTCGTCATTGGGACGGTAGTTCCCGGTGTCGATATCTCCGCTGACAATGCCTGCGTTATAGAGCTTTTGCACGGCTCTGTAGCAGGTCATATCGCTTGAAACATCCGGATTTGTGCCGCTGCGAAGGGCGGTATATTCTGTTTCGGGCAGAATATCGGCAAATACGATCGCCATATCGCCGCGGGTAATATTTGCGTCGTAATTTGAAAATTGATCTGCGGTGATAATGCCGTTTTCAATGCAGTACTCGATATACGGCGCGTACCAATTGGCAGCGTCTTCGGTATGGATTTCTTTTTGGTAGTAGATGCTGTGAATATTGGCTGCTGCGGTCAGCGCCTGTGCGACGGTGAAGTTGGAATCCGGACCGAATGCGCCTTCTCCGATACCGTTGGCGAGGCCGATTTCGTAAGCGCTTTTCACGAAAGCATAAGACCAATGGGATACGGAAATATCGGCAAATTGATCTTGATACATGCGAATCTGAGGGAATTTTTCGGAGGTTTGAAGAATGGAATGAAAGCCGTCAATTTTCTCTGCAAGCGGCCGTGGATTGAGATTGACTGTATAAACCGTATCAATATCCGCTGGCTTTTTGGATCCGTTGCCGATCACTACGCCGTTTTTGTCTGCCGTGTAGGGTTCTACAAATGCATATCTGCCGCTTGAAGTGTCGGCGCCGATATAGGCATGATAGCAGATCCATCCTTGACCGTCCGTATCGGTTACATAGGACGCATGACCGCAGCCGTTGATGTTTTCGGATTTTGACAAAATCGGTGTGGGCAGTTTTTCCCAGTTATGGATGTTAAGCGGATCTCCGCCGAGATATTTGAGCTGTCCGAGTTTATATTCGGTTGTCCAGTATCCGCTGCCTGAGTAAACGATGTAGATGGAACCATCGCTGCCGTATACGGCAGTGCCTCCCTCGACGACTTTCGGTAAACCCGTACCAGTGGAGGCGTTATACGAATATCCGCCCATTTCCCAGGAATATTCCGGTACGCAGATTACGCCGTATGAGCCGGTGATTGTCCACGGATTGGAGAGTTTTGCAATGTTAATCGTCTGATGAAAATCCGGGGTGTTTCGGCCGGTTTCACCGACCCACATGACGTAAAATTGACCGTTTATTCGGATCCCTGTTTGACCGGCCGCCCATGTTTCGTTGGTCAGTTTGGGGTTATCCGGACTTTCTACTTTGATTGGCACGTTTGCCTCTTTGGTAAGCGGGTGTCCCCACGGTCCCATTAAGTCGTCTGTAAGACATTTGATCACATACATGCGGTGATTGACATTGTTGCCGTCGTCACAGGCAATAAAGCAATACCAGCCGGCGTATTCCTCACCGAAATCTTCCGGGCCAAAGTAATGAATTTCGGGTGACCAGAGGCTTTTCGACCACATTGTCCCCTCAGCCGGTTTGTAGATTAGCTTTCCGGGATCATATTTTAAATCGCCGATGTTTGCCGCTTTATACAGTTTTAACTGCGATCCGGTGGTAGCGATATAGTAGTAATTGCCGTCATGAAAGAACAGCCAGGGATCTGCACCGTTTGAACGGATCGGATTGGTAAAGGACATGGAGCCGGTTTCGTTTTCGCGGATGTCAATATCGGAAGCATAGTACAGCGTACTCGTCATACCGCCGTTTAGATCTTCTGTGCCGAGAAAGTCGGTAACATGGGCAAATTCGCCTCCGTTGATGCAGACGTTATAGCTGCCTTTATACGTTCCGAGCTTTGTGCTGGCCGCAGCGATGGTACCATAAACAGTTCCGCCGTTGATGGTAAGCGTAATATTTGAATTTAGCGAAAGATTGTTTGAATCCAGCGTAGAGGCAAATATCCCCTGGTAGAAAGTGCCTCCGTTGATTTCGGCATGAATGTCGCCGTTGTGCGAAAGCGCTCCGCCGAGCGTAAGCCGTTCAAAAAATTCTCCGCCGTTGACAGTCAAACGGACTTTAAGCGTTTTGCTGCCGTTGGTTGCGTTGCCGCCGCGCACTCTTTGCCATTTGCCGCTACTGATGGTCAGATCGGTTTGGGGGCGGCTGATTGAAGAGGCGCCGCCGCCCATAATAGAGAGATATGTGTTGATATTGGCGGCTTTTTCACAGGTAATATGTTTGCCAAGCGTCAGCTTGTGACCGTTTCCGTAAAGCGCGCCGTAGTTTTTTTCACATACAAGCGTGATGTCGTGAAATTCGGTTTCACCTCCGCAATAGAAATTGGCCTGAAAATGCAGTTTGGCATCGTTTGACTTTGCATAGTCTATGCCGTCGTATACAGAGGTAATGGTAATTTTGGAAGAATTTGCCGCGTTGAGAAAAACTTCGCTTACCGTGTAATCGCCGCATACTACAACAACGCCTCCGTTTGGCAGGGCGGTATAAGCGTCTTTGAGACTGCCGAGCGGCTGCGAGGGCGTCATACCGTTGCCGTCGCCGCCGTTTGCAAGATAGACCACATTTTCCTCACAGATTGAAAATAGAGATGCGGCATCACCGAGGTCGGAAAGAGTGTAGTGTGATTGGTTTAGCTTGAGCGTGCCCGGTACACATTTGCCGCTCAGTATATAGGTATCGATTTTGCCTCCGTACAGGATGAGATCAAGCTCTTCTGTAACGTTGTTAAATTCCAGCTTCTGTATATTGCCGCCGCTGATGTTGAGAAAGAAACGCTTGATTTTACTGTCGGTGGTTTTGACAGTATTGACGATTCCGCTGATGATTTCAATGTCGGCCGATTTTGTACCGCCGACAATCGTGTCCGCGATCGCGCCGTCCAGCGTGATGGATGCGTTTGCATTGCCTCCTCCGATCGTTCCGAAAATACCGGTGTACAGCGCGGCGGAACCGGTTACATCGGCTTTACCGGACATGGCGACGGTATCCTGAATGATAAGGTATCCGTTTTGGGCGTCGAATGCGCATTGATTTGCTCTAAGCGTGATATTCTCAAATGTCGTTTTACCGTTCAGCGTGTAAATGCCTCCGACGATGAGTGCACCGCCTTGATCTGTACCGGTGATCTGCACGTCGGCGCTGTGTTCGGGTTCCGAAAAATCATGGATTTGGATGGCGCCGATAACTGCGATTTCACCGCCCATTTTTGCCGCTTCTGCAAATGCGTCGGCAAAAGATGCAGGGGAGGAGAGGGAAGCGCCGGTTCCGTTGGCGCCGTCTTTTGCGTACACCTTTGTAATATTGACCGCCGTATCAAAATCCGGTGCAACAAGCCCGATTTGCGAGGGTTCGTAAAAGAGCGCGTTGTAATAAAGCGTTTTTGGCTTGTTGGACTTTCTTGCAAGTTCGGTAACTTCCGAATTATTGTAGGACACCGTGGCTTTTTTGACGGTTGCGCCGGTCAGATACACGTCGGCTTTTCCAATAACGTTGTTGATATGCAGTTGATTGATGGTTCCGCCTGAAAGTGTTAAAAGCGCGTTCCCGTTTAGTCTGCGGGAAATATCGCCGCCTGTGAACAGTTGGTTGATTCTTCCGCCGCTGACTGTGATTTTTGCATGATTGGAGTATTGACGCTCCATAGAAGCGCCGTACACCTTAGAAATTATACCGCCGGAAATATCAATGTAATGTGTACCGGTAAAAGCCATGTTATCCGCGCCGGGCGCGATGTGCCTCGATCCGCCGATTACGGTGAAAAATGTACCGCTTTGAATTGTAATATGCGAGTCTTTTGTTATATCCACATCATTTGACGGGTTCTGGTAACCGCCGACGATATAAACGCCGTCGCCTGATCCCGTGTTTTGGGTTGTGACGCCCGTTCCAAAGGTAATGCGGTTATAATTGGCTATAAAGTTGAGCGTGTTTCCGAATTCAATTTGGATGTCTTCAAATACGGTATTGCCGTTTAGTATGTAGCGAAGCGTATTGCCGAAAATGAGCTTTGCGCCGCTTTTTCCATAGTCGGTCACATTGTCGTTTGAGGTGATCGTGATTGTACCGGTATGCTTGGGTTCGGTCATAACGGAGGAGAACGTATAGGCGTTCATGACAACGATGCGCCCGCCGCTGTCCTTTAATTGGTCGATTGCGCCGGAGAGTGTTTTGAGCGGCATTTCCGATGTAGTGCCGGCCGCTTCGTCATTACCGGTTTTAGAATCGACATAAATAACGATTTCCTCTGTGCTTGCCGCAGATGCATTTATTTGAAAGGCGAAAAATGCAAGTAAAGCGCACAGCGAGAACATACACAGACAGAGTGTCCATTTGGCAAAGCGCTTAAAAATAGGATTCATAGGCTTACCTCATGAAAGTAAAATTTGACGGAACGCGGGAAAACGTGCAGTCAATCGTTTAAAAAGGAAGACGTCCGGGAGCGCAGCCGTTTTTTAAAATGTGCAGCGTTTCCGGATGTCTTCCGCATTTTTGTATTTTACGATTGTTTGTGGTTTTTACTTTTCGATAGAACCAAAGTTGCTGATTTTTTCCGCCAGAGGTCTTGGATTGACATTAACGGTATAGGTCTTTGAGGGACTTTCGGGGTGCTTTGTGCCGTTTCCGATCACAACGCCGTTTTTATCGGCAGTGTAGGGTTCAACAAACGCATAGCGACCGCTTGAGGTGTCTGTACCGAGGTATGCGTGATAGCAGATCCATCCCTGGCCGTCCGTATCGGTTACATAGGATGCATGACCGCAGCCGTTAAGTTCGTTCGATTTTGAGAAAATCGGGGTCGGAAGTTTTTCCCAGTTTTTGATGTCGAGCGGATCTCCGCCGAGATATTTGAGTTGGCCGAGCTTATATTCGGTTGTCCAATATCCACTTCCTGAGTAAACGACGTATACTGACCCGTCGCTGCCGTATACAGCCGTGCCGCCTTCAACAACCTGAGGCCGAATCCCGTCTGCGCCGCCTTTTTCCCAAGAATATTCCGGCACGCAGATGACGCCGTATGATTTGGTGATCGTCCACGGGTTAGACAACTTTGCAATATTGATTGTCTGATGGAAATCCGATGTGCCGCGGCCGGTTTCGCCGACCCACATGGTGTAAAGCTGACCGTCGATGCGAATCACCGTCTGACCGGCCGCCCATGTATCGTTAGTCAGTTCGGGAACGTCTGGGCTTTCTACTTTAATCGGTACGTTTTCTTCTCCGGTAAGCGGATGTCCCCACGCCCCCATAAGGTCGTCTGTGAGGCATTTGATCACGTACATGCGGTGATTTGTATTGTCGCCGTCATCGCAGGCAATAAAGCAATACCAACCGGCGTATTCCTCGCCGAAATCTTCAGGCCCGAAATAATGGATCTCAGGGGACCAGAGGTTCTTAGACCATGGTTTCCCGGCTTCGGGTTTATAAATCATTTGTCCGGCTGCGTGGGGAAGATCGCCGATGTTGGCCGCTTTGTACAGCGTCAGCTGTGAGCCGGCCGTTGCAATGTAATAATAGTTGCCGTCATGGTAAAAGAGCCATGGATCGGCGCCATTTGAACGGATCGGATTGGTAAAGGACATAGCGCCGGTTTCTTTTGCATTGATGTCAACGCCGACTCCGACATGCAGAGAACTTGTCATGGTTCCGGTCATACCGTCTGTGCCCGTAAGGTCAGTGAGATGGGCAAATTCGCCGCCGTTGATATAGACGGTATAGCTGCCAGTATAGGTGCCAAGTTTTTTGCGAGCCGGGGCAACGGTGCCGTAAACAGTGCCGCCGTTTATCGTAAGTGTAACATTTGAATTCACCGAAAGATTGGTTGCTTCCAGTGTAGATGCGAAAATCCCCTGGTAGAAGATGCCGCCGTTAATTTCCGCGCGAATATCGCCGCTGTGCGCAGCGCCGCTTCCAAGCGTTACCGGTTCGACAAATTCGCCGCCGTTTACGGTGAGGTTTACGGTCATATTCGCCGCGTCTTTGGCGTTGCCGCCGCGTACTCTTTGCCATTTACCGCTGTTGATGGTCAGATTCGTGGAGGAAAGTCCCTGCGTACCTCCGCCCATTACGGAAAGATAGGTATTTACGCTGCTGTGCTGCTCGCTTATGATGTTGTCGCCAAGCGTGAGTTTGTTTCCGTTTGCGTACAGCGAACAGTAGCGTTTCGCACAAATCAGCGTGATGTCGCGAAATTCGGTTTCACCGCCGCAGTAGAAATCCGCGCCGAATTGGAAATTCGCGCTGTTTGTTTTTGCATAGTCCGTATCGCCATATACGGAGGTAATGGTGATCTTGGATGTATTCTTCAAATTGTTCTGTACGCTGTCGAGGGTATACGGACCGCAGATGACGATTACGCCGCCGTTCGGGAGTGCGGCATATGCGTCTTTCAGATTGCCAAACGGCATGGTGGGCGCCGTTCCGTTGCCCGTACCGCCGTTCATGAGGTAGACGACCTGTTCATTGTCCACAGTGAACAGGGAAGCCGCAGCGCCTAGGTCGGTCAGTTTGTAAAATGCTTCGTTCAATTTGGCCGTACCCTGTACATTATTGCCGTTTACAGCATAAGAAGCGATTTTGCCACCGTACAGGATGATTTCCAGTTTTTCGCTTACATTGTTGAATTCAAGTTTCTGTATATTGCCTCCGCTGATATTCAGACGGAAGCGCCGAATGGCGTCCTCCGTGGTTTTCAGCGTACCGATCGAGCCGTCAGTGATTTCAATATCGGCCGACGCCGTTCCGCCGATTACCGTGTCTGCATTTGCGCCGTTTATGACGATAACCGCATCGGAATTGCCGCCGTTTACGACGC
Source organism: uncultured Eubacteriales bacterium (assembly GCA_958414825.1). Lineage (GTDB taxonomy): Bacteria > Bacillota > Clostridia > Oscillospirales > CAG-272 > UMGS902. The sequence goes on along the minus strand of CATYXQ010000005.1, from coordinate 23,195 downwards.
CGAAAGTACCGCTTTGCAGTACGGCGGAACCGTTTACATCCGCTTTGCCGGACATGGTAACGCTGTCTTTGATTGTTAAAGTGCCGCTTTCGGCGTTCAGTGTGGATTTATCCGCGTCCAGTGTGATTTTTTCAAAAGCGGTTTCACCGCCCAGGGTATAGACGCCGCTGATCAGAAGCGAACTGTCTTTGGCAGCGCCTTTAATCAGAATTTTATCGCTGTGCGCAGGTTCTGTAAAGTTTTTAATTTCGATGGAGTCGATGACTGCGATTTCACCGCCCATTTTCGCTGCTTTGGCAAACGCATCGGAAAAAGAAGCAGGATCGGTTTCAGAAGCGCCGGTGCCGTTAGCGCCCTCTTTCGCATAAATTTTGGTAATATTCGTTGTCGCGTCAAATTTTGCGCCGATTGATTCGATAAAGGTCGGCTCATAGAAAAGCGCATTGTAATGAAGGGTTTTTATAGCGCCCGATTTTTTTGCAAGTTCGGTAATTTCCGTGTTGGCGTAGGAGACAGAAACGCTTTTGACGTTTGTTCCTGTCAGATGTACATTCGCTGCGCCGACAACGTTGTTGATGTTTAACTGATCGACGGTACCGCCGGAAAGCGTAACGGTTGCATTGCCGTTGAGTCGGCGGGTGGCGTCACCGCCTGTAAACAATTGCTTGACCGTACCGCCGCTGACGGTAATGTTGGCGTTGTTGGAATACTGTCTTTCCAGCGATCCGCCGTATACTTTAGAGACGGTGCCGCCGGAAATATCAATGTAGTGCGTTCCGGTAAAGGTCATATTCTTCGCGCCGGAGGCGACTTGTCTTGTACCGCCGGCGACGGCATAAAATGTTCCGCTCTGAATTGTAATGTGGGAATTTCTGGACACATCTACATCGTTGTTCGGACTTTGATAACCGCCGATAACATAGATTCCGTTTCCGGCGCTTGTATTTTTGGTTATGACGTTTTGGCCAAAAGTAACATAGTTATAGTTTGCCACAAAGTTGAGCGTGCCTGCAAAGTTGATTTGAATATTCTCAAAGGTCGTGTCTCCGCCGATCTGGTAGCGAAGCGCATTGCCGAATGCCAGCATGGCTCCGTCTTTTCCATAGTCGGTGTTGCCGTCGTTTGTGGTAATTGTAATCGGTGCGGTATGTATCGGTTCGGTAAGTTCGGAGGAAATCGTATAGGCGTCCATAATCACGATTTGTCCGCCGATTTCTTTTAATTTCTGAATTGCGCACGGAAGGGTTTTCAGCGGCGCGTCCGGATTATTCCCCGCAGCTTCATCGCTTCCGATGCCAGAGTGCACATAGATTATTTCCGTATGAACAGGCGGTTCGGTTTGTTCCGTTTGGTTCGGTTCAGTTCCATCGGCAGAACCAATATCGGAGGAGGGGACGGGTGTTTTTTCACCGCAGGAGGTGAAAAAACATACCAATATCAACGCAAACAGTAATGCTAAAAATTTTTTCATTGTTTACCTCGCTTTATTTAAATCCTTTTTTCTTACTTAAATTATACCATATTGCTGAAAATTGGACAATGCAAAATTTTAACTCTTTCAAAAAAAAAGTTGTTGTTTACAATCAGAATAAAAATGAGATATTTCTCGAAGATCAACCCTGAAAAGCCTTGTAATTGTGCGGTAAATATGGTAAAATAATTTTTGTGAGTTCGAAATCCTCCTCACATAAAACAAAACTAGGAGATAAGAAAATGAAACAAAAAAGCAAATTTCTCTGTCAGGGGGCGGTGATTGCCGCGCTCTATGTCGTACTTACCTGTCTTGCCGCGTTGATGGGACTTTCAAGCGGCGCTGTGCAGGTGCGCTTTTCAGAGGCGCTGTGCATATTGCCCTATTTTACGCCTGCCGCGATTCCGGGCGTGTTTATCGGCTGTATTCTGGCCAATTTTTTGACCGGCGCGGCGCTTTGGGATGTGATTTTTGGCAGCTTGGCCACGCTGATCGGCGCATTTTTGGCATACGGTTTGCGGCGGTATAAATGGTTGGTTCCCCTGCCTACTGTGCTTGCAAATATGCTGATTGTGCCCTTTGTGCTTCGATTTGCTTACGGCATGTCCGATGCATGGTGGTATTTAATGGTTACGGTGGGCGCGGGCGAGGTGATTTCCGTATACGGCCTCGGTATGCTTTTGCTGTTTGCACTCAATAAACGCGCCAGACAGATTTTTGAATAAAATATAACTGAAATTATATAACGGGTAGCAGAAATGCAAAAAAGACGCATGTAATCGTCAATGTCATATAGCTATCGGATTTCAGTTTCGCTAAGAAAAAATTCCCCCCTATTTTAAAGTGAACCCCAAAGTTTATAGAAAATAGTAAAATTGGGTTTGTCTGACATTTGCAGCATTTCTTCTTTTGAGATTGACTCCGCGTTTCTTTATTGTTTGGATGCGCTTTTAGGGGATGGAGAATCTATATGCTCTAAGATGCAGAACAGGGAAACGCATTTTGCGTTCCCCTGTTCTTATTTATTTTTTGTTAAAACAGTCCGCAGATTTTTCCGTTTTCATCTATATCAATCTTCTCTGCGGCGGGTACGCGCGGAAGTCCGGGCATGGTCATAATATCGCCGGTCAGAACAACGATAAAGCCAGCGCCTGCGGAGATTTTTACATTTTTCACGCTGACCGTGAAGTTTTCCGGCGCACCGAGCAATTTGGGATCATCCGAGAAGCTGTACTGCGTTTTGGCAATGCAAATAGGCAGATTGCCGTATCCGAGTTCGGTGAGCATATCAATTTGCTTTTTTGCGGCGGGCGCTACGGAGATACCCGTGCCGCCGTATATGCGTCTGACGACCGCTTCAATTTTTTCCTCAATGGAGCAGTCAAGCGAGTATGAAAATGAAAAATCGTTTGGCATTTCGCAAAGGCGAACCACTTCGTTCGCAAGATCGATCCCCCCCTCGCCGCCTTTGGCCCATACGTCAGAGAGAATCGCATTGACGCCGAGGGCGCGGCACTGTTCCAAAACCAGCGCAATTTCCGCATCGGTATCGGTGGGGAAACGGTTGAGCGCGACCACAAGCGGCAGCTTATAGACGTTTTGAATATTGGAAACATGGCGGAGCAGATTGGGCATACCGCGCTTGAGCGCTTCGAGATTCTCGCTACCGAGTTCGCTTTTCGACATGCCGCCGTGCATTTTCAGTGCACGAATGGTCGCAACAATGACGACTGCGGACGGGACAAGTCCTGCAAGGCGGCATTTGATGTCCAAAAATTTCTCCGCGCCGAGATCCGCCCCAAATCCCGCCTCTGTGACGGTGTAATCGCCGAGCTTCATCGCCATGCGCGTTGCCATGACGGAGTTGCAGCCGTGCGCAATATTGGCAAAGGGACCGCCGTGTACGAACGCGGGCGTCCCCTCAAGCGTCTGCACAAGGTTCGGCTTGAGCGCGTCCCGCAAAAGCGCGGTCATGGCTCCCTCCGCGTGCAGGTCGCCGCAGCGTATCGGCTTGTCATCGGATGTGTAGCCGATAATGATTTGAGCAAGTTTTTGCTTTAAATCGGCAATGGAGGAGGAAAGGCAGAGCACAGCCATAATTTCAGAAGCGACGGTAATGTCAAAGCCGTCTTCGCGCGGTACGCCGTTGACACGGCCGCCGAGACCGTCCACAATGTTGCGAAGCTGCCGGTCGTTCATATCAACGCAGCGCTTCCATGTGATCTTGCGCGTGTCAATGCCGAGCGCGTTTCCCTGATGGATATGATTGTCCACCATGGCGGCAAGCAGATTGTTTGCCGCGCCGATTGCGTGAAAATCTCCGGTAAAGTGGAGATTAATGTCCTCCATCGGTACGACCTGCGCATATCCGCCGCCCGCCGCGCCGCCTTTGATACCAAATACAGGACCGAGCGAGGGCTCGCGGAGCGCGACGGTCACGCGCTTACCGATTTTTTTCAGTCCGTCCGCAAGACCGATGGTCGTCGTCGTTTTGCCCTCGCCCGCAGGCGTAGGCGTAATCGCGGTGACGAGGATCAGTTTTCCGTCTGCGCGGTCGGTTTCATTTAGCAGGGAAAGGTCGATTTTTGCTTTATACCGACCGTACTGTTCTACATATTTTTCCGCAATACCCGCTTCGGCGGTGATTTCGGAAATCGGTTTCATCCGGCAGTTCTGCGCGATTTCAATATCCGAAAGATACTTCATGGTACGCTCCTTTTTCAAAGACGATTATGAATTAAAGTACTTTACAGCCGATTTAAACATTTTGATATCGTAGTCGCCGTATACATTTTTATAAAGATCTTTTCCGATGCGTTCCGCATGTCCCATTTTTCCGAATACACGTCCGTCCGGCGAGGTAATGCCTTCAATAGCCGCTATGGAACCGTTGGGATTATAGCGGATGTCCATGGTTGCGTGTCCGTCCAAATCGGCATACTGCGTTGCGATTTGTCCGTTCTTTGCGAGGTTTGCAATGACGTCGTCGCTTGCTAAGAAACGTCCCTCGCCGTGGGAAATCGGAACAAGATAGATATCGCCGACCTGCGTTTCGCTGAGCCAGGGCGACATGTTGGAGGCGATCCGTGTTCGCACAATGCGCGACTGGTGGCGCCCGATGGTGTTGTAGGTCAGCGTCGGGCAGTTTTCATCGGTGTCTACGATTTTTCCAAACGGAACAAGTCCCAGCTTAATCAGCGCCTGGAACCCGTTGCAGATACCGCAGACGAGGCCGTCGCGCCGCTCAAGCAGATCCTCGACTGAAGCTTTAACCGCGCCGCTGCGGAAGAATGCCGTGATGAATTTGCCGGAACCGTCGGGCTCATCGCCGCCGGAAAATCCGCCGGGAATGAAAATGATCTGCGAATCCGCGACCTTTTGCGCGAAAGTTTCAACGCTGCGCGAAATACCGTCTGACGTGAGGTTGTTGATGACAAAGATTTCCGCGTCGGCGCCCGCTTCCCGCATGGCGCGCGCCGAGTCAAATTCGCAGTTTGTTCCGGGAAATACCGGAATGATGACGCGCGGCTTTGCAATTTTCAGCGCGGGTGCACGGTGATCCGCGGCTGCTTCAAACGCGAAGTTCGGAACCGTTTCCGGTTTTGCCGAAAGCCCGCATGGGAACACGCTTTCCAGCTTGTTTTCATATGTGCCGAGCAGCTTTTCAAGCGAAAGCTCGGCGTCGCCGTATACGATGGTTCCGTTTTGCGTCGTGGTACCAATCAGCGTTCCGATCTCGTCGCTGTCGGTAAGCTCCAATACAAATGCGCCGTAGCGATAGCCGAAGAGCAGTTCAAGCGAAAGCGCATCTTCAAACTTGAAGCCAAGCATATTGCCGAAGCACATTTTCAAAATCGCTTCGGCAACGCCGCCGTATCCGGGCGTCCACGCCGCAGAGACCTTGCCTGTGCGCATCAGCGCCGTGACCTTGTCAAAGAGTTCAATTAGAGATTTTGCTTTGGGCAGACCGTCGCTGCCGTATTCGGGCGCAAGCAGAACGACGCGGCGTCCCGCAGCTTTGAATTCGGGCGAAAGAATATGTCCGGTTTTGGAGGTGGTTACCGCAAACGAAACCAAGGTAGGAGGAACGTCCAGGCTTTCAAAAGAACCGCTCATGGAGTCCTTGCCGCCGATTGCGCCGATACCGAGTTCCATCTGCGCGCGGAACGCGCCGAGCAGAGCGGCTGCGGGACGGCCCCAGCGTTTTGAGTCGCGGCCGAGCCGTTCAAAATATTCCTGGAATGTGAGATATACATCCCGGAACGCCGCGCCGGAGGCGATCAGTTTTGCAACCGATTCCGCAACGGCGAGATAAGCGCCGTGATAGGGACTTTTTTCGGTAATAAACGGGTTGTAACCATAAGCCATCAGCGAGCAGTCGTCCGTATTTCCGCGCTCCAGCGAGATTTTTTGCACCATGGCCTGGATCGGCGTTTGCTGATACTTGCCTCCAAGCGGCATCAGAACCGTACCTGCGCCGATGGTAGAGTCAAAACGCTCGGAAAGTCCGCGTTTCGAGCAGATATTGAGGTCTTCCGCTAAATCGCAAATTCCGGTTCGGAAATCTTTGGGAATGGTTTTTTCAAAGGCTTCGGGCGCTGTGACAACCGCATCCATATGTTTTTCTGCACCGTTGGAATTCAAAAAATCGCGTGAAATATCTACAATTGTTTTCCCGTTCCAGTGCATGGTCAGGCGGGGTTCCGCCTTGACGGCGGCAATAACGGTTGCTTCCAGATTTTCGGAAACCGCAATTTCAAAAAAGCGCTCGCGGTTTTCGGGTGCGATTACGACAGCCATGCGCTCCTGCGATTCGCTGATTGCAAGTTCGGTGCCGTCCAGTCCTTCATATTTTTTCGTGACTTTGTTTAAGTCGATTTCCAGGCCGTCGGCCAGTTCTCCGACGGCAACTGAAACGCCGCCCGCGCCGAAATCGTTGCAGCGCTTAATCATACGGCAGGCTTCGCCGTTTCGGAACAGACGCTGCAATTTGCGTTCTTCGGGCGCGTTGCCCTTTTGCACTTCGGCGCCGCAGCTTTCAAGCGAGTGCAGATTGTGCGACTTGGAAGAGCCGGTTGCGCCGCCGCAGCCGTCGCGGCCGGTTCTGCCGCCGAGCAGAACGACAAGATCACCCGGAGCAGGGTATTCCCGGCGAACGTTCTTGGCCGGCGCAGCGGCAACGACCGCACCGATTTCCATACGCTTTGCGGCGTAGCCGTCGTGATAGATTTCATCGACAATGCCGGTTGCAAGTCCGATCTGGTTTCCGTAGGAGGAATAGCCAGCCGCCGCTGTCGTGACAATTTTACGCTGAGGCAGCTTGCCGGGGAGCGTTTCCTCTACCGGACGAAGCGGATTGGCCGCGCCGGTGACGCGCATTGCGCCGTACACATAGGCACGACCGGACAGCGGGTCGCGGATTGCGCCGCCGATGCAGGTCGCCGCGCCGCCGAACGGTTCAATCTCGGTCGGATGATTGTGCGTTTCATTTTTGAAAAGAAGAAGCCACGGTTCTTCTTTTCCGTCTACTGTGACGGTCATTTTTACCGTACAGGCGTTGATCTCATCGGACTCATCGAGCTTGTTCAGCATACCGGTTGCGCGCAGATGGCGAACTGCAATGGTCGCAATGTCCATCAGGCAGACCGGTTTTTTGCGTCCGAGTTCTTCACGCACATGAAGATACTGTTTATAGGTATCCTCAAGAAGCCTGTCCTCAAAGGTTACATGATCGAGCGTTGTCAAAAAGGTTGTATGACGGCAGTGATCCGACCAATAAGTGTCGATCATGCGAAGTTCGGTAATGGTAGGATCGCGGCGTTCATTTTTAAAGTAGTTTCGGCAGAATGCGAGGTCGTTTTCGTCCATCGCAAGCCCGTATTCTCGGATAAAGGGCGCAAGCGCCTTTTCTTCCATATTGCAGAAGCCGTCGAGCGTTTCGACGTTGGTCGGAATTTTCCAATCGGCTCGGAGCGTTTCAAAGGAGGCTAAGGAAGCTTCACGCGCTTCCACCGGGTTGATGACATATTTTTTGATGCGCTCGATTTCCGCTTCGGACAGAGCGCCGTATAAGAGATAAAGCTTTGCTGTGCGCACAAGCGGCCGCTCGCCGCATGAAATGATCTGAATGCACTGCGCCGCGCTGTCCGCGCGCTGGTCAAACTGTCCGGGCAGATATTCTACCGCAAAAGCAGTAGCGCCCGTGAGATCGGGTTCATCGCTGACAAGATCAAGCTGCGGCTCCGAAAAAACGGTGCGCTTTGCATATTCAAACAGCGCTTCGTCTATATTTTCCACGTCATAGCGGTTGAAGATGCGCACATCTTCGAGCGCTGAGACGCCGAGCAATGTGCGTGCGTCGGCGCACAGCGCGGCCGCTTCATTGGCGAGTTCTTTCTTTTTTTCTACAAATACTCTGTAAACCATCAGTTCTCCTCCGACGCTGCAAGCGCTCTTGCGCCGATGTCCCGGCGATAGTGGGCGTCTTTGAAATGAATCCGCTCTACTTTTTGATAGGCTGCTTTTAGCGCGTCTTTCAGCGTTTCACCGGTCGCACAGACGCCGAGTACGCGTCCGCCGGACGTTTTCAGCGTACCGTCCTCAAGTTTTGCACCCGCGACATACACCGAATCCAAAAGCTCTGTGGGAATGTCGATTGGGTAGCCGCTTGGATAGCTTTTCGGATATCCTCCGGAGGCCATAATGACGCAGGCGGCGCATCCGTCGGAAAATTTGACCATGTCAGGCGAAAGCGTGCCGTTTGTCGTTGCCTGCATGATTTCAAGCAGATCGCTTTTTAAAAGCGGAAGTACGACCTGCGTTTCCGGATCGCCGAAGCGGCAGTTGTATTCGATCACTTTCGGACCGTCGGCGGTCAGCATGAGGCCGAAATAAAGGCATCCGCGGAAAGTGCGTCCCTCTGCACGCATGGCATCGATTGTCGGCTTGAAGATTGTTTCCATGCAGAGCGCGGCTATTTCTTTTGTATAAAAAGGATTGGGAGCGATTGTGCCCATACCGCCGGTGTTCAGACCGCAATCTCCGTCAAGCGCGCGCTTGTGATCCATGGAGGAGACCATCGGAACGACAATTTTTCCGTCGGTGAAAGCGAGTACCGATACTTCGGGGCCGCTTAAAAATTCTTCAATAACAATACGACTGCCGCTTTCCCCGAAAACTTTGTCCTCCATCATGGAACGTACCGTCGTCATGGCTTCTTCTTTCGTTTCGGCGATGACAACGCCTTTGCCGAGCGCAAGCCCGTCGGCTTTGATTACCGTCGGCAGGGGCGCGGATTCCAGATAGGCGAGCGCCGTCTCCATTTTGTCAAAGACTGCATAAGCCGCAGTTGGGATACGGTACTTTTTCATCAAATTTTTTGCAAAAATTTTGCTTCCCTCAATGGCCGCCGCCGCACGTGTCGGACCAAAGCAGGGAATACCCGCCTGTTCCAGCATATCGACGGCGCCAAGCACTAGCGGATCGTCCGGCGCGATAACCGCATAATCAATGGCGTGCTCGGTTGCAAAGCGTACAATCCCGTCAATGTTCTTTGCATCAATTGAAACGCATTCGGCGTCGGCTGCAATACCGCCGTTTCCGGGAAGCGCGTATAGTTTGTTTATAGTTTGATTTTCTTTGAGCTTTTTGATAATGGCGTGCTCACGTCCACCTCCGCCTACGACCAGTATGTTCATAAGCTTCCTCCGCTGTTTGTCAAATTTTCTCTTTCAGGATATCCGCGCAGACCCGCTCGGCCGCACGGGGCAGAATGACCCATTCCGCCTGGCGCATGACGCGCTGCTGCAGAATTTCCGGCGTATCGCATTTGCGGATGGATACCGCTTTTTGCATAATGATTTTGCCGCCGTCCGGAATTTCGTTTACAAAATGCACGGTTGCACCCGTGATTTTTACGCCGTATGCGAGCGCGGCCTCATGTACTTTGAGGCCGTAATATCCCTTCCCACAGAAAGACGGGATCAAAGACGGATGCACGTTGATGATTCGATCCCGGAATGCGCCGATAAACTTCTCGGATAGAATGCACATAAAACCGGCCAGTATAACAAGGTCGATATTTTGTTCATGTAAAAGCTCGATTAGCTTTTCTTCAAAATCTTCAGCGCCGCCGCAGTCTTTTTTGGAGATGACCGCGATTTTGATGCCCGCAGCGCTGGCGCGGGTGAGCGCGTAAGCGTCCGCTTTATTGGAAATGACCAGTTCGATAACGCCGCTTTTCAGAACGCCGCTTTTTTGAGCGTCGATCAGCGCCTGCAGATTGGTACCGCCGCCCGAGACTAAGACCGCGATTTTTGCTTTCAGCATATCGTGATTTTGTCCTCGCTTCCGATAATTTCACCGATGATATAGGCGTCTTCGCCCAGTGCACGCAGAGTGGAAAGCGCACGGTCTGCATCCGCAGCCGGAACGACGACGCTCATGCCGACGCCCATATTAAAGGTATTAAACATATCGCGCTCCGGAATACCGCCGACACTTGCAATGAGATTGAAAATAGGCAGTACGCGGATTGCGCTTCTTTGGATTTTTGCGCCGAGTCCGTCCGGAATGCTGCGCGGAATATTTTCATAAAAACCGCCGCCTGTGATATGAGAGACGCCGTGTATATCGACCGCGCTCATAAGTTCCAGCATCGGTTTGACATAGATTTTTGTAGGGGCGAGCAGTGTTTCGCCGATGGATTTTCCGCCGAGCGCAGCGTTCGGGGTGCGAATATCGCTGTTTTCCACGTCAAAGACTTTCCTGACCAGAGAAAAGCCGTTGGAATGTACGCCGCTCGACGGGAGCGCAATGATAATATCGCCGATTTTCATGCGTTTGTTGTCGATGATTTTGGATTTGTCAACCGCGCCCACCGCAAAACCGGCGAGGTCATATTCGTTTTCGGGATAAAACCCAGGCATTTCAGCCGTTTCGCCGCCGATTAGCGCGGCGCCTGACTGTACGCAGCCCTCCGCCACGCCTTTGACGATGTCCGCAATGCGTTCGGGCACATTTTTACCGCAGGCGATGTAGTCTAAAAAGAAGAGAGGCTTTGCGCCGCAGCAGATAATGTCGTTGACGCACATAGCCACGCAGTCGATACCGACGGTATCATGCTTGTCCATTAAAAAAGCGAGTTTCAGCTTGGTGCCGACGCCGTCCGTGCCGCTGACAAGGACGGGACGTTCCATTCCGCGCGTATCGAACTCAAACAGGCCGCCGAATCCGCCGACGTCCGAACAGACGCCGCTTGTCATCGTGCGCGCAACATGCTGTTTCATCAATTCTACGGCGCGGTAGCCGGCGGTGATGTCCACGCCGGCGGCGGCGTAGCTTTCGGATTTTGAATTTTTCATGTTGTCCTCCTTGTCTTTGCAAGCTTATTCATCTTTTCCGCTTTCGGAAATTTTATTTTCAAACCGGTTTGTATGGGTTTCGGACGGGATATTCGTGGGATAGGCGCCGGTAAAACAGGCGGCGCAGTAGCCCTTACCGTTTACGCCGTAGGCCAGCTTGTCCACACTCTCCACGCTGAGGTATCCGAGCGAATCGACGCCGATTATGTTTGCCGTCTCCTCTACAGTGTGATGACATGCGATCAGATTTTCACGTGAATCAATGTCGGTGCCGTAATAGCAGGGGTTCAAAAACGGCGGTGCGGATACCCGCATATGGATCTCCTTTGCGCCGGCTTCGCGCAAAAGACGCACGATGCGCGCGCTGGTCGTGCCGCGGACAATCGAGTCATCGATCAGGACGATGCGTTTGTCGCGTACAACTTCCGGAATCGGATTGAGTTTAATCCTTACCTTGTCCTCACGGCTCTTTTGCCCTGGGGCGATAAAAGTACGTCCGATATATTTGTTTTTGATAAAACCAATCTCATACGGAATGCCCGACTGTTTGGAGTACCCGATGGCGGCGTCAATGCCGGAGTCGGGTACGCCGATGACCACGTCAGCCTGAACAGGGTGCTCCAGGGCAAGAAATGCGCCTGCACGCAGACGCGCAGTGTGCACCGAACAGCCGTCGATTACGGAATCGGGACGGGCGAAATAAATATATTCAAACACACAGAGCGCGGAGGGCTTTTTTTCACAGTGGTCGCGGATGCTGCGAATGCCGTTTGCATCGAAAACCAAAATTTCCCCCGGCTCCAGATCACGCACAAGCGCCGCGCCGACTGCGTCGAGCGCGCAGCTTTCCGAGGCGATGACATAGGCGCCGTCCGGCGTTTTTCCGTAGCAAAGCGGCCGCATTCCGTTTTCATCCCGGACGGCGATCAGCTTGGAGGGAGACATGATGACGAGCGAATAAGCGCCCTCCAGTTTCGTCATGGCGCGGTTGACGGCTTCCTCAATAGAGGGAGCGTTTATCCGTTCTTTGGTAATCATATAGGAAATGACTTCGGTATCGCTCGTTGTGTGGAAAATGGATCCCTCCATTTCCAGCGCGGCGCGTAATTCATAGGAATTGGTCAAATTTCCGTTGTGCGCCAGCGCCATATGTCCCTTGATATGATTGACGACAATCGGCTGCGCGTTTACGCGAGCCTTGGATCCGGTCGTGCCGTAGCGAACGTGTCCAACGGCGATTTTTCCCTCTCCGAGCGTTTCGATTACTTCGGGGGTAAAAATGTCGTTTACAAGACCGTTGTCTTTGTGTGTGCGGAAAATGCCGTCATCATTGACGACAATTCCGCAGCTTTCCTGTCCGCGGTGCTGAAGTGCGAACAGTCCGTAATACGCAGTGCGTGCCAGATCGGCGGTATTGGGGGAATAAACGCCGAATACGCCGCATTCTTCTCTTAAATTACTCATTTTGCTTTTCCTTTAAATTATAGATTACTCAGTGATTGTATTTCTCTTCAACCGCAGCATTTTTGGAAAGGACTTTTTGCTTGTCTGCGGCGCGTTTTTCGGCCAGTTTTTCGGCAAGGTTTTCGTCGGTTACCGCAAGAATTTGAATCGAAAGCAAAGCGGCGTTTACAGCCCCGTCAATCGCAACCGCGGCTACAGGAATGCCGCTTGGCATCTGCACGGTGGAAAACAGAGCGTCAACGCCGTTGAGCGTATTGGATTTGATCGGAATGCCGATTACAGGCAGCGTCGTATTTGCCGCAATCGCGCCCGCAAGATGCGCGGCCATGCCGGCGGCGGCAATAATCACGCCAAAACCGTGCTCGCGCGCGGTTTCCGTGAAACGTTTCGCTTCTCCCGGCGTTCTGTGCGCGGAATAGACGTGTACCTCATAGGGCACTTCAAAATCCCGAAGCGTGAAAATGGCCTTTTCAACGATAGGCAGATCGCTGTCACTGCCCATGATGACTGCAACTTTTTTCATACCTTTCCTCCATAAAATTAAGTATATAAATAAAAAATGGCACAACTTACCTGTAAAAATGTAAGCGTGCCCAGACGGTCGGCATATCATTTTCTGCTCCCCTGTGGTGCTCCACAAATCCGTCGGTTGCAGAAAACCTTGTAAATCGTGCATGCCATGCGGCGCGGGCTGCGCTGTGCTCAAGCCTGAGAGCCATGGACATGTGCAGTGAAAAGCGAGAAACAATTGCTTGGCGCCGAAATGACCGAACGGTCGATGCCAAAAGAGGGTTTCATTAAAATTATTATACCATGTCTGCATTTGGGTGTCAAGGATTCCGCATCGCATGGAAAAGTAAAAAAAAAGTCGTTAAAAAAGCTCTTTCTCGTGCATTTTGTCGGTCTCTGAAAGCCGTTTGACTGTAAAATGATGTGCGAAAAGGCAAGCGGAAATTGCTCAATACGCACACTTGGCTTAGTTTTCTTTTTTTCCGCAGAGATACAGGCTGCGCGCTCCGGTCAGTCGGCTGCAAAGCGTTTCAAAATCTGCTTTTGCCGCTTTGGCGTCGGGCGAATCGGGCTTGAAAAGAGGCTTCCTGACTGCGCGGAGCAGGATGTTTTTCGGCGTGTCATCCGGGTCGGTGAATTCTATTGCCTCGGCTGTATAACCTCCGGCTTCAAGACGCATCAGGCGAAGCGCGTCGGTGAGCGCGTCGCAGAGCTTCTTTTTCAGAATCGGATAGCGGGTGATAAAAGAAAATTCATCCGTCGTCAGATTGGCGAGAAGTTCATGCTGGCAGCAAGGGGTGGAAAGAATGACGGCGGCTCCGAGTTCCATCGCTTTTGAAAGGACAATGTCGGTGGCAATGTCGCAGGCATGAAGGGACAGAACGAGATCGACAGGCGTTTCATACGGAAAGCGGTCAATGTCCGCGGCAAAAAAATGCAGATTGTTAAATTCAAGCTTTTTTGCTGTTTCCGAGCAGAAAGCAATAACGTCTTCTTTACGGTCGATCCCGATCATTTTGACCGTGCGGCCCATAACGGTATGCAGATAGTGATAGGCCGCAAAGCTGAGATAGCTTTTTCCGCAGCAGAGGTCAAGTACGTGCAGTTCTCCTTTTTCCGGCAGCGCATGGTATATGTCTGCAATCTGCTCCACAAATCGGTGGATTTGACGGAATTTTGCGTGCTTTTTATCATATATTCGTCCGGAAGCATCGGAGATGCCGAGCGCGCGCAAGAACGGTTCGTCGCCGCGCAGCAGATAGCGCTTTTCACGGTCATGCGCCGAAAACTGCGTTTTGCCGCTATATGCTTTGACTGCGGATAAAAACTTTTTCTCTCCGAGAATTGTTTCACGGCCGTTTTCCGATTTTTTATATTCGGCGTCCGCATTTTCACCGATCAGGTTGATTTGTGAAAATGCGGACGCCGCCCCGGCGATTTCCGCCGCCGCGCTTACAGGAAAATTCTTGTGCATGGCTTTGCCGTCCCGCATTTGATATTCAAGCTGCAAAAAGATTTGATTTTCTTTTTGAAAAAGTCGTCCGGTTGCGCGCAGAACATCCGTTTTTTCGCATTTGGAAAACACGGCTTTTTTTAAAAAGCCGTGTTCTGCCGCGAGCGAAATCAGCGCGCATAGATTGAAAAGCGTATCGGTAGGCATTATTTTTTGTCTCCGTTTGTGGGATTGTTCTTCTTTTTTGAAAAGGAAATCTTATTTTCGGTATGGTTTAACAGACGTTTTATGTTGTCGCGATGCATAAAAATAACAAGCGCCGCTACCATAAAACTAATTAGAACAGGGAATCCGTGATATCCCCAGGAAGCAAGTTTATAGGTCAGAATCGGATACAGCATCATGCAAATAATAGAGCCGAGCGAAACGTACTTTGTTCCGGCCACCAAAACGACAAAAATGATGAGCAAAATGAGGAAACAAAGCGGATCCAGCGTCAGAATCATCGCGGCGGTAGTGGCAACGCCCTTGCCGCCTTTGAATTTGAAAAATACGGGGAAAATATGTCCCATAATACAGAAGAGTCCGGCGATATATCCACCGTTTATTCCGTAAATGAACGCGCCGAAGAATATCGCGGCGGTTGCTTTCAGCATGTCGCAGAGCAGCGTTGCCGCCGCTGCGGTTTTTCCGTATGTGCGCAGCATGTTGGTCATACCGGCATTGCCGCTTCCGTGCTTTCGAACATCATCACGGTAAAAACACCTGGAAATGACCAGCGCAAAATTGACGCTCCCGAGCAGATAGGGCAGTACGATGCAAAGCAGTACGCAGATTGCCGTCAGGGCGGTCTGCGCGCCGGCGCTTTCCGCCGAACCGATTAAAATTTGATAGAGAGTTGGATTAAACATGTTTGCCTCATTTTTTGAAAAGTTTATGCAGGCGGCTTTGCAGTTCCGCTTTCGCCTGCGCTGTTTTATCACCGAGGATTTCCACAGCGGTGATTTTGCCGTCCTTGTCAATGGTCGCCCGGATGATATCGCCGTCTCGCAGTTCTATTGGTTTTTTTGTAAATCGGTATTCCCGTCCAGTGTCCGAGTAGGCGACGGCAATTTCGCTTTCTATGCGATCAACCCGTAACTCCATGTTTGTTTCACACATACTATGCTCCGGATTTTGCGTCTGCGCCGGAAATTCGGTCAGACGGTATCATTCTTCGATGTATTATAGCACAAAGTTTTGCAAAAGAAAAGAGAAGAGAAAAAAATATATTGTAAAGCGTAGTGGATATATCCGCTTATCTCTTGATAAATGAGAAAATGACATTTGTTTTTATATATTTTAAGAGGGGATTGCGTTTTTTCTTGATAAAAATTTTATAGGAATTGACTTTTGCCGTAAAAATTGGTACAATAATACGTTAGTAAATACCAAACTGCGGAGGCGTTAGATTTTATGGAAGCCATAAGAAAAGAAATCGAGACTCTGCGAAAACAGATCGAGCACTATTCCCGTATGTATTATGTTTACGATACGTCTGAAATTTCGGATTTTGAATATGACGCGCTGTTTCGGAAATTGCAGGAGATGGAGTCGGCCTATCCGCAGTTTGACGATGTGAATTCTCCGACAAAGCGTGTGGGGGGGCAGGTACTGGATAAATTCGTCAAGGTGACGCACCGCGTGCAGATGGGCAGCCTTGCGGATGTGTTTTCTTTTGATGAGCTTGACGAATTTTTGTCGCGCACGGATGCGCTCGCGCCGGATGCGCTTTATTCGGTAGAACCGAAAATCGACGGCCTGTCGGTTGCGCTGACCTATGAAAACGGCGTATTTTCTTTTGGCGCGACGCGGGGAAACGGGTTTGTCGGCGAGGATGTGTCGGGCAATCTCCGCACGATCCAGTCAATTCCGCTGAAGCTTTCCGAACCGCTCAGCTTTTGTGTGCGCGGTGAGGTGTATATGCCGCGGGAACGCTTTTATGCGCAGAACGAAGCTCGTATCCGCGACGGTCAGCCGCCTTTTGCCAATCCGCGCAACGCGGCGGCCGGGTCGCTGCGGCAGCTTGATTCTAAAATCGCGGCTGAGCGCGGACTGGATATTTTTATATTCAATTTGCAGTGGGGAAACTTGTATTTGGATCGAGAAAATCCGGACAGCCATTTTGAAATGCTCGACAGGCTTGCGGAGATCGGTTTTCGTGTTTTGCCGCACCGTATACGAACGCGGGGCTGCGCCGCGATCCGCAATCAGATCGAAACGCTTGGAGGGCTTCGCGATACGCTTGCGTTTGATATTGACGGCGCTGTGGTAAAGATAGACTCCGTAAATACGCGCGCGATAGTCGGAGAGGGCGCGGTTACGCCGAAATGGGCGGTCGCCTATAAATATCCGCCTGAGCAAAAGCAGACGAAATTGCTGGATATTGCAGTGCAGGTCGGCAGAACGGGCGTTCTTACGCCGAATGCTGTTCTCGAACCGGTTCTTCTTGCCGGTTCCACTGTTTCCCGCGCGACGCTGCACAATCTGGATATTATCCGGGAGCGGGACATTCGTGTCGGCGATACGGTTGTCGTGCAAAAAGCGGGGGATATTATTCCGGAGATTGTGGCGAGCATTCCGGAAAAGCGCACGGGGGCGGAAAAACCGTTTGAAATGCCGCGCGTTTGCCCGGCCTGCGGCAGCGAGGTGGTACAGGACGCGGATATGGCGGCAATTCGATGCCCGAATGAGCTTTGCCCCGCAAAACGCGCGCGCGCCATTCTGCACTTTGCCTCGAAAGGCGCGATGAATATCGACGGTCTCGGACCGCAGATCATTGAGCTTTTGCTGAAAAACGGGCGAATCCATGATGCTTCCGATTTATATACGCTCCGCGCGGAAGATTTGAAAGACTTGGAACGCATGGGCGAAAAATCCGCGCAGAATCTTGTCGGAGCGATTGAGCGGTCGAAACGTATGGGGCTGGAGCGTTTGATTTTTGCCCTCGGTATCCGTCAAGTGGGCGAGGTAGCCGCCGCCGCGATTGCCGCAAAATACAAAACCCTCGACCATTGCTTTTCGGCAACGGTCGAGGAACTTTGTGAAATTGCAGATATCGGAGAAATCACCGCAAAGAGCGTGACGGCGTATTTTGCGAGACCGGAAAGCCGCGCTTTTGCCGATGCGCTGAAGGCGGCGGGTGTGCTGACTGAGAGCGTGTCGGCGCCGCGCGGTGAAAAACTGGCCGGGCTGACGTTTGTGCTGACCGGCGCCCTGCCAACGATGAAGCGCGAAGAAGCCGCGGCTCTGATCGCACAAAACGGAGGCAAGGTCAGCGGCAGCGTATCCAAAAAGACTTCTTATGTGATCGCCGGGGAAGAGGCGGGATCAAAGCTCGATAAGGCAAACGCCCTCGGGATCCCGGTGCTCGATGAGCAGGGTTTCCTTGCGCTGCTTGGATGATTAGGCCAAATTGAGATAGCGCAGGATCCCGTTGTAGATTCCTCTTGCAAATAGCTGCGGGTTTTCGTTCATGAGCGCAGCGTCGCTCGGATTTGTGATAAAACCCATTTCGACTAAGGTAGCCGGCATTGCGGTGCGCCGCAGGACGTAAAGACTCGGTCGGGCAAACACGCCCCGGTCGCGAAGCCCGGTGGCTTCCGATAAACTTTGCACAATGTCGGTCGCCAGTTCGGCAGCCGAAGTATCCAGCGCGTAGACGTAGGCTTCTGTTCCGGAGGCGCTGGGAATGCTCGAAGCGTTCGTATGCAGGCTGATAAAATAGTCGGCTCCCCATGAATTTGCGTCCCGTACACGCGCGGCAAGGCTTGTGGCGTTGCTGGTTCCGAGCGTGGTTTCGGGCGTCGGCCGAGAGAGACGCGCTTCGAGATTCGGATTTGCGTTAATCAGCGCGGCAAGTTCTACGCCGATCTTGTATGTAAGATCCTGTTCGCGCAGACCGTTTCCCTCGGCGCCGGCGTTGGGATTTTGAGGGTTGTGTCCCTGATCGATGTAAATTTTTATGGCCATAAAAACACCTCTTTAGAAAAATATAGCTTCGTAAGCAGTATATGCGAAAGGCCGGTAAACGGAACGGTATGAAAGAAATACAGAGAATACTCAGCTATGTCCGCCGTGCGGCGGGGGACTATGATATGATTCATGCGGGCGATCGAATTTGTGTCGGGGTATCTGCGGGAAAAGATTCACTGACGCTGCTTGCCGCGCTCGCTGAACTTCGCCGCTTTTATCCGGTGCCGTATACGCTTTGCGCGGTCACGGTGGATCTCGGCTTTGCGGGCGCGGATTATTCAAAAATCGAAGCGTTTTGCCGCGATTTGGATGTACCGTACACGGTCGTGCCGACCGAAATCGGAAAAGTCGTGTTTGATATACGGAAAGAAACCAATCCCTGCTCGCTGTGCGCAAAAATGCGGCGGGGCGCGCTACATAATGCTGCGCGCGAACTCGGCTGCGCGCGCGTTGCGCTCGGCCATCATTTTGACGATGCGGTCGAAACCTTTATGCTGAATTTGTTTTATGAGGGGCGGATTGGCTGCTTTTCGCCGGTTACGTATTTGTCGAATACAGCGCTTTATCTGATTCGTCCGATGATTTATGTGCCGGAAAAAGCGATCCGGTATTTTGCAGGGAAAACGGCGCTCCCTGTTGCAAAGAGCTTGTGCCCGGCCAATGGCAATACGGAGCGTGAAACGGTGAAACAGCTTTTGTATCGGCTTGAACGGGAAAATAAAGGACTGCGTCATCGTATTTTCGGTGCGATGCAGCGCGGTCATGTGGACGGATTTGTAGAAACCGGTCGGCTCCCGGTCGAAGACTGAAAGTGCATTTTAGGAGAAGCGTATGGAGATTGCAGTCATAGGAAGCGGCAGATGGGGAACATTTATTGCATGGTATCTGGACAGCATCGGCCATTCGGTCATGCTGTATGGAAAGGCGGATTCGCCGCATATGGCGCGGCTGCTTGCCGAGCGCACAAACGGACTTGTAACGCTCGGAGAACGCGTTCGGCTTGTGACCAGGCTTTCCGATCTTCAAAAGGCGGATCTGATTGGAATTTCGATCGGGTCGCAGGGATTGCGTTCGCTTTGCGGGGAGCTTCGGGATGCGGGACTCGACAAAAAGCCGCTTGTTCTCTGCATGAAAGGCATAGAAATCGAAACGGGGCTGCGGCTCAGCGAGGTTGCCTCGGCAGAGCTTCCCGGCGTCCCCGTGGCGGTTTGGATCGGCCCCGGACATGTACAGGAATTTGTGCGCGGTATTCCGAACTGTATGGTGATTGATTCTTTGGATGAGAAACTGAAATACAGGCTTATCGAAGCGTTTTCCAGCCGCCTGATCCGTTTTTACTACGGCGGAGATTTGATCGGCAACGAGATCGGCGCGGCGGCAAAAAACGTGATCGGTATTGCGGCGGGGATGCTCGACGGACTGGAGCTTTCTTCGCTGAAAGGCGCGCTGATGTCGCGCGGCGCGCGTGAAGTGGCGCGGCTGATCAGCGCTATGGGCGGCAATGAACTTTCGGCGTACGGATTGTGCCATCTCGGGGATTATGAAGCGACTGTGTTTTCTCCATACAGCCATAACCGGCAGTTCGGCGAATCATTTGTTCGCGGCGAGGCGTACAGCGATCTTGCCGAGGGATATTATACGGTGCGTGCGATGATGAATCTGGGGAAAAAATACGGTGTGGATTTGCCGATTTGTCAGGCGGTGTATGCTGTTTTGTATGCGTATGCAAAACCGGAGCAGGCGCTGGAGGCGCTTTTTCAGCGCAGTCTGAAAGAGGAATTTTAAATATGACGCTTTTTTCCCGATTTTCAAAAAAGAACCCCGAATCGCCTGCCTATAAGCGGCGCATGGCGGAACTGATTGCCGACAAGCGAATCCGATATGTGGGAGAAAAGATTGACGGCGTTGAAGAGATCATCGGCAAGGGCGGAAGCGTCTCGATTCGGGAAGACGAATTATTTATATTTTCGTCTTCGGACGTTCTTTTGCGTGCAAAAATTGCAAAGACGCAGATCGCCGAGCTTTTGTCTAAGGACGGCGCGGTTATAACTGCGCCCGATCTTGAGCGGGACGGTCAGGTTCGCACGGTTGTAATTTATTATGTATATTACCGTTAGGAGTTTACATGAGTGAAAAATATGAAAAAATAAAGGATGCCGTGTTTGCGGCTTTCGGAAAGAAAAAGCCGTTTGTCAGCGCTGTGATTTTAGCCGGTGGCGTCGGTTCGCGAATGGGCGGGGGCAAGCGAAAACAAATGCGGCTGCTGTGCGGAAAACCGCTGATTATGCATACTCTCCTTGCGTTTGAACAATGCGAGTGTATAAATGAAATCGTTCTTGTGGCGCATGAGGATGAAATCGGCTGTTATGCCGAACTTTGCGCGCAATACGGAATTGCCAAGTTGTCCAAAACGGTCGCGGGCGGAAGCACGCGCCAGCAATCGGCAAAGCTCGGCTTTGACGCCATATGCACTGAGGCGGACTATGTCGCTCTGCACGACGGCGCTCGCGCGCTTGTCACGCCGGAGGAGATCAAAACGGTCGTGCTGACGGCGATGGCGCACGGCGCTGCAATCGCAGCGTGCCGCGCCACGGATACCGTAAAATATGCCGATGGCGTTTTTGTGGATCAGACGCTTGACCGTGCAAATATCTGGCTTGCGCAGACGCCGCAGGTCTTTCGGGATGAGATTTACCGCGCGGCGATCTATACGGCGGTTACAGAAGGCTTTGAAGCGACAGACGACGCCGCGCTTGTGGAACACATCGGAATTCGAGTGCGTATTGCCGAATGCGCGGGCGGTAATTTCAAAATTACGTATCCGGAGGATCTGATACGGGCGGAAGCCGTTCTTTCGGAGAGGGAGGCGGCGTATGCGGGTCGGACAGGGATATGATGTGCATCGACTGGTGCCGGAACGCCGTCTGATATTGGGCGGCGTAGAGATTCCGTATGATCTTGGACTGCTTGGTCATTCGGATGCGGATGTGCTGCTGCACGCGGTTATGGACGCGCTGCTCGGCGCGGCGGCGCTCGGAGATATCGGGCGGCATTTTCCGGATACCGACGCGCGCTATCTCGGAGCCGACAGTCTGGCTTTGCTCAGATATGTCGGAAAACTGCTCGCGGAGCACGGATACGTCGTTGTCAACATCGATGCAACTATTATTGCGCAGCGGCCGAAGCTTGCAACATACATCGGAGAGATGCGAAAAAATATCGCCGACACGCTTGGAATCGGCGAAGAACTGGTAAATGTCAAGGCGACGACAGAAGAGGGACTCGGTTTTACGGGTGCGGGAGAGGGAATTGCCGCGCAGGCCGTTTGCCTGATTGACTAATCGGGTTGCCCTTTCGGACAACCCGTATACAGTCGTTTTCCTCCACAGATTTTAGTGCGGCACATCCTTCGTTTTGACAGGCTTTTCTGTGGCGGAGCGCGTTGTTTTTGCGCTATTATCATAATATGGCGGGCTTTGTTTTGTGTCACGCCAAAAGGAGATTCAAATGATGAAAATTTCACCGTCGGTTTTGTCCGCTGATCTTGCAAATTTGTATACGGAATGTGCAGAAATTGCGCGCGTCGGCGCGGATTTGATTCATCTGGATGTTATGGACGGCGTGTTTGTGCCCAATTTGACGTTCGGCGCGCCGGTGATTCGCTGGGCGCGTCCGGCGGCAAAGATTCCGTTTGACGTGCATCTGATGATCGAAGATCCGATTCGGTATCTTGACGATTTTGCCGCCGCGGGTGCGGATTATATCACGGTACATATAGAGGCCTGCCGGGATGTCGGCGCGACGCTCGACAAAATATGCGCGCATGGGATACGCGCGGGACTTTCTGTGAAGCCGGGAACGCCGGTCGAGGCGTTGTATCCTTTTTTGGATCGGATTCAGATGGCTTTGATTATGACCGTTGAACCGGGATTCGGCGGTCAGGGATTGATTCCGGAGACGCTGCCGAAGATTGAAGCGCTCCGCCGTGAAATCGATCGCCGTGGACTGGATGTCGAAATTGAAGTGGACGGGGGAATCCATGACAAAAATATCGGTCGGGTCGCGGCGTGCGGCGCGCAGATTTTTGTCGCCGGTTCGGCCGTGTTCGGCAAAGCCGACCGCGGCGCGGCCATCGAGGCTTTGCGCCGTGCGGCATTCGATTTTGAAAAATAAGATGCTGTCGTTATCGGTATAACGATTTTTTCGCCGGTGGCACTTTTATTTGCGCTGACGATAGGGAATGTAGATAAAACAAAAAAACAGACCGAAAGCTAACGGTCTGTTTATCTTTGCTTTGCTATAATACTCAGCCAAGCTGGTTGAGCCGGATTGTAAACTGGCTCTTTTTGTGTGCGGCTGCGTTTTTGTGAATAATGTTGCGGTTTGCCGCTTGATCAATTTTCTTAACGGCCGCTTTGTAAGCCTCGGTAGCCGCAGCTTTGTCGCCCGCCTCAAGCGCTGTGTTGTACTTTTTTACGAGTGTGCGCATTTGCGTTTTGAAAATTTGGTTTTGAAGCGTTTTTGCCTCAATTACCTTTACGCGCTTTTTTGCAGATTTAATGTTCGGCAAGAAGTCCACCTCCTTCAAAAAATCAGAAATATGAACACCAAGCCGGTGCCTGAGAGGGTGCACGCAGCCAAGTTGACTCATTTACAGTTCAGTATGATAGCATATCCTTTTTGAAAAATCAAGGGCTTTTTTGAAAATGATTGAAAATATGTTTGATTTTTAAAATAAATTTCTCAATTATAATAAAATTATTTTTGATTTTGAAAAATAATTTTCCGATCTTTGGAAAAAATCTGAAAACTCTATTGACAAGCCGTAAAAGTAATGGTAAAATATTAAACTGCATTATAATAGCTCAAATTGTGCGGATTTACCTTTTTCAGGTGGGAAAATCAGGGGAATAACGTATAA
>CATYXQ010000004.1 GCA_958414825.1 uncultured Eubacteriales bacterium | reverse complement strand
TCTGTCCGCCGATTTTTTCCTCGTATAAGCGTTCCAATCCATGCAATTCTTCTTCAAATACAGTACGATCGGTTACTTGCGCCATGTTCTTGTGGCGCACTGTGTGATTACACACAAGATGCCCCTCATCTGCCATTCTCTTTACCAATTCCGTGTTCGCTTCAATCAGGTGACCCAGGACGAAAAAAGCGCCTTTCACGTCTTTTTCTTTCATCACATCGAGAATGCGCTCGATGTTACCGTTTTCATAACCGGCATCAAACGTAAGATAAATCACTTTTTCCGCGCAGTCGTCACCGTGTTTCGCGTCCAAATAATAGCAGGAATATTTGTTGATAAACTCAAGTTCCTTATCCAACTGCGGCTGTTTATGCTCGCTGTTCTTTTTAAAATACCAACTGACCTCAGTCGCCGCAAAACAAGTAAGCATCCCTGCGTTCAAAAGACAGAATACAAGTAAAAGAGCCGAAAAATGTTTCAAGTATTTATTCATTTTTCCCATATGACCGGTCACGATATTATTTTGCCCGATAACCCGAGAAAAAAACGCTTAATTTCTGTCAGTACAGCAAAAGCCTGCCGCGACACAATCAAGCGTTATTGACAATCTCATTTATTGTTGAATGTATTATAAATTAAATACGTTCCGTCTACCAGACGAAGATAAAAAGTCATATCCATATAATCTCTGTAATCTTTCAGACCCGTATATTTCAACACCTGCGTCAGCGTTACCCGGCAGGAAAAAACATCTTCGCTGTAGGCATAAAATTCAGAAACGGTGACGTCCTCAAAAGAATAGCTGTTATGATCGATCACCCAACCGGTTTCCGCAGTCCGAAGATTGGTATATAAATCAGATTCCGGATCAAAATATTTTTTAATCTGAGCAAAACTGGTGTCGTTTTGCATATAGGTCGCATACGCTTTGGCAGCCGCAGTCACATACTCGCCGTAATTTGCGGCAAGTGCATCATCATAAACCAAGCCTGCGACATAAACGTCTTCTTTTTCCTCCAAAACAATCTGTGCTTCATTCCCCGCCGAATTCCTTACTGCAAACTGCGGAACGCCGCAAAGTTTCTCGAACGTATACGTAGTATACACAACGCCCTCCGTTCCTTCAGGCATAAATTTCACGGAATCCGTCTCGATACGATCGCCTTCACAGTATTCCTCAGAAACCTCAATACCGTTCACCAATACCGTATATGAAGACGGAATACGAATCGAATAACTATGAAGCAGCGCAGCGTCCAATTTCAAATCGGAAAGCGCATACAAATCAAATCCATGTTCGGTTTTTTCGCCGCTCTTGACAATCAAAAAAGAAGCAAACCGGGTATCTCCCAAACGAACAACATACTGTATATGATCGTTGAGTCCGGTAGAGACACTCTGCATGGTAAATTCTTTCCCCGATGTCAACTCCGTAAAATACGCCGCAGCGCGCGTTTGAGTTTCAAATTCTGAAATCTGATCTTCAAACAATTGCGCAAGAGCCGCGCCGTCACCAGAAACAAAGTTACTTTGAAAAAAGTCTTCGGCGACATACTTATATTGTGAATCTTCATATTCCTCCAATACATCCCGCAAAAAGAATTTGCCCACTTCCACAAGAATCAAAACAAGCACGGTTATCCCAAGCAGGATCGCCCAAAATAAGGATATTTTCTTTGTCTTCATTTATTATTCCCCTGACACCATGAAAAATGTAGGAATTTTTCTCGGTGTTGTAAAAGCTTTATACTTATTTACCAATCCCTGTTTCTGATATTGATCCAATTTGTCTGTATCAAAACTATATTTTTCAAAATAATTTTCATAGTACATCATGGTAGAAGAACCGCCGTCCAGCATTGCCGCCGTTATCGCACCATAGTCAACCATAATATCAATCACATCATTATGCGTAGCGCCGAGACTGCTCGCGCTGCGGCCGTCCGTCGCTAAAAATATAATCGTACCGTCGGCGCGCTGACCAATCGCGGTGCGCTGCGCCGTTCCGGTATTTTTATCGGCATAATACAGTGCGACTTCCCCGCCGTCATTGGTAATCAACACATTTCCGGTCTGAAAGCAAACGCCGTCCCGTATGCCGAGTTCTTCGGCCTCTGCCGGCGTCATGCCCTCAGAAACAACAAGGCGATTTTCTGTATCCAGTCCGATGAAAGTTCGCTTGTTGTGTCCGTCATTCCAGACTCGCTGTCCCTCAGAATAGGTCAAGCCGATTGGATTGTCACCGGTTCCCACGCCGCCTGCATCATGAAATTCTCCGCCGTTGATCGCAGCCACCGCGCCGTACTTTTTCGCCGCGTCAAAGATTTTGGCGCCCTGCTTTCCGCTTTTAAAATCACTGGATATTCCGACAAAGACACGGGAGGGATCCCGAATCAACAATACATAAGCTTTATATGTGCTGCCGTTGATTGTTTCAAAGCGCATTCCGTCAATTGCGTTTTCCCATTCGTCAATCGCTTCTTTCTCATCCGAAGGCGTAACATAATCGTCTATAGAAACGGTATCCTTACTGACCACCTTACTGTCGGCCACAATTTTATCAACAGTTTCCTGATCCAAAAACAAGCCCGGCACCCATTTTGTGGCGCTTGCCTGCATAGCGGACAAAACCAGTAAATCACGCACCGTAGGACTCGGTCCGTGCGCCACTACGGCCACGGCGGAAAACAACGAATATAAAAATAATACGATCACAATGGCAATACACAAAAATACACGTCCAACAACGCGTCCGACCGTCATTTTTTTCTTATACGTTCTTATTTTTCGTCCCTCTTTATTTTCCGCCATTTATTTTTTCCTCCCAAATACCCATGTCTGCTGAAGTCGAAAACTGGTTACAAACAAAACCAAATCCACCGAAGCATTAATCAATGTAATCAAAAACGGTGAACCTATGGACAAAATATCTTTGAACAGCACCGTAACGCCTACGGAAATCAAAAAAATCGGAATCGCAAGCGCATAATATTTGGCTACAGTTTGAGAAATACGCGCCTCCGAATGAAATACTTTCTTCCAATTCAAGAGAAAATTTACAAAGGATGAACAAATACGTGCAATTCCCTTTGACGCCAAAACAATTATATCGCCACGGAAGCCGTCTCGCAAATCGACATCAAACGCATGCGAAAAAATTATAAGAAGCGCGCAAAGCAATACGAGATCTACAATAAAAGAAAGAACGGAACTCGCAACAAATTTTAAAATCAGCGAATAAATTTTAACAGAATCTATAAAAGGACGAAAATGCGAAGTCTTGTTTTCTTCAATATATACGGTCTGAATCGGCACTTCTCGATATGGAATTTTTCGAGCCTGCATTTCCAAAAGCATATTGGTCTCATATTCAAAGCGCTCGCCGACCACATCCAGCATTGCATGATACCAACAGGCCGGAAATGCCCGGAGTCCCGTCTGTGTGTCCGATATTTTTAAACCGCAAAATATTTTAAAAACAAAGGATGTAATTCGGTTTCCATACCGACTGCGTTTTGGCACATGCGGCAGTGAAAAATCACGACAGCCTAAAATAACGGCGTTCTCATGCTGCAGCATAGCCTCAGCACAGTTTAAAACATCACTCGCATCGTGCTGTCCGTCGCCATCTACCGTAACCGCGCCGAGCGACTCTTTTCGGTGTTCCGAAATATAACGAAAAGCGGTTTTCAGAGCAGCCCCCTTTCCGCGGTTCACTTCATGCGTCAACAATGTAATACGTTCATCCGGCAAGGGAAAATTCTTTAAACATTCCGCACGGCTTCCGTCGTTTACAAGAATCAGATCCGTAAAACCAACTGTAAGCAGTGCGTCAACCGTGTGCTTTAACTTTTCATCCGGATCAAGCGACGGAATAATAATAGAAATTTTACTGAGTATATCCTTTTGCATATATTCTCCTATTTTTGACCGCTTAGAATTTTCAGCGTATCATAAAGATCATTGACGCCAAGCAATTTTTTATCAGTTTTAAAAGCTGCTTTTTTTTCATTTTTTTTCGGATAGACAATTTGTCCAAATCCCAGCCGCACAGCCTCGCGTACACGATAATCAAAATGCGCGACCGCCCGACATTCACCTGACAACCCAATTTCCCCAAACGCAATCAGATCGTCCGGTAGAATCTGATCGGTAATGCCCGAAATCAGCGCAAGCGCAATCGCCAAATCCGCAGCGGGCTCGTCCAGCCGCAAACCGCCCGTCACATTCAGATAAACATCATTTTGATAAAACTTCAGTCCGAGGCGTTTTTCGAGAACCGCAATAATCAAACACATCCGATTATAATCCACTCCGCCCGCCGTGCGTCTCGGTACGGCAAAAGCCGTCTGGGTCACCAAAACCTGAACCTCCGCAATGATCGGACGCGTCCCCTCCATAACACAGACGGCGCAGTTACCCGACACGTTTTTCGGCCGCCCGGAAAGCAATGATTCCGACGGATTTTCCACCTGGCAAAGCCCGTTATCCGTCATTTCAAACACACCGATTTCATTCGTAGATCCAAAGCGATTTTTAATTGCACGGATAATCCGATACGCCTGTCGGCGTTCTCCCTCGAAATACAAAACGGCATCCACCATATGCTCCAGCACTTTCGGCCCAGAGATGCCGCCCTCTTTGTTCACGTGTCCCACCAAAATCACGGACAAACCTTCATTTTTTGCTTTATTTATGCAGGCCAGCGTTCCCTCTTTCACCTGTGTGATGCTGCCGGGCGCGCTTGTATACTTATCACTGTATACGGTCTGCACCGAATCCACAACCAGCACATCTGGATGCAATTCATCGCAGCGCTTTAAGATTTCATCAATATTTGTCTCGGTCAAAAGATATAACTTGTCCGACCGTACACCAAGCCGTTTCGCGCGCAGTTTCAGTTGACCGCAGGATTCTTCGCCGGAAACATACAAAACGCACCGATCTTGTCCCAAAACATTGCAAATCTGCATCAGGAGTGTCGATTTTCCGATGCCCGGTTCTCCGCTGATTAAAACAACCGAACCATGCACAAGACCGCCGCCGAGCACACGATCCAATTCCGCATAACCCGTTTCATAGCGCATATATTCCGGCATCTCATACTCATCGAGCAAAATCGGTCGGCTTGCGGAACCTGAAACCGCCTTTCGAGATGAAACGGAAACCGGTTCGGGCTGAGTTTCTTCCAACGTGTTCCAAGCGCCGCAGGAAGGACATCGGCCCATCCATTTCAAGCTTCGGTATCCGCATTCAGAACAAATAAAAACACTTTTCGTAGGTTTCATTGTTTTCCCCGCTTATATTTTTGAAAGCCGCGCATAGGTTGCCATCAGCTTTTTGGTTCCGGTTTTTTCAAATGCAACCTCATAAAGCAGATCCGCTCCCATCTGGGTGACCGATAAAATCATACCCTTTCCGAATATCGGATGTGAAACCGAATCTCCGGTCGAAAATTGTTCTGAGGCCGAAGAAGCACCTCGTGAAACACCGCCGTATTTTGAAGCATATGAACTTCTCGAAGCATACCCATTCGCAGAATTGTGATCTCTATAAAGTGAAGACTGCGGTCTTTTGGACTCCCCAATCGTCACTTTTAATTCATCCGGAATTTCTGTTAAAAAGCGTGATTCCCGATTGCACTGCGTCTTACCGTAAACAAAACGCTCACAGGCACGCAAAAGATATAATTCTTTTTTAGCGCGTGTAATGGCCACATACATCAAGCGGCGCTCTTCCTCCAACTCTGCGGTGCTGTCCATCGACTGCATCCCCGGGAATATGCCATCCTCCATTCCCGGTACAAACACAACCGGAAATTCAAGTCCCTTTGCCGAATGAATTGTCATCATCACCACAGCATCGGCGTTTTCGTCATATTTGTCCACATCAGCCACCAGCGAAATTTCCTCAAGAAAACCAACGAGAGAGGGCTCCTCTGCACGGGTTTCATAATCAGCAGCTATAGAAACCAGTTCCTCAAGGTTTTCCAACCGTTCTTCACCTTCCTGCCCCTCGTCAACCAGCATCTGCCTGTATCCCGTTGTATTAATCACACGCTTCACAAATTCAGCCACTCCAATCATATCGGAAAGAACTTTCAAATCGCGGATCATACTGCAAAAATCCATAAATTTTAAAGCACTTCTCGAAATCGCCGGATATTGTGCGGCATTTTGAATGACGGCATACAAAGAAACACCGAGTTCTTTCGAAATCGCCTCCGCCGCATCCATAGTTGCGGAACCGATCTTACGTTTTGGCACATTGATAATCCGTTTCAGGCGCTGGGTATCATCAAAATTGACAATCAGAAAAAGATACGCCAAAATATCTTTTACCTCGCGTCGATCATAAAAACGCACGCCGCTAAGAATACGGTATGGAATACTGCTCTTGGCAAAAGCAGACTCAAGTACGCCGGATTGCGCATTCATACGATACAAAATGGCAAAATCGCTGTATTTACGTCCGGCTGCGGAAAGAGAAATGATTTTATTGATAATCATCCGCGCCTCGTCATTTTGATTGCCCGCAACTAAGACCGTCACTTTATGCCCGGTCGCGCCGTTTGTCCAAAGCGTTTTGCCTTTACGTCCGAAATTTTGGCTGATGACTGCGTTCGCCGCATTCAATATACATTTTGTAGATCGATAATTCTGTTCAAGCTTAATAACATTTGCTTCTGGATAAGTATGGTCAAAATTCAAAATATTTTCAATGGTCGCCCCCCGGAACTTATAAATGCTCTGATCATCATCTCCGACCACCATAATATTTCGATGCTTAGCTGCCAAAAGCGCCGTCAGACGAAATTGTGCGTGATTGGTATCCTGATATTCATCCACGCATATATATTTAAACTTCGACTGATAAAATGCCAATACATCCGGATTTTCTTCAAACAAACGCACAGTCAGCATAATAATATCGTCAAAATCCAGCGCATTCGCTTCTTTTAGCCGTTGCTGATATAATTTATAGACTTTTGCCGCAATCGAAACCAAATAATCTGTCTCACATTCGGCAAGCAGCATCTCCGGCGTCATCAGCTTATCCTTTGCACGACTGATTAAATTGAGAATATTTTTCGACGGAAATTTCTTCTCGTCCAAATTCAACTCTTTCAGGCATGAGGAAATCAATGTTTTCTGATCTCCCGTATCATAAATAGAAAATCCCGATTTATACCCTAAAAGCGTAATATGACTCCGCAAAACACGCATACAAATCGAGTGAAACGTTCCCGCCCAAATACCGTCCGCCGCCTGCGGATCCTCAAAGGCAGCAAGCAGGCGTTCTTTAATTTCTTTTGCCGCTTTATTGGTAAATGTAATCGCCAGCACAGCCCACGGTGGGCAAAAATCTTCTGAAAATCGAAGCAAAAATCCCCCCAATGCGTCATGATCCAACTGTTTTGCCGACTCGCACGCCTCGAAAACCTGCTCCGATAAGTTTTCAGGCACCGAATCGCAGGAATACGCATTCCCATATTTTAAAATATGTACAATCCGCCGAACAAGAACCGTCGTTTTTCCGCTTCCTGCTCCCGCCAAAACCAATAACGGCCCATGTACGGTACATACGGCGCGGCGCTGTATTTCGTTCAGATCTGCATAATATAAATCAAAAAGCTCCCGCTTAACCTGCAGATATTTTTCTTGCAATGTTGACAACTTTGAAATTCCGCCGGTCATTCGACCGCCCTTTCACACATTTAATTGAAGATTCATGTATAAAATTAATTATACTATACCTGAAATGATTTAGCAACTATAAAATCTTTACTATTTCTATTAATTTACATATTCTTCCACTAATTTCCTAAAACGTCTGGTGAAGTATAGGATAAAATAAACGTTTATAGGTGAAGTTATTATACGCCAATGCATAATATTGCACTGTTGAGACGTCCCAAAACCTTATAAATTATGAAATTACAATACCTCTTCTTTCCACTTTTTAAGGTTTTTCAAACGATTGGGGTTGTGCCCGGTTTCAATATAATGCGTCAACTCTCCACAAGGTAATTTATCACACATACCGCAATGCTCAAAGCCTTTATTTTTGGCACATTTATAAATATCACATTGACCCCAAAAAAGATTTCCATCCATTTCAATACACCCCTTGCAGTTCATTTTTTCCCTAAAACCGCAAGTGATACAATCTGTTCTGCATTTTCCTTTAATAACATCATCCATATCTCGATAAAATCCTTTTTGATGAATTATTATTTTCGGATTTCTATGACCTATCCTGTCCGCTTCTTTATCATAACGATCATTCACAAATACAATTATATGACTGTCAAAAGGGAAAAACGCGCTCACCCTCATATATCAAGCTGTGGGAAATTCCCGAAAATAATGTAACAATGCCTCCTCCTCTTTGGAGACAAACATACTGATTTCATCACCGCTACACAGTCTCCGGCGCACCTCGGTAGAGCAAACTTCATGGTATTTGGGAGCGGCAAACAAAAAAATAGTATCCAGTCCGGCTCGTCCGAAATTAAATTCGGCCATTTGACGCTCATACTCCAAATCCCCAGAGTCCCGAATTCCACGAACAAATACATCCGCATTCCGTTTGGATGCAAAATCGGCAACATACCCCTCGCAGATTTCAACCGACACGTTCTCTATTCCCGAAAGCGCAGCGCACGCGAGCCGCATACGCTGCGCCGAAGTAAACATATGCTGCTTCTCCGCATTCTGCGCCACGGCTACAATCACCCGGTCAAACAATACCGCTGCCCGTCGAACAACATCCGCATGTCCTATCGTCATGGGATCAAAGCTCCCCTGTACGACCGCAATTTTCCCGCTCATTTTCCCGCGTCTCCTCAAAATACTTTTCACTTGGGGTAAGAATATCAATGTGCACTCTGCCGTAACCGCCGCTTTTCAAAGCGCAATACATTTCCGACAGCTTCTCGCCCCGTTCCAAGATCTCGCCCGCTTCGCTTTCACAAATCAGCAAGCACCCGCGCGCCATCAATTCTGTGCGATATAACCGCCGAAGTGCATCTTCCAACGCGCCGGAAGTATAAGGCGGATCCAAAAAAATCAAGTCAAACGCAGTCCGTCCGGACGCTTTGCGCAAATAGCTGCGATAATCCGAAATGAGCGTTTTACTCTTCTCACGAAAATGTGTTTTTTCGATATTTTGCTTCACAATTTCCATTGCTTCAGCCGAAGCATCCACAAACATGCAAGACGCTGCGCCGCGGCTCAAAGCTTCCAGCCCAAGTTGCCCAGAACCGGCAAATAAATCCAGCGCGCGGCGACCGTCAATATCAAACTGAATCATAGAAAACAGCGCTTCTTTAGCGCGTTCCGAAGTAGGACGCGTATTTTCGCCTTCCGGCGTAAGCAACTTGGTTCCTCGGGCTGTACCCGTTATGATTCTCATACGCTTCCCCCTTGTTTTTCTGCAAAATATTGTGCGATTTTTTGAGCATCCTTTGCGGGAATTCCTTTTTTCTCCAGTATACCGGCATCGACGCCCTTAAGCCCTGCAAGTCCTCCGGCCGCCTTTAGATATTTTTTAGCTTTTGCCGGACCGATCCCGTTTATATTTTCCAGTATAGATTTTTTCAGAGTTTTTCGTTTGGCGCCGCTCATCTGACTTACCGCAAAACGATGAACCTCTTCCTGCAAACTAAATATAAAAACATAAATGCTTTGTTCGCGCGCAATGCTAATGTCCCGCGTTCCATCCGATAATGCCCGTGTTTTATGATAGGAATCTTTGACCATTCCGTAAACCGGGATACTCAATCCCATTTCGGAAAGGAGCGCGCGTACAGAGGATACATGACCAGCGCCGCCGTCCAATAAAATCAAATCCGGCGCCTGTGAAAAACTCCCCTGTCCCCGTCCCAGGTGCGCAAGACGCCGGGAAAGCGCCTCGCGCATGGCGCCATAATCATCTATACCCGCTGTTGTTCGAATCGTAAACGTCCTGTAATCTCGTTTTTTCAAACGCCCGTTTTCGGCAACTACCATCCCCGCTGTAATATGCTCTGTACCGAGATTGGAAATATCATAAGCCTCAATCCGCACTGGCGGACTTGGCAAGGCCAAAAGTTTGCCGAGTTTATGCAGCATCTTGTTATCACGTTCATTTTCCTGCGTAAATTTCTCCGCCTTTTCACGCGCATTGTCCTGGACCATATCACAAAGATGACGCAATTCTCCGCGAAGCGGCGTATGAACCGAAACGCGGCGTCCGGCTTTTTCCGAAAGCAAATCCGAAAGCGCGGCCAAACTTTCATCGTCATCTACACATTCAGCCAAAAGTATCTCTTTGGGAATATATGTGCGCTCAGAATAAAGCCCGCAAAGAAAGGTCGGAATTTCCTCGGCCTCAATAATCTCATCCGCAGAGAAAACGAATTCATCTTTATCCACAAGCATACCGCTCCGAATATAAAATACCGATATCACGCTGCAGCGCTCCTCGCTGTACAAAGCAACTACATCCTGATCCGCTTTCGGAGAAGAAACAACTTTTTGCCGCTGCGAAATTTTATCCAATGCCGCAATACTGTCCCGACATCTGGCAGCAGCCTCGAAATTTTCCCGTTCGGCCATACGAAGCATACGTGTTTCAAGTTCATTTTTTGCCAATTCAAAATCTCCGCCGAGTACACGCAAAGCGGCGCTTACCGCCGCCGCATAGTCTTCCTTGGATGCATTTTTCCGGCAAGCGCCCATGCATTGACCGATTTGATAATACACGCAAGGACGGCCTCTGCCGATATCCCGCGGAAATTGGCGCTTACAATTCGGCAATCCGAGCGTCTTACAAAGCGTATCCACAATGTTATACGCAATCCCCGCCCCCGAATAAGGCCCAAAATATTTTGCTTTATCCGCACTGCGAGTGCGCGTCACAACTAAGCGCGGATATTCCTCTCCGACACTTACCTTTATATAGGGATACGATTTGGAATCTTTCAAATTAATATTATATTTAGGATAATATTCCTTAATCAGAACATTTTCCAAAGTAAGCGCTTCCATCTCGGTATCACAAAGAAAAAAATCAAAATCGTGAACGGCGGAAACCATTTTTGCCGTTTTCAAATTTTTTTGACTGTTTTGAAAGTACTGTGATACCCGATTTTTAAGCTTTCGAGACTTGCCTACATAAATTACCGTACCGCTTTCATTTTTCATTAGGTAAACACCCGGCCGCACTGGCAAAGAATTTGCCTTTTCCAACAACTGCGGCAAACGCTTATTCTCCATCATACGAACCTCCGATTTTCAACTTTCTCATTTCAGTCAACTAAAGAACGCACGGGCTGAAATACGAAATTTGGGCGATCACAACGAATAACCGTCATGCTCGCCCAATACTCATTTTTATCTTTGCTTATTCGTTAAAACCGTTCTCAATTAGTTCCTCAAGCCCAGCTATTGCCTCTTTTTCATCTGAACCGTCAGCTACCAGCGTAATTGTCATACCATTGACAATTCCGAGAGACAGCACGCCGAGAAGGCTTTTCGCATTCACGCTCCGATCATCTTTCTCCACCCAAATTGAACTTTTGTAGGAATTAGCTTTATGAATAAAGAATGTGGCCGGTCTTGCATGCAAACCAACGCTGTTTTTGATTGTAACTTCACGGGTCATCATCAGAAATACGCTCCTTTAATCCTTTAACAATATCCGTTTATCATGCTGATTATTTGGTTCATATCTTATAAAATAGTATAGCAAATTTACATTATAAATGCAAGGGTTTTTAAGATTTTTTTAATTTTGGTGAGAATAGACAATTTCTTATTGTAATTCAACACCGGTTATCAAAATATTTACATTAATCTTCGGTAAATATACAAGCGTAGTCATGCCGGGCGCAATATATTGGGTGCCGCCAATCAAAAAACCGCTTTCGCTCATCTTCCCCTCGCTGATAAAAGAGCCGACAATATCTACACGTTCAAGGCCGGACACAGCTTCCACAACGGCTCCGTCATCTTCGATATATAAGATTGCAGGTGTTGCAACAATGCTTTCACCGACTATTCTCCCCATATTACA
Organism: uncultured Eubacteriales bacterium; assembly: GCA_958414825.1. Classification (GTDB taxonomy): domain Bacteria; phylum Bacillota; class Clostridia; order Oscillospirales; family CAG-272; genus UMGS902. The sequence continues at coordinate 66,307 of CATYXQ010000004.1, read as the reverse complement.
GCCAAGCGATTCACTGTATACAAGGTCGCCGTCTTCAAAACAATCAACTGACGCAGCCTGAACATTACTGATGCTGAATGAAATCAGGGCAGTCTGCGTTTCAAGCTTTTCATCTGTACTCTTTTTTCCGCTGCGCAAAAAGACCCCTGCAATGCATAGAACAACAACGGCAAAAATGACAAAATCCAATATATTAATTCTGAATTTTTTAGCAGCCATCTTTCCCCTCCTCACTCAACTCGCATAGCACTGATATAACCGGTGCCCGCGAAATTTTTTGTATGGATGCTCAGCCCTGCACCGACCCCCATTTTAATGCCGTTAACGTAATACATTTCCCCGGAAATATATCCGTTTGCAAGAACCGTTATCTCAAGTGTAATATAGGAGGGGTGCTCTGCGGCAACCATCTCACCAGTTTCGGAATCATATACATCCACAATATATGGAGAATATTTTATCGACTGCACCGTTCCAAGCCCCTGGCGCTTCTGCGCATCAATAACAATATCACCGCTTTTTACTTTATTGGCAAACTCGCTTCTGAGTCCGCGGAATTGAATCGTATATTCCACAGTCACATCCGTTTTCGCAGCCGCATCTGTTCCAAATGCATTGGCAAGCATCAAAACGCAAAATGTAATCAAGCATGCAATCGCAACGGTTATCAGAATATCCACAATATTGACACGGATTCCCTTTTTTTCTTCTCCTATCATAATAGCCCTCCCACGATTGTTATATCCGCAGCATTTTCGCTCATTGCCGATCCTTTTCGCTTTCGCTTCTCCGCATCAATTCTTCTAGTGGCGGATGCAATACCAACCACGACCCAAAAAACAAAGAATACGCGGTAATTATACCATATATAATCCGCCATTCCCTGTACAAGCGCAGCTAAGATGCCGCAAACCGCGCCGCAACCAATCAATCGAACGCCTTTATCTTCTCCACATTTTGCTAATGAAAATCCGCTTTGAAAAAAACATACCAGCAATGCCATAAAAATCAAAAATCCCGGAATACCGACCTCAATAAACAACTGCAAAAACAAATTGTGCGCATGCGGCGCTTTCTCAATCCCGGCGAACGAATAATATGGATATATCCGATCAAATGCGCTCTCACCAACGCCAATTCCGGTCCATGCGTAATCGGAAGCCAAGTTCATACTGCCCCGCCAGATATATACACGATAATTGGTGGAAGTATCCGTCAGATCTCCAATGCTGGAAAAACGCGCTAAAATACTTTCCGGCAGATACGGAATCAAAAAAGGCAATGCGCATATACCGGTTACAAGAAACGCCATTGATTTCCGGCTCCACATAAGCAAAAAGATCACCGCAGCAAACAAAAATCCCAGCCAAGCGCCGCGCGCCCAAGTATAAATCAAACAAACAGCCCCCACCGCAAAAGCCACCATAGAAGACGATTTTGCAGTTAACGAACGTTCACTGATTGCAGCGGCTGCAAGAATCGGAAGCAACAGGATAAAATATTGCCCTAACATATTCGGGTTTTCAAACGTGGAAACAACACGGCCGCCGATGCTGTCAAACATATCCGTATCAATCCATTCCGTCGAGATATTTCCAGTAAAGTTTTGATACAATCCATACAGTCCGACCAAAAAGAGCGAAAGGCAAAGCGCGCGTACAGCCCGTTTGAGATTATTCTTGGAATTCAAAAGCCCAACCGATAGGAAATATCCCAAAATCAACACCGTGTAAATCAGCGCCGAACGCAAAGATAAAGTTCCGCCGTACGTAACAATGCCGCCGAACAGCATAACAGCCATAAAGCAAGCAACCAGAAAATCCAGAAGCTCAAACCGAAAATACCGTTTTCCCAGCATCAGCTTAATCAGAAAACAAAACATAACATACCCGGTCAGCAACGCAAGCAAAATGGTCGGGCGACCGACAATCACAAAAAACGGAAGCCCCATCAAAATCATATAAAAACCGCATTCCGGATTCAAAAGCACCAGATATGCCAAAATCAAGCCGACCATGCCCAAAAGCAAGACAGCAGGATTGACAAAACAGGAAAGAATTCCGAAAGGCAATCCTAAAATAAAAGCAATATTTTTTCTTCCCGTCGCTTTTTCAGGCATAGCAAACATACGTTCCGGGAATCCAAAAAAATCAATAAACAGTCCGCCCAAAATCGAACTTTTCTTCACTGCCGCACAAAGCGGCTGCTTGGAAAATAAAAAGGGCAACCCAATCAAAATCATTGCTGCAGATATAATGCCGAAAACAAAACTTTTCCTATCTTGATACACAAGATACAAAATAAACTGTGCCAGCAAAGAATAAAAACCGGAGGAAAGTAAAAACACACCGATCACACGAAGCGAAAGGCGGCTGAGATACCGCATCATGGATGCAATCGCCGTGACATATACACTGTCCTCCATGCTGGACGCCAAATAATGCCGTATACGGCTGCGCCGACCGCATACCGCGCTGGAAAATGCACTGGTATCAAACACTTCGCAAATATCGTCATACGAACCGAACAAAAAGCTGTAAAGTCCTCTGCCGAGCTTACGGTACAAAAAACTGCCGATCCGGTCAAAAGTCCGACAAATCGCACTGCCCGATACAAGTTCGCGAAACCATTGTCCAAATCCTGTTTTCATTGCTCACCTTTCTCCCACACCGAATAAAGATCCGGGCGTTTTTTTTTGGTAATCTCCACAGACTGTGCCAGACGCCATTTTTCAATATTTTCATGATGTCCCGAAATCAAAATTTCCGGCACGGTTTTACCCATAAACTCGTAAGGGCGCGTATATTGGGGATATTCAAGCAACCCGCCCGAAAAACTTTCTTTCTCAAAGCATTCCGGCGACGCCAATACGCCGGGCACAAGTCTCGCCACCGCATCCGCAACGATACAGGCGGGCAGTTCGCCGCCGGTCAGCACAAAATTCCCGATCGAAATTTCCTCATCTACACAAAGTTCGAGTACGCGCGCATCCACGCCCTCATAATGACCGCACAGAAGAATCAAATTATCATACGCCGCAAGTGCCTCGGCTTTCCGCTGATTAAACACTTCCCCGCAAGGCGACAAATAAACAATTCTCCGTCGTATATTGTCATAGCTCTGCATGGCTTTAACCGCCTCTATACACTGATAGATCGGCGGTGCCGCCATCAGCATTCCCTTGCCTCCGCCGTATGGCGTATCATCTACGCGGTGATGCTTGTCCTGTGAATAATCCCGTATATTATGTGCGTATACTTTGATTGCGCCGCTGTCTTGCGCCCGTCCGAGTATGCTGGACGCCAAAATTGTTGTTACAAGATCGGGAAACAGCGTCAGAATATCAAAACGCATCATTCAAACATACCCTCTATTGCCTGTATATAAATTCCGCAAGCCGGATCTGTCTTTTTTATGAATTCGGGTACAGCAGGCACCAAGACCTTGCTTTTTCCGGTATCCACCTCATATAAATCCGAAGCGCCATAGGAAACTACATCATGGAGAATTCCGTACCGAACGCCTCCGGTCTCGTCAAATACCGGCAAACCGATCAAATCCTGTATAAAATAATCGCCTGCCTCAAGATGAATATCATCCCGATTCGCATAAATCACTGTATTTTTCAGTGCCGATGCCGCCTCAGGCGAAGAAATTCCGGAAAATTTTGCAAGCACCCTATCTTTATACGGCGATGCCTGCTGCATTTGCATGGGAATATAGCTGTCGTTTTCCAATACATAAACCATGGGCAACGATGCCAATATCTGCGGCGAATCACACCAAGATTCAATCAGCAACGCGCCGTTAATTCCGTGCGTATTCACAATTTTTCCGCATTCCAGAAATTTCTTCATTATTTTTGTCCTTCGAGTATAAACATTTTCTCTTTTGCCTATTTTATTATCTAAAGCCATATCGCAGTTTTTCTGCATATATTTTAAAAGCCAAACAAAGCGGTCCGTGTATAAATTCTGTCAGCGTTGCTATTATAACACAGTTTCAACAGTTTTGTAAATACATTTTAAAAGATTACAATTTGATTACACGCTACTTTTTCTATTGCTTTTTGTTCAGCGAACATGTATAATATTTCTGCGACTGCAAACGGAGGAGACAACGATGGCAAAAACCGGAAACAAGATGATTGCGCAAAATAAAAAAGCGTATCACGACTACTTCATATTGGATAAATATGAAGCCGGAATCGCGCTGTATGGCACGGAAGTCAAATCTGTACGGCTCGGCTCAGTTAATTTAAAAGACGCCTATTGCGAAATTAAAAACGGCGAAATGTTCGCACGCGGCATTCATATCAGTCCCTATGAAAAGGGCAATATATTTAACCGAGATCCGCTCCGAGACAAAAAGCTACTGATGCACAAACGCGAAATCATTCGATTGTTCAGCAAAATCAAAGAAGATGGATTGACATTAGTACCGCTTTCCATGTACTTCAGCGGGTCACATGTCAAAGTAGAGATCGGGCTATGCCAGGGCAAAAAGCTTTACGATAAACGTGAATCCGATGCCAAACGACAATCTGCACGCGATATTGACCGCGCTATGAAAAGCGTACGGTAAGTGTCGCATCCGTTTCAAGGCAACTATAAATAACATGGGGGCGTAAAGGTTTCGACGGGGATTTTAAGATACGATAAGCGGGTAGAGGCTGGGAATCCTCTGAAAAAGTCCCACCTTAAAATTAAACGCTAACGATAATCTCGTAGCTCAGGCAGCGTAAGCTGTGCCGCCGCTTTTTGCGGCCCGTTCTTCCATTGAGTACCACGGCTTTGGATAGAGCGTCACTTAGTGGTAAATGTGCACCGCCTGTTCGCTTTTGAAGCGGTCATAAACAAAAAAGCTACCAAATCTGCTTTCCCGTACACCGGAAACAGATGCGGGAATTAAAAAAGGTGTTCTGCACCCGGAGAAAGTTGTATTAAAAGGTTTTCGGACGGGAGTTCGATTCTCCCCGCCTCCACCATTGGCTTGTAAATCCTTGTATTTACAAGCCTTTTTACTTTCAACCCACATTTAATCCACGCTTTTTGGCGGCTTTCTTTATTATTAAATTGTCGAGCGATTTGGAATGCTCTTTTATTTTACACCTTTTTGTAAAAATGTCAAGTATAAATTTTCAAAAAATATGAACACGCCCGTTTAGGCACTCGGCGTTTTTAGGAAAACAGAAGCGCCCCCGCTCTTTTTCAGAAGATTCAGGAGACGGCAGGACGCACTCCCGATTCTCCGCTGACGCCATTCGCTTTTTCGGCGCGTCTGTTTCTTTCAATAAAGGATTTCGCCCCGTTATGTAATGTTTCAGCGGCAGATTACAGCGCCCGCTGAAAAAAGCAAGCAAAAACCCACGCCTTAGAGACGGCGACATTTTGCTTTCTGTTATCCAATGTGCTGTAAATTCCCTGCTTTCGCTTATGAGGCGTGTCAAAGAGATATTGTATTGATGACGGATACGGCGCGCTCCTCTTCTCTCGGATAAAGGTGCGCGTATGTATTCCAGGTCTGCTCAATTTTGGAATGTCCGAGCCGCCGGGCAATTTCCTGTATGTTGATTCCCTCGTTGGCAAGCAAGCTCGCATGGCTATGGCGAAAATCATGTATGCGGATGTGCGGCAGTCCCGCCGCGTCGGCAAATTTGCGGTTCGCATTCTCTATGCCGGTATCGCTGAGACATTTTTCACCGCCGCAAACGCGAAATTCCTCGCTCCAGCCGCCGTTCCGCTTTTGTCTGCTCAAGTGCTCGCCCAATATTCGAATCAGCGAAGCGGACATTTTAAGGTCTCTGTACGAGGTCTTATTCTTTGGCATCGTTTCGACAATAGCCTCGCCCTTTACCTTTTGCGTTACCGACCGGCGCACGTGCAGCGTCTCCCCGTCTATATCCGACCATTTCAGCGCGTTGATTTCGCCCTTGCGGAGTCCGGTGCAATAGGCAATGGCAAAGAAAACATAATTGCCCCACGCAATCATGGTATTCATTTCTTCCGCCGCTGCGCGCGCGGCGGCAATATACCGCTCAAACTGCTCTGGGGTGTAGTAATGCAGCTTATCCTTTGGCGGAGTGAAATCCTTTTCCTTGAAATTCCCGACTGCTGTTAGAGGATTCCTCGAAAAATATTCCATGCGCACGCCGTAATTGAGCATCGCGCGAAGCTCGCTGTATACTGCCTTTTGTGTCGAAACGGCAATTCCCTTTTCCGCAATGCTGTTTTTCCATTTCTGCAAGGTTGGAGCGTTCAGGCGGTCAATGCGAACGCCGCCGAGCAGCGGCAGAACCGTTCCCTCCAAAATGCGGCGGCTCTTATCGTATGAAGATGCGCGGATTTCATATTTCTTTGCGTTCATATACTCTGTAAAAAGATCGCTGACCGTCATTCTTGCAAAAGCTCCGGCGGCGCCTCCGCTATACTCGGCTAAAAGCTCCTTTTCGACCTGCTTTGCTTCGGAAGCGCCGTAGACCGCGCGCTCTATACGCCGCTTCGTGCCGTTTTTATCCGTGTAATTCACACAAACACGGTAGCCCTGCCTGCCGTCTTTTTTTCGTTTCGATTTATAAATCGGCACTTTTACGCCTCCTTTCCCTTTCAAGATTTATCGTTTCGATCCGCGCCTCCGCGCGGGAAGTTAATCAAGGAGAGGGCGTATGCCCTCTTCTTTTAGTACAAAATAAAATCTTATTGATATAGTAAAAATATATTGACAAACATATAATGATATTGTACAATAAGTTGTACTAATATTGCGAAAGGAGTTTAAAAATATGCTGGCTGTAAATTATTCTACCATTCGGGACAATCTTAAATCTTACTGCGATAAAGTAACGGATGATAAAGAAACGGTAATCGTCACACGCAAAGGGGAAAAAAATGTAGTTATTATCAGTTTAGAAGAGTGGAACGCTATGCAGAAAGCGATGCGGAATGCGGAGTATTTAAGTAAATTAGACCGCTCATTTGCACAGCTGCACGCAGGAAACGGGGTGCAGCACGATCTAATCGAGGTTAGCGACGATGAATAAGCTCTGGTCGGATCGAGCATGGGACGAATATTTGTATTGGCAGACACAGGATCGCAAAACGCTGAAAAAGCTCAACGATTTAATCAAAGACATCGAGCGCAATGGCGTAAATAGCGGGATCGGCAAGCCGGAAGCTTTAAAATATCGTAAAGGATGGAGTCGGCGTATCGATGAAAAAAACAGACTCGTGTACGATATTGACGCAAACGGGAATTTGTTGATCGCATCTTGCATGGGACACTATGAGGATTAATTCATAAGAAGAGGGCGTATGCCCTCTTTATTTATAGCACACGCTGCACGGCGTCTTTCCGCTGTTCTGTGCGTCTGATATTGTCCATGCAGCGGCGTCTTTGTTCTTTATATACCGGCATCCCGCTTTATGGTATTTATCCCCCGCATGTGTAACATAGACTGTCTCGCCCTGCCCGGACAAAACGGTTTCTATTGCTGCCGTGGGATTTTTCATTCTTTCATCCGGCCTTTCATCCGGCGCGTCCGTTATCACGGACGCTTTTTCGGTTTGCGGCGCGCTGGTTTGAACAAACCGCTTGTCCGTCATACGAGCGCGCAGAGAAACGAGGACGTCAATCGAAGCCGATGCATCGTCGGCAAGCTGCGCTCCGGCAATTGTTTCCGCCGGCTGCGTAAACACGCCGTAGCCGTAATGTGTCCTGGCTGCATATACGGCTAACATTAAGCTCGCGGCGATAACGACGCTTGCGGCGATAATACACATGTATATACCGCTCCAACTTTTGGATTTGGATTGCGACCGAAAACAGCGCGCAACTTTATTGTCGTAACAGGTTCCCAAATAACCGCCCATGACGTCAAACGCAGTTTTTGCGTTTTCTTCGTCGAGATATGTAAGCATTTGAATATCCCGGATACTGGTCGCGCCGAAATCCTGCAATATACACGGCGGCGCCAGCAAGCACAGCGCAAACAGATCCGCTTCCTGTTCCAGCGGCGAACACTTGAAATTGCGCTGATTGACGCCGTAATCCATATGCCCTAAAGCGTTATGACCGATTTCATGCGCAATCGTCAGCATTTTTTGTCCCATAGGCAATGCGTCCCGATACAATATATAAACGTCTCCGTCAGCTGTCCCGGTAAAACCGTCATACTGCATATGCTTTTCCCAGCCGAGCGTACAAATCATATCGTGCGCTAAACTGTACGAAATCAAATGCAGGCGGCAAGCTTTGCATACTTTCGACAGTTTTGTAAGGTCTACGGGGAGTTTGTGAATATGGTTATCCAAAATAAATTCATAGGCGCGCGCAATAACATTGTACATTTCTGCCAAATCTCCTTTGTATAAAAAAATAGTACAAAGCGATTTTAACAAATATGATAACAATTTTCTACAAAACGGCACTTATTTATTCTTTTTTGTCGTTATTTAGCAATCTTACATACTCTTTGACTTTTTCCACATTTTCCGGCGCAATGTCAATAACTTCCGGCTCGCCGGTCTCGCTGTGATAATCCAATATTAAACAGGACGTTTTCCTCTTCTGCTCGATTTTTTGCAGAAGAGGGTTTTTTGCTCTTATATCCGTCTCCCCTCGGAGGTATTCGGGCGTGGTGTCAAGAACGTCGGCTAAAACAGCAAGGTCTTCCCGCGAAATCGTACCATTCCTCGCTTCAATTTCTCCTATATACGTGCGGCGCTTGCCTATTTTATTGCATAAAAATTTAAGCGAAATGCCTTGCTCTTTCGCAAGACATTTGATTCTATCAACTTTCACTAAAATACCTCCGCTAAAATTATGCAAATGTCCAAATTGCAATCAAATGATTGAAATCGGTTGACTTTGCAATCATTTGATTGTATAATTAACTGTGGTAAGAACTTAACCACAGTATACCACGGAAAGGATGGAAAAGCAATAATGAACTATCCTAAACTGGTTATAGCATCAGACGGAGAACGTACTGCGGCTATTTTGGATGGCGTATTTATTGGGGGCGGAATTGAACGCTTGGAGTTTTCGACAGAGGAAGGCGGAAAAAGCTGTCCCGGTGGAGTAATACGGCTCATGGAAATAAGTGTAAGCACTGCAAGATTGGAAACCGGAGAAACGGCGGAGAAACACTTTACAGAATTTATGGAGAATATCGCGAAAGAAAACCGCCCTTGCTGCAACAAGGACGGGACAGAAGTCAAGGAATAAAATTTGATCCGAATTCAAGCCATTTTGATATTGTTTCTTTTGTAAAATTTTCCATGAAGAGAATTGCTTGATCCGTGATTTCAAAATCCCCTGTGATAAATAGTTTTAAGAATTTGGCATTTGACAATTCTAATATCGCATCGCTAAATCCCTCTATGCCGTCTGCTGTGTCGGCGTCAAAGTATACAGAAGCTGATTTTGATTGTCCCATCTTGCGACGCTTACAATAAATATCATAGATGGATTTCAGGACTTTTCGAGATTCTTTTGTGAGTTTCATTTCCATGTTTTTATCCTATCTATTCACTTCCGGCTTGTCCGTTCTACCGAGCAGGTAGTCTACGGAGCAATCGAAATAATCCGCGATAATTACCAGATTGTCAGATGTTGGAGATTTAGTACCTGCTTTATAATTACTCAGCAAGCTCTGCGGTATGCCTGTATCTTGCGAGAATTTATAAGCGGAAACATTGTGTTTTTGTAATAATTGCACGAATACATCTTTAAACATTTGTGCACATCTCCAAACTTAACAAATGTTAAGCAAAATGCTTGACTGCTTAACTAAAGTGAAGTATAATAAAACCGTGGTTAAGGAAACCACAAAAAAATAAAGGAGGTAAAAAGCAATGAGCAAGGCGAAGAAGAATGGCAATCAGGATGATAGCGCAACCAAACGTCTCATCCTGATTACCGCAATCCTAAACCTTATCAAGGCGCTTGTCGATCTGATCGGCAAACTGCTTGAGTAAGGGGCGGAGGGGAAACCCTCCGTTAACAGGATAACATTTTTGCCGCTCGTTGTCAAGAAATATATGACAAGGAGGAATCGAAACATATGGGCATTTTAGGTATTGTGCTTGACGTGCTTGTTATCATTGCGAATGCTGCCGTCATAGCCGTAATTATTAGGAGGATGAAATGAACATCGGTGATAACGTAAAGCGTCTGCGTGAGGCGCGCAATATGAAGCAGGTGGAACTGGCGCAGGCGCTCGGCATAACGCAGAGTATGCTCGCGCAAATCGAGCGGGGCACGAAAGCGCTGACGATGAATCTTGCTTTGTGCGTAGTCTCTGTGCTGGGCTGCTCGCTGGACGAACTTGCGGGCGGGCAAATCAAGACAAAGGAGGAAGAACTGTGAGAAATCCACAAATCGGTAAACCCATGACAGATTTTGAGAAAAGCGTAAAGATTGCGCTGATTTTAAAGGAGAAGCGCTTGGATTGGCTATGCGCGGAGGTTACGCAAAAGACAGATATGTATTGCGACCGTTCACGGCTATTAAAGGTGCTTTCGGGCGAACATAACAGTCCGAAAATCAAGGAAGCGATAATCAAAGCTTTGGACATTGAGGAGGGAAAAAAATGGACGCAAGTGTAAATCGTTGTATCAACATACCGCGTATTGCTTCGATCGAGACAGCGGTACATATTTACGATGAGAATTTATATCTTGGGACAAAAGAAATCAAAATGCTCTTCCCCGGCATCGGCAGCGCGCGTGTTTCCGCTCTAAAAAAAGCGGCAAACGCATATACCCGCGAACAGAACCGCATACCGTACAGCGCCTGCGACGTGCTGACCAAAGATGCGTATATAGCATGGCATCTTGACATCAAAGAACTCAAAGACAAACACGATGAAATTTTGCGGCGCGAAAAGAAAATAGCCGCCATTCGGGGCGCGGTATGAACGCATTGCATAGAAAGGAATGTTGAAAATGACTGCAACCATATTAGCGCTGCTGATCCCGTTTGCGCTGATCGGAGCGCTGATCACGCTTGGAGAAGCTGGTCGGTGCGCTCCAGGCACAAGCGCGGCGGGCAAGGATGCGCGCGCGGACAAGACGGAGCCTTCGGGAGAGGGCGAAACAAAATAAAGCGATTCAAAGGAGAGCAATATGAGCGGCGTGGAATATCGGATATGCGCGGAAATCGGAGCGATGCGGTACCGCATATGCGCATACCGGAACGGTATGGCGGCGGCGTACCTCATAGGGTATTTGAATCCCTCCAGCGGCATTGTAAAGCTATACCCAAAGCGCGAGCTTTTCTTCGGCGCGCTGGCGGCAATTTCAAAAAGTTATCCGGTTCGGGTATATTTCCCGAATATGGCATGGAGAAATTCAAAGGAGAGAAACCAACATGTGCAGGCTTAAAAGCGGGATCATCTTAAAAGACCGGGTATACATACCGGATCATGACGGCCATCAGGAAATGCTGGCGGAACTGAAAATCGAGGATACGCGCGAAAACGCGGAACGGATGTTTGTACGCGCAGAGCTATCCCCAAGGGACAACGATATATTTACCAATCCTGATACATGGATATACCGTGTAGATCAGGATATATTGCCAGATTGGTATGTGGCTGAGGCAGACGAAGCGAGAATGCGCGAAGCAGTCAAGACATGGTATGCGGCGCATGTACATATCGGGGAGGATAATTTAACGGTAAACGGCGGCAGGCACTGGATCAAAGACGGTCAAAACATAAGCGTCTGCGACAATGCAACAGTCGAGCGCATCTACGGCAATGCAACAGTCGAGCGCATCTACGACAATGCAACAGTCGAGCGCATCTGCGGCAATGCAACAGTCAAGCGCATCTGCAGCAGTGCAACAGTCGAGTACATCTGCGGCAATGCGATAGTCGAGTGCATCTATGGCAGTGCAACAGTCGAGCGCATCTGCGACAATGCGACAGTCGAGCGCATCTGCAACAATGCAACAGTCGAGTACATCTGCGGCAATGCAACAGTCAAGCGCATCTACGGCAGTGCAACAGTCGAGCGCATCTGCGACAATGCGACAGTCGAGCGCATCTACGACAATGCGACAGTCGAGCGCATCTGCAACAATGCAACAGTCGAGTACATCTGCGGCAATGCAACAGTCAAGCGCATCTACGGCAGTGCAACAGTCGAGCGCATCTGCGACAGTGCAACAGTCGAGAACATCCGCGGCAATGCGACAGTGATAACATCGGGTGTTATGGAGTGGGCAAATACTGACAAAGCCGTTGTACAGGATAATGGCTTGATCATAGACCGGTATCGCAAACAGATCATACATTCCGGGAACTTTGCGCTTAAAAAAATCGGGGAGTAATGAAAAATGTTTTATGCTGAACTTCCGCCAGAGCGGGAATTGCCGCTTACCGAGCGGCTTGAGATCAAGGAGCGGGAATATGAAGCGTCGTGCGAGCAGACGCTGCATATTGTCAAAGAGGCAATGATGGAGCTTGATTTCCACAACATCAAAGGGATGTTTGATCTGCTCGAAGAAGAAGCTTGTGAACTGCTCGATCTGCGAGAGGCGGCGGAGACGAGAGACGCCGCCGCAGAATGGGCATACGAGGACGGGAGGCTTGCGGACTATGGCGCGTTTTGACAAGGGGAACATACACGCTGTGTCTACGAAAGATATGAGCCGAGAAGAATGGATCTCACAAAGGAGAAAAACGATCGGAGGCAGCGACGCATCCGGCATTGTGGGCTTGTCAAAATACAGTTCCCGATTCAGTATATGGGCAGACAAAACAGGGCGATTGCCGGACAAGCCAGATAACGAAGCCATGCGGATCGGACGCGACCTTGAGGAATATGTAGCGCGCCGTTTCTGCGAACAGAACGGAAAAGCAGTGCGTCGTAAGCGCGCTATGCTCTACAACGCAAAATATCCTTTTGCACATGCGGATATTGATCGCGAAATCGTCGGGGAAGATGCAGGGCTGGAATGCAAAACAACCTCCACGCTGGATGTGAAGCAATTTTGCGGTATTGAATTTCCCGAACAATACTATGTTCAATGCGTACATTATTTGGCGGTGACAGGTAAAGCGCGTTGGTATCTTGCCGTTTTGGTCTTCGGGCGCGGGTTCTTTACCTATACGCTCGAACGCGACGAAGCCGAAATCGAAGCGCTGATGCAGGCAGAAAAAAATTTTTGGGATTCTTATGTGATTCCCGATTCCCCGCCTCCGCCGGACGGCAGCGAGGCAACGACCGAAACCTTGTCCACGCTCTATACAGACAGCATGAACGGCACGGTTGAACTCTTCGGGCGTGAAAGCGTGCTCGAAGAATATGCAGGTCTTAAAGCGCAAAAAAAAGCGATTGATAACCGGATAAGCGAGATTGAAAATCTGATCAAATCCGACCTGAAAGAGAGCGAACACGGAACATGCGGCGGATATATCGTGACTTGGAAATCCCAGACGCGCAAAAGCTTTCAGATAAAGGATTTTGTGAAGGATAATCCTGAAACGGATTTGACGGCTTATTTTAAAGAATCTACTTCGAGGCCGTTTTACGTAAAAAAATCTTAATTACATAAGGAGATAGAAAAAATGGCAAACACCATGATTCAGAACGCTGTGGCGGGCGGCGTGAATGAGAACGCCGCGAAACTGACCATGCAGCAGTACATCAAACAAATGCAAAGTGAAATTAAAAAAGCGCTGCCCAGCGTTATTACGCCCGAACGCTTTACCAGGATCGTACTTTCTGCGCTATCCACAAATCCAAAGCTCGCACAAACAACGCCGCAGAGCTTTCTCGGCGCTATGATGACGGCGGCGCAGCTTGGCGTTGAGCCGAACACGCCGCTCGGACAGGCGTACTTGATTCCGTTTTGGAATGGGAAAACGAAGTGCAACGAGTGTCAGTTCCAGCTTGGATATAAAGGAATGATCGACCTTGCTTACCGTTCCGGCGACGTCAGTGTAATTCAGGCGCAGATCGTGTATGAAAATGACGAATTTAACTATTCATTCGGTCTCGAACCTACGCTGTATCATAAGCCGGCAATATCTGACCGCGGCGAGCCTGCCTATGTATACGCCATGTTCCGCACCAAAGACGGCGGATATGGTTTTGAGGTCATGAGCATTCCGGATGTGCGCGCGCACGCAGAAAAGTTTTCAAAGTCATTCTCAAGCGGACCTTGGCAAACCAACTTTGAAGAAATGGCGAAGAAGACTGTACTCAAAAAGGTTTTGAAATATGCGCCGCTGAAATCGGATTTTGTGCGCGCCGTAGCGCAGGATGAAACGATAAAAACCGAAATCAGCGAAGATATGTATTCGGTACCGGATGTGACAATAGAAGCGGAATTTGAAGAAGCGTCTGAAAATCAATAAAAATTGGAGGAACTACCTATGACGGTACTGGAAGTATTAAAAGAATGCGGCGGCGTATCGCGCGCATGTCTTTCGGCGCGAACCGGTACGCATGACCGCGCAGTGCGGAAAGAGATCGAGCGGCTTCGCATGGACGGCTATATCATCGGCAACCGGCAGGACGGCGGCGGGTATTTCCTAATAGACGAGAACGACCGGGAAGCGCTGGACGCGCAGTACCGGCAGATGCGGCGGCGCGCGCTGAACATTTTAAAGCAGACGACGCCGCTGAGAAGAAAAATAAAAGAATTGGAGAGCAGAGGGGAATATGGCAAGCTTTAATAAGGCTATTTTGCTCGGTCATTTGACCGCCGATCCGGAACTCAAGCAAACGCAGTCGGGTCTATCGGTCGTATCCTTTTCAATCGGGGTAAACCGGCGCGCGGCAAAAGACGCAGAGCCCAAAACGGATTTTATCAGCATTGTCGCATGGCGGCAGACGGCGGAATTTGTTTCCCGGTATTTTAAAAAGGGTATGCCGATCTTGGTATGCGGGTCGGTACAAGTCCGCGGCTATACGGACAGTCAGGGCGTAAAGCGGGTTGTAACCGAGGTTGTGGCCGATGAAGTAAGCTTTGCTGAAAGCAAGCGGACGGCGGACGAACGCACGGTACAGCCAAACAGTACATATGTGCCGGACGCCTACGCGCAGCCGAAGTTTGAGGATGTGTCCGAGCAGGACGGGCTTCCCTTTTGAGGTGAGGATATGCCGAACAGAATCATAAAAGAGAGCATATGCACATCAGACAGTATAGCGCGTCTTTCATGGTTCGAGGAAGTTTTATTTTACCGTCTGATCGTCAACTGCGACGATTACGGACGATTTGACGGAAGACCGGCGATCATAAAAAATCGCCTCTTTCCGCTCAAAGAATCGCTTACGACCAAAGCTGTTTCCGAGGCCGTCAATACGTTGGCGACTGCCGGTATGGTTGCTCTGTATGAGTTTGAGGGCAAGCCGTATCTGTATCTGCCGACGTGGAATGACCATCAGAGCGTAAGGGCGAAGCGAAGCAAATTTCCGGAGCCATGCGAGCACATGAAATCATCTGCGAGCATATGCAAGCAAATGAATACAAATGCGCCCGTAATCCAATCCGAATCCGAATCCATATCCGAAAAAGAAACACGCTCTAACGAGCGTGTAAAGAAAAGCGCTGCGCGCTTTACCGCTCCCACGGTCGAGGAAGTGGCGGAATATTGCCGTGGACGTGGGAACTGCGTTGACGCCGAACGCTTTTGCAGCTTTTATGCGTCCAACGGCTGGAAGGTCGGGAAAAATCCCATGCAGGACTGGAAAGCGGCGGTGCGCACATGGGAGAAAAACGGCTTGGACGACAGGCGGGAAAAGCCGTCCAAAGCGCCGCAGAGCTTTACGGTGGACGAATTTTTTGAAAAAGCGATGCAAAAGGCTTATGGAGGTACGCAATGAACGGGAATAAGCAGCTAAAAATCAAGCTGTATCATGACAATTTCCAGAACTACAAGCGGTACGGCATACCGAAAGCGCAGCTTGTGATCGCGGACATACCATAACCTCGGCGCAAGTGCGTATGCCTCGAATCCGGAATGGTATATCGGCGGCAAAAGCAAAAACGGCGAAAGCCAAAAGGCGGCAAAAGCGTTTTTTAACGGCGATGGAGATTTTAAAATCGCGGAATATATGCACTTCTGCTCAAAGATGCTGAAAAAGGAGCCGAAGGAACGCGGGAAAGCGCCCGCTATGATCGTGTTCTGCGCGTTTGAGCAAATACCTGTTTTGATCGAATACGGAGCGAAGTATGGCTTTATGCACAGCTATCCGCTGATCTTTTGCAAAAACTACTCGGCGCAGGTTTTAAAAGCCAACATGAAAATCGTCGGCGCGACCGAATATGCGGTCGTTTTGTATCGAGACAAGCTCCCCAAGTTTAACGGTGGCGGGCATATGGTTTTCAATTGGTTTGAGTGGAAGCGCGACAGCGCGAAGCAGTATCCGAAAATCCACCCGACGCAAAAGCCAATATCTGTGCTGAAAAGGCTGATCGAGATATTTACCGATGCGGGCGACGTGGTGATCGATCCATGTGCGGGAAGCGGAAGCACACTTCGGGCATGTGCGGAACTCGGACGAAATGCATATGGCTTTGAGGTGTCGCGGGAATATTACAACAAAGCCACGGCGCAAATGCTTGGTGCGCGTACATATGAATCGCAGTATGTACAGGCAAGTATTTTTGACGGAGCGGCGAAATGAAATACAAAAACAGAAAAACCGAGATAGACGGCGTCGTGTTTGACAGCGAAAAAGAGGCGCGGCGGTATCAGGAGCTAAGACTTTTGGAGCGCGCCGGGAAGATAGCCGAGCTTCGGCGGCAGAAAAAATTTGTGCTGATCCCGGCGCAGCGTGAAGGAGGCGCGACTGGGAAACGCGGTCAGCCGATAAAGGGGAAGCTGATCGAGCGGGAATGCGCCTATTACGCCGATTTCTGCTATTTCGACACGGAGACTATGGCCTATGTCGTCGAGGACGTCAAGGGCGTGCGGACAAGGGAATATGTCCTGAAGCGTAAGCTGATGCTGCAGAAATACGGGATCCGGATACGGGAGATTTAAGGAGGCGCCGCGTGAACCTGAAAGACTTATCCCAGCTATATTACCTTAACCGCGAGATCAAGGCGGACATGGAGCGGCTGGCAAGGCTCAAGGCGGGAACACTGCCGAGTATACCAGTCAATACCGGTATGCCCGTACCCCCCGGCATAGCGGATAAAACGGCGCGGTATGCCGCCGAAATATCCGATCTGCGCAGAATCATAGAAGCCAAACAGCGGCAATGCATGTATGAACGCACCCGCCTTGAGCGCTACATAGCGGATATACCGGACAGCTTGACTCGGCAGATATTTACACTGCGGTTTGTCAATGGATTACGCTGGGATCAAGTATCAGCCGGCGTTGGAGGCAACAACACCGAAGCGGGTGTAAAAATGATTTGCTATCGGTATATAAAAGCAAACAATTAAAAGTTGTTACTTTTGTTACGCGCGTCTATGGTATACTGGTACTGTAAAAGATTATCAAAAAGCGGAGCCGCGCGGGCGTCTCTGCTTTTTGTTACGAGGAGACGCAATGTATAACGCGGAAAAATCAAATTTTGAGCATATTGCCGAACAGATGCGCATACGGCGGCAAAAGCAGGCGGCGCAGGAGCAAAAATGCCGCGCGTGCATTTGGAAAACACAAATTGCAGGTAATGTGATTTACTGCCCGTTTGGTCGGTGCGTGGAAGAAAGGAGGCAAATGTATGAAGACCAAATCGAATAAATTCAAAAACGGAGACGAATTAATAGCCCTTTGGCGCGAATATTGCTACGAGATCGCAGACAACGGATTCGCACAAGTGCCTACGCAGACTGCGTTTTGCCGTTGGCTTGAAAAAAAGCATAACAACCCGACAGACCGCAAAACAATATACAACAGCTTATATAAGATATTCCCCGAAATAAAAAAAGAGTTTGACAGCATACGCGGAGACATTATCGCGCAAGGCGCTATGTGCGGGAAATATCAACCGACGATGAGTATATTTGCCTTGAAGCATTGGTGCGCATGGAGCGACTTGGCGCAAGATGTTTCATCTAAGGAGGTACGCATCATTGACGACATTTGATGTGCGTCTAACCGATATAATTGCACCGGCATTTTATACCGTACACCGCGATATAAAATCGGCAAAGCACACCGAATATGTGCTTTCCGGTGGACGTGGAAGCTGCAAATCTTCTTTTTGCGGCATAGAAGTTATATTGATGCTAAAACAATATCCAAACATGCACGCGCTCATATGTCGTCAAGTAAAGGATACACTGAAAGATAGCGTATATGCGCAAATCGTATGGGCTATTGACATGCTTGGTGTATCGAGCGAATTTGTATGTAAAAAATCTCCTTTGGAAATTGTAAAAAAATCTACTGGTCAGACAATCTATTTCAGAGGAGCAGACGATCAAAGCAAAATTAAATCTATAAAACCAACTTTCGGATATATCGGTATTTTATGGTTTGAAGAACTTGACCAATTTCGCGGAGACGAGCAAATTCGCAGCATTGAACAATCAGTAATGCGCGGCGGCGAAAAATTTTGCGTATTCAAGTCCTTCAATCCGCCGACCAGCGCCGCAAACTGGGCAAATAAGTACGCTATGTTAAACAAGCCCGGCATGTTGGTACATCGCAGTACGTATTTAGATGTACCGCGCGCATGGCTTGGCCAGCCGTTTTATGACGAAGCGAACTTCTTACAGTCGATCAACCACACCGCCTATAAACACGAATATTTAGGCGAAGTGGTCGGTACAGGGGGAAGCGTATTTGAAAACGTACAGATTCGTGAAATTACAAATGCAGAAATACAAACATTTGACCGTATTTATATGGGAATAGACTGGGGATGGTATCCTGATCCGTTTCAGTGGACAAAAATGCATTATGACGCGGCGCGCCGAGCGCTGTATATTTACGACGAATACCGTGCGCACAAAACAAGCAACACGGACACAGCGCGCTATTTGCGCGAAAATAAAAGCGTGTCAAGCAGTGATCTTATCACTGCGGACAGCGCCGAGATGAAAAGCGTTGGCGACTATCGAAGCTATGGTCTGTTTTGCCGTGCCGCTATTAAGGGATCCGGAAGTGTGGAATATTCTATGAAATGGCTTGCGTCTTTGTGTGCAATTGTTATTGATCCCAGCAGAACGCCGTATACAGCCACAGAATTTACCGAGTATGAATATGAGCGAACCAAAGACGGCGAGATTATCAGCGCCTATCCGGACAAAAACAACCATGCTATTGACAGCGTTCGCTATGCGCTGGAATCCGTATGGCGCAGGAAAGGACAATAAATTATGTGGGAGACGATAAAAGCAAATATACAGCGTTTATTTGGCGTGAAGATAATACGAACAGCCAAACAAATGCGGGAAACGGCTGCATGGTCGGAAATATACGAAAAAGTAAAAGAAATCAACTTTACCGCAATTGTAGCGGGCAAACTTGCAACGCTTGCCGTTACAGACAGCACAATAACTGCCGTAGGCGACACTATACGCGCTGGTTTTATAAACGACATTTTACAATCGCAGTTTACAGCGCATGCGCAAAAAATTGTATCCGGCGCGCTGGGATACGGCGGCGTCGTAATCGTGCCCTATAGCGTAAGTGGCAAAATATACTTCGACATTGTACCGCAAAGCCGTTTTTTTATCGCAGAAAGCCACGGCGACGAAATAACGAGGGCAGTTATACTGTCCGATTATATTGTGCGCGACAACAAAAAATATGCGCGCTGGACAGAATATTCGCTGAAAGGTAATATCTGTACCGTACAAAATCGAGCAACGCTCAACGATCAGCCATATGCATTAGACGCCTTGCCGGAATGGACAAATATTCCAGAAAAAATAGATATACCGGGATGCGACAGACTGCTCTTCGGCTATCTCCGATGCCCACAGGATAATCGTCGCCCCGATAGCTATGACGGCGTACCAATTACATACGGCTGTAGTGAAATCATCGACGAAATACACAAAACGCTTGCTGAAGAAGCAAATGAATACAAGCTCAAACGCGCATTTATAAGTATAGACAGTACACTATTCGGTAAAGATGATAAACTTCCGGAAAGCGGATTGTTTAAAACATTTCAAGGCAGCGGCGACAATGATGATATGTGGCATGAGTATAGCCCGGAAATCCGAAGCGCCGCATATTCTTCACGTGTGCAGGAACTTTTTGAACTTTTGGAAAAAGCGATCGGCACGTCTAAAGGCATATTAACCGCTCCGGAAGCCGCGGCGACCGCTACCGAAATACGGCGCGCACAGCATGACACGTGGGCGCTGGTCGGCAATATCCGCAAAGCCGCTGAAAAAGCGATTGACAATACCGTCTATGCAATCAATGTGCTGTGCAATTATTACGGACTTACGCCGCCGGGAGATTATACGGTACAGTATGACTGGGATATGTCGATGCTGGAGAACAGCGGCGAGACATGGCAGCAGCTAAAAGACGGGCGATCAATGGGCATACGCTCAAAAGCCGAACTACGCGCATGGCAAACGGGAGAAACCATAGAAGAAGCACAGGCGGCGATAGACAAAATCGAAGAGAGCGAACCCGTCATGCAGGATTTAATCGGCCATGCTCCGTGAGGATATATTAAACGCTTTACCCGAAACGATCTATCAGCGGTTAAATGCGATCAATACCGAGTATCTGAACCGAATCGGGCAAAAAGTAAAAGAGATCGGGCAACTGTCAAGCGGCGATTTACACAAGCTGCAGCGCATACAAACCTACGGTGTGGCAGACATTGAAACCGAACTTGAACGCATCACATCAAAAAACACGCGGGAAATACGCGACATCATAAATGCAGTTGCCAAAGATATTTACACATCCGCCGCACCGTTGTATGACGCAAACGGGATTCAGCAGATCCCCTATGCGAAAAACACGGAGTTACAGCGTTATATCGAGAGTGTAAGCCGTCAAACCGTAAGTGAGTATATCAATCTTACGCAGCATACGGCATTCTGCATCTTCGGCGCTGACGGAACGACAAATTCTTTTTTCAAAGCCAACAGCAACAAAATTCCTACTTCCCTGTCCGAAACGTATACCCGTGTCATAGACGAAGCGGTGACTGCCGCTCAAACAGGTATAACGGATTATCAAAGCGCAATGCGCCAAACTATGAAAGCGCTGTCTGACAGCGGAATACGCACGGTAGATTATGCCACCGGATACTCCCGGCGTTTGGATACATCTGTGCGTCAAAATGTTCTGTGGGGCGTAAAACAATGCGCGCAGGGCGTATCCGATCAGGTAGGCGAAGAATGCGGCGCGGACGGTTGGGAAATCAGCTATCACTCGAATCCGCGTCCCTCGCATGAGGCAATGGGCGGCGAGCAATACGCCGTGGGCGACAAAGGCGTGACGGTGAACGGCAAATATTACCCGCCGTTCTCAGGCGGTGAAGAAATGCCGGAAGCGCTTTTAAATGATTACAACTGCCTGCACTATAAATTCCCTATTCTGCTCGGAATAGATGAACCCACCTATGACAAAGACGAGCTTGCCGCACTGAAAGCAAACGACAGACGTATCATAGAATACGAGGGCAAGACATACACCGGTTATGAAGCAACGCAAATGCAGCGCAAGCTGGAAACCGAGATACGCAAGCAGAAAGACCGCGCCAATCTCGCCGCCGCCAGTGGCGACGACGACATGCGCCGGGAAGCGCAGGAAAAGATCAATCAACTTACCCGCCACTATGCGAAGTTCTCCAAAGCTTCCGGGCTGCCTACCCATATGGAGCGTATGCGCGTGGCCGGTTTCCATCGGGTGAAAAGCACCAGCGAAGTTGCGCAAGCCATACGCGCTCCATTCCCAAAAGGATATACGGATAAACGTGACATTGGCAAACCAATCTCTGAGCGCGCATTGCACGCATTCTCCGAAAAAGCAACCCGTTATGGCATTAAGCTCACGCCGAATTACGGCGCATACGGCGGTTTTGAAACCTACTGCGGAAATCCAAAGGTACTGGATGAAGCGTTGGAACATATCAAAACCAATCAAGAACGCTTGACGAATAGCGGAAAAGATGCTAATATACTATTACAGTATCGTGATCTGCTCGACGATCAAGGACGCATTGATACAGAAACTTTTGCAATGGTCACGGGTAACACACTCACGCTGAATCGCTTTATGTATGACGATACCAATTTTCTAAAGTGTGAATACGACATGCTGGTGCAAAGCGGACATTTTGCAAAAGGAACGGATTATCGCAATGTAATCGACCACGAAATGGGACATATCATTGCAAAGCGCGACCGGGCGTTTGCTACTTGCACAGTAAAAATTATCCACAACATGGCAGCCGCAGAGGAAACAAATGTTGCTGAGTTCATACGCCAAAACATTTCAGGCTATGCAAGATGGCCAAACGAATTGTTACCGGAAATCAACGCAAAACTAAATGGGAACAGTAAAGGAATAACCCTTAAAATTATTGAGGAGGCGAGCAAACGATGAGAAAAGACCCAGATATGATTTTTCTCGGAAAACACGAGGGAACTTGGCACATTGACTACGACAAAAATATTTGTGTAGCCAAACCGGACGCGCCCGATGAAGTCAAAAATGCTGTTAAACGTCTCAACGCCAACATTGCAAAAGATATTCGCAAAGGTGAGCATAGATATTAACCCGCACTGGTAAAACGGCGCGGGTTTTTCAATGGAAGAAGAAAATGACTGACAATTTATGCAGCGGATAACCAAAGACGCAAGGGGGACAAATGAGCCCCCACGCATACCCCAATAATGAAAGCGCAATGGAAACATTGCGCTTTTTTTATACAAATTTGTCCGGAATGACGCGAAACTATCAACCCGGAGCGGAAAGGAACCGCGATACCAAACTGAAAGGGGAAAGGAAAAACAATGACAAGAGAAGAAGTATCAAAAATCTTCGCCAATGCGACCGAAGAGCAAATCAACGCGCTGCTGGATGTCAATTCCGCCGATATTGGCAAAGCAAAGAAAAACCTTGATGATAAAACGTCGGAAAACAAAGCGCTCGCGGACAAAATCGCCGAATATGAAAAACGAATCGGTGAGCTTGAAGCCACGTCCGGCGATGCGGCGAAGTATAAGGCCGATCTCGAAGCACTGCAAAGCCAGATCGCGGTCGAAAAAGCCGAAGCTGAGCGTATACGTCTTGAACAGGAAGCCGAGGCAGGATATATGAGCCGCTTTTCCTCAGTCGCAGGTACGGCAAAGTTTGTAAATGATATAACGCGCGAGGGCGTATATCGTCAGTTTAAAGATTCCCTCGCAAAAGAAAAAAATAAAGGCAAAAGCGACAAAGAAATCTATGACGAGATCATCAAAGACGCGCCGAATCTTTTTGAAAACCCAAACGCGCCGATACCGATCCCCGGTATGGGACATGTCCCAAGCGCAGCGGCAGTAGACGAAAATCAGGCGCGCGCGGTCATGGGTCTGCCGCCTCTGTCAAAATAAAGAAAGGATTTTAAATTATGGCTAATGAAATCACACTGTTTAAAAAGTATATTGATCTGCTCGACGAGGTTTACAAAAACGCATCGCTGACTTCTGTACTGGACGGCGACAGCACGCTTGTACGGATGGGAGCGAATACAAATGAAATTATCATCCCCAAAATCAATATGGACGGCCTCGCGGATTATTCGCGCAACGGCGGGTATGTGTCCGGCGACGTTACGTTAACCAATGAAACCGTAACGTTCAATTATGATCGCGGTCGAAAATTCACTGTTGACACGATGGACAACGAGGAAACCGCAGGACTGGCGTTCGGTCGGCTGGCCAGCGAATTTATTCGCACAAAAGTTGTGCCTGAGATGGATGCATTCCGCTTCGCCGCCTATGCGGGTACAACCGGCATATCCAAAGTATCCACCGGCGCAACGCTTGCTACCGGCGCCGATGTATTGGCCGCGCTTGTCGATGCAACAAATAAAATGGACGAAGACGAAGTACCCGCTGAGCGGCTGTTGTTCATCACACCTACGCTGTACAACCTGATCTATGCAGTAGACACAACCAAATCCAAAGACATTTTAGCCTCGTTCTCGACAGTGCATAAAGTGCCGCAGTCGCGTTTTTACACCGGCATCACGCTGAACGACGGTACCACCAGCGGCGAGGAGGCGGGCGGATACGTCAAAGCGTCGGATGCAAAGGATATTAACTTTATGATTATTCACAAGCCCGCTCTTTTGCAGTATTCCAAGCACACTGTAAACAAGATCATCACACCGGAAGCCAATCAGGAATCAGACGGATGGCTGTTCTTTTACCGCGCTTACGGACTTGCAGACGTGTATGAAAACAAGACTGCGGGTATCTACCTGCATCATAAGGCATGAGGCGCCGCCATGCTACAAATAGACAAAAGACTGTTGGACGTCAAAGGCGAAATGGAGCTTATGGAAAATCTAAATCGTATTATGGCGTTAATAGATGATCTCAGCGCGCAAATCGCCGCGCTGCAACCAACGGACAACGGAGGTACATAATGGCGAGAACGATAGGATTAACTTTCCCGCAAGAGCAAAAACCGGCACAGAAGCCCAAAGAAAACAAACCGCAGGAGAAAATGTCTACGGAGAAATGAGGAACGGCATGACATATGCGGAATATACCGCGCGCGGCGGTACACTTACGCAGACCGCCTATGACCGCATCAGCATCGGCGTCATGCAGGAAATCAACCGGTATACGTTCGGCAGGGTGGCAATGCTGTCACCCATGCCGGAACCGGTGAAACGGTTGATTGTGGAACTCTGCGAACTATCATCAGCATACAGCACGGATACAGATGCAGATTACCGCACGGCGAGGCGCGAATTAATCTATAACTATCTGGCCGAAATTCAAACGGCGGACGGGGTGCCGCTGCTCTATCGGGGGGCGGATATATGAGCGTAGCTCTTACATGGAAAAAGCGGCTTGACGCAAGGAAAATCGGTGAGCGATATGTAAATGATCGAGTAATACAGTACGCGCATTTACAGCTTTGGCGGCTCTGCTCTAAATATGTGCCAATGCGAACTGGGTATTTGATGGAATATGTAGAGATCACGCCGAAATATCTGCGCTACATAGCACCATACGCCGCGCGCATGTATTACGGTATAAATTTTCACTTTCGCCGAGACAAGCACCCGCTGGCCACTGCAATGTGGGACAAAGCGGCGATGCAAACACAGCGCGACAAGCTCGTCCGCAGCGTATCGGCATACATGAGGAGGCAGGCGCGATGATCGCATTGAACCAAGCTGTAAAAGATTGGCTGATGCAATGTCCCGATATACGGGCAGATAAGCTGTATTTTAATTATCTGTCCGTCGGAGCGGACAAGCAGTCTTTCCAAGTCGTGGAAAACGCTGATGTGCGCGAGGACATCTGCGGAAACGAAATCGGGAAATACACATTTGCGCTGATTGATTTGCGTCCGCTCTCCTGTATGCCGGTCGGACACACCGAAATCGACTTTGACCGTATGGCGGATGCGGCCAAAATAACCGAATGGATGCGCGTGCAGGCAAGGCAGCGCAATTATCCAAAAATGCCCGCCGACGTTGTGATCGACAAGATCACTGCGCCTCCCGCCCCCTCTTTTGCAGGAGCGGACACAAGCGAGGGAATGCATCTCGCAAAATACATGGTGCAGGTCGTAATCGACTACACCAAATACTTTAATTAAAGGAGTATAAATAAATGCCAACATCAACGGATTTTAATCTGGCGGAAAATCAAAAGGCAGAGCGTAAACTGCTTGTAACTGCGGTGGACGTCGGCACAAGCTCGACGCCCGAATGGCAGGTCGTCGGCGCGGGCGTCGAAGATAGCTCAATCGAATTTAACCCCGACATATCCACAGTGACCGACATCACCGGAGTAACCGAAACCACAGTCAACAAAATGGAACCCAAGCAAACATTTGAACCGTTTACGATTCGAGGCGGTTCAAAGCTTGCATTTAAACTGTATGACATCTGGAAACGCAAGGCGTGGAGCGAACTCACCAATTTCAAGGTGCTGCTTATGTACGGCTTTGTAAACGGCGCCACCGAGGGAACATTTGAAGCCGAAATGCAGACCGGATGCACGATTTCAATCAATTCAATCGGCGGTTCCGGTACGGTCGATATGCCGATTGAGATTACATTCTCCAACGACAGCACTATCGGTACGGTCGATAAGCTTAAAGGCAGCAATATTACCTTTACACCGAACGTATCGGTATAACGCAAGCACGGGGAGCGCGCGCTCCCCCATATGGCGGCAACAGTTTTGCGCGGTGCAACTCCGCAGCCGCAAAATCAATCAAGATTAAGGAGTATTTTATGAGCAGCAACACCATCAATCTTTCAGAGGGCATTGAGAAATTTAATCTGGTGTTTACAGATCGGGATGAGGCCGTGACCATTGAATTTAATCCGAGTGATACCGACATCCTTATGCGCATCGAGAAATCACGGGAAAACATTGAAAAGGCGCTTGCGGAAATCCCCAAAGACGAAACCGACAGTGCAAAAGCCGTAATGCTCGCCGGAAATATAATCCGTCAGGAAATCGATTATATTTTTGGCAGCAAAATCAGCGACAAGGTATTTATGTATTGCAGTCCGCTTGCGCTGAACGCATCCGGCATTACCTTTGCAGAGCGATTTTTGGCCGCTGTGACGCCGCACATACAATCGCGCATCAGCGACGCCAACCGCGCAAGCGCCGAGCGTATAGCCAAGCATACCGCCAAATACACGAAAAAATGAACTACGATCTCCCCGAATCCGTCATAATTGACGGCCAGGCGTATGCCATCCGAAAACGAGGAGACTGGCGCATGATCCTTGATGTAATCGCCGCGCTGACAGACCCGGATTTGACCGACGGCGAACGCTTAATTGCGGCGCTGACTATTTTCTATGATGACACAGAACCCAGAGCGAAAATTCCATCCAATATACAGGAAGCTATACGCCAAATGTCATGGTTTATTGATGGCGGCGAGGAACCAAACACGGACAGACAACCGCCGCGCTTGATGGACTGGGAGCAGGACTTGAGGCTGATTGTCGCGCCGGTAAGCCGCATTGTCGGATCCGATATTCGCGCCCTGCCCTATCTGCATTGGTGGTCGTTTCTGGCCGCATATATGGAGATCGGAGACTGCACGTTTGCAACAGTTGTCTCGATTCGCGGGAAGCAGACAAAAGGAAAAACACTCGAAAAATGGGAACGCGACTATTTGCGGGAACACGCGGACATCGTTCGGCTAAAGCAAAAAAACAGCACCGCGGAACAAGCCTATTTGAACGGGTTCTTGGATTAAAAAAGAGAGCCGAAGCTCTCCTTTTATTTAATGCTATTCACTGTTGAATATGCAAACGTTCCTTTAAAGCCTCCTGCAAAATATGAATCAAGATAGGCTTTGTGTTATTGGACGGCAGGTACCACCAAGAGATCACAGCCGAGCGCGGCGGCTACTTTTAAAAGCGTATCAAGCTGAGGCGTTACTTTTTTGCTTTCCAATCTTGCGATAACAGATTGCGTAAGACTTGCAGCTTCGGCCAAATCTTTTTGTGTCATTCCTCGGTTGTGCCTTTCCTCTATAATACGGTCGATGATCGCGCTGCATCTTTCAGGCATTGGAAACACTCCTCACTGCTACACCGTTCTCATAAAGATATTCTGGCGCTATATCGATAGCCCCGTCGTTCCATACCGTGCAACCATAGTCGATATAAACGCCGCTGAATACACCGACGTCTTTTAAAGGCTTAAAACAGGGAGCTTCCAACAGCGGTTTAAAATCAAATATTTTTACTTCGTCTGTGCTGAAACGCACCCACAGATTATAATCCGCGAGGGGACGAACGCCGATAATTTTCAACGGTGCTTTTTTCTCTCCCGCATAGGCTATCCCATTCTCAATATACATTTTTATGCCCCCTTATCTTAACGGCTCAATTTTCTCAATCGGCATGTTCCTTACAGCGTTGTTCCAAGCTGCATAAAGTTCCTCTTCATGTATCGCCGCCCATGCCTGTACAAGCCGTAATTGCTTAACCGGAAGACTTCCGGCCATCAATTCTCCGTCAATTCCGACAGAGGCTTCAAATTCTGCATAATAAACATGAAAATGCGGTTTGTGATGCTGATCGTTATCACTGAAAATCATTTTTATAACGATATTGAAAAATCTACATAATTCCGGCACTGCATTCATCCTCCTTACTGTAAATTTTATTATAGCATATTCGCTATTTTTGTCAATAGCATATCTGCTATTTCTCAAATGCTTTTATAAAATTTGTGTCTTTTTTGGTCGAATCAATTGACACTACTTCCAAATTATAGTAAAATTATGGAAAATCATAGGGGGATAAAAATATGAAAAAATGTATTCTTGTCATTGCAGCGGTGTTGATGCTTCTCGCTTTATTTAGTTGTGTAACTATTACAGATCCGGCTTACACTACAAATTCGACAGACAACCTGTCTGTTATGCTCGATGAAGTCACATTACCTACAACAACGGAAAGCATAAGCGAAAAATATTTTGACCTTGCTGAAAAAGCGTTTAATGATTCGGATTTTCCGAAAATGCTTGATATACTGAAAGAACTGGAAGAGAAAAAACCTGACGCCAATATCAGTACTTTTATTTCCGAAAAAATAAAATCACTTGATGTGATCAGCGCGCCCGACTTAATTAACGCATATCTGGAAAATGAACTAAAAGCGGAAAAAGCCTATCAAGGGAAGCTTATATTAGTACAGGGCAATATAAATAGTTTAGGTAAGGATATTTTAGATGATGTTTATATTTCTTTATCCGATGACGAAAAATATTCGCTAAACAGTGTACGTTGTACCATTACGGATGAAGAAGAAATTGATAAAGCGGCGGAATTATCTAAAGGAGATGAGATTTACATTGTAGGCGTAGTCGATGACTATTTGATTAGCGTAAATCTGGAAAAATGCTATATCGTTACAAATTATATGAATTAAAGGGAGACAATAAAAAATTACGGCAAGAAAGTCACCTCTATTAGAGGCGTGGTTTGAAATACCGATGCCAATGGAACAGAGGTATATCCATTAGTATCACCTCTCACGCGGAGGCACAAATTGAAAAGGAGAGCGCTTTGGATATTTTAAAAGAATTACGGCAAGTAAAGCTGAATTTAGGGCTCATACAAAAGCAGTTTTGCTCGGATGAGGAGCAAATTAAATATAAAAAAATGACAAATGAGCACCAAAAATTACCTCTTGATGTATTTGAAGACGACTTTACGGGAAAATATGTGCGATATGTGGATGTCAAATCGCTTGCGGATATTTCTAACTACGACATAAATTTATTAATTTCAGCTAAGCAGTTAAACGCTTTGCGATCTATCCGTAAGAGCTTAAACTTTTTTGTAGCACTGGTTATTATCTCCTGCATAATAAATATAATAATATTTTTTCTATTGTAATCTATCATTATACTGTGTAGTTTTATCTGGCCTTTTGCACAGCACCCTAAAAATATAGGGTGCTGTTTTTATACCTATTTTTAGTAGGAGGTGGCATGAATGCCAAAAAGCGTAGACGGCGATATTCGGCTAACAATTGGATTTGATCAAAATGGCATAAACAGAGGAATAAAAAACACAGAAAGCGCTATAAACGGGCTTCAATCCTCATTGAAAAAATTCGGGGGGGCAATCGCGGCAGCGTTCAGTATAAAAGCTATTGTCAATTTTAGCAGTCAAGCCGTGGAACTCGCAAGTGATATTTCCGAAGTACAGAATGTGGTAAATACGGCATTTGGCGATATGGCATATAAATGTGAGGCGTTTGCCGATACTGCTATTGAACAATTCGGAATGAGTAAACTCGCAGCGAAGCAAACCGCATCAACATATATGGCTATGGCAAAAAGCATGGGCGTCCCTGTAGACGCAGCATCAAATATGGCGATCGAAATTGCAAAACTTACGGGCGATGTAGCATCATTTTACAATCTTGACCATGATTCCGCCGCAACCAAATTAAAAAGTGTATTCACCGGAGAAACCGAAACGCTGAAAGATCTCGGTGTTGTGATGACGGAAACCAATCTGAAAGAATTTGCTATGGCCAAGGGTATAACAAAATCGTACAACGCCATGACACAAGCAGAAAAGGTGGGGTTACGTTATGCATTCGTAACCAACGCATTGTCAGACGCAAGCGGAGACTTCGCAAAAACTCAAAACAGCTGGGCAAATCAAACCCGTATATTATCTGAACGCTGGAAAGAATTTATGTCCGAAATCGGAAGCGCTCTTATAACTGTACTTACGCCGGCACTTCAAATACTTAACAACATAGTATCTGCGCTCACTTCTTTCGCTGTAAAAATAAAAGAAATCACGGCGGCTCTATTTAGTACGAATATGCAAGAGAGTAAGCAAACCGATCATATACAGTCTGCCGTGACAGCGCAAAATTATTTGACGGACGCAATCGAAGAAACCGCCCAAGCGCAAAATAAATCACTGGCCGGATTTGATGAAATCAACAAAATTTCAGGAAACGCCCCAGTATCCCAAACGTCTGTTAATATCGGATCTGAATCGGAAACAATATCATCACTGCCACAAGTAGCAAATTCATCAACCATCAAAGCAGCAGAACACATTAAGATGGTATTTCAAGAGTTGATTGATTGGTTCCATACGAATCTCTCACCGTCTTTTGCTTCCGCTATTGACAATATAACCCCCAAATTTTCCGGTATTAAAGATACATTTCAAAATATTTTTGCAGATTCCGGGACACTTGCAGAACCAATATACAACTTTTTTAACGGAAACGTAACGCCGTTCCTGCAAACAACAATTGAAAATTGGGGAGGGATTATTGCCGATTTATCCGATACACTCAACACTACACTTTCATCTACTTGGAAAACGGTATTTCTTCCAGCATCTCAAACATTAATTACAACGATATGGCCGTTCTGGCTCTCTTTTTTTACAAATATAAGCAATACTGCAACCCAGACATTCGGCAGCATAAAATCAATATTCGACAACGTATGGAGCGAGGGAATTATACCCGGATTGTCCTTAATTGTAGACATATGGAGCGATATATGGAGCGGAATTTTCGACGCATGGGAAAAATGGGGTGCACCTATATTTGAAGGATTGAATAAAGCGATTGAAAATGTCAAGCAAATTATAAAAAATGCGTGGGATGGACTAATCAAACCTATATGGGATACGATACTCTTAGCACTGACGGATATATGGGACAACCATTTAAAACCACTATGGGATAATATACTGGACTTTGTAGGCGAGATTGTAAACTGTGCACTTACCATTTACAACAATGCAATAGCCCCGGTAATCATGTGGTTACAGGATAAACTGTATCCAATTGTTGTAGCAGTATGGCAAGGCATTATAGATTTTATCAAGCCGATTATAGGAGGCATTATAGATACGGTTAATGGTATTATTACAGCGTTAAAAGGCGTTGTTCATTTTATCACCGCGATATTCAAAGGCGACTGGGAGGAAGCATGGAACGGAATACAAATGGCATTTAAAGGTATATGGGACACGATGGAAAGTATTGTGAAAACACCAATAAACGCCATAATAGGACTTGTAAATAAACTATTAGCCGCAATAATCGGCGGCCTTAATTACATGATCGACGCCATAAATACGCTGAGTTTTGATATACCCGAATGGGTACCACCGCCGCTAGGCGGGAAGACATTTGGATTCAACTTTGCCCATTTTGAAACTCCTCAAATTCCTATGCTTGCGACCGGCGCGGTCATACCAGCCAACCGCGAATTTTTAGCCGTACTGGGCGATCAAAAACACGGAACGAACATCGAAGCGCCACTCGCTACAATCGAACAGGCCGTCGCCAATGTGATCTCCCGCACCGGAGCGGCGGGACAAACAGAGGCAATTCTTGAAATCGACGGGGAAAAATTCGGTCGTTTGGTATACAAGCTCAACAAGCGCGAGAGCAAGCGTGTAGGCATAAACTTTTCGGAGGTTTGACATGCAGAAATACATTCAAATTGACGGTACAACATACAGCGGTATCCGCGTACTGACTGTCAAACGGTCGTTCTCAGTCACGGACGGCGACAATGCCGGACGATTGTCCGTATCCGGTAAAATGGTGCGCGACATTATCGGCACCTTTTACAATTATCAGTTTACAGTAGACCCCAAACAGGCGGCGCCGGAAACATACGATGCCTTCTATGAGGTCATATCGTCACCGAAAGACAGCCATATCATCGTCGTGCCTTACGGCCAGGGAACACTGACGTTTGAAGCATATATCACCACAGGTGACGATGAATTGATTTTAATCGGAGAGGACGCAAACCGATGGAAAAATCTTTCTTTTTCCGTGATTGCTATGGCTCCGCAGAGGTTGCCGGTATGATACAGATTATTTATTCGGACATTGCACCCGGAGCAGATGATAACGCATCATACAGCGGTCAAATACAATCCTACGCGAGTTTAGATAACCTTTCAGCAGGCGCTTCCCCGCTTCTGGTTGCCACCGGCGAATCTGGCCGCTGGAAACTAAACGGCAATGTGGATATTTACGGCTATACAAGTGCGGATTATGGGTATGTGTCGCTGGAGCAATCCGACGATTCAGGCATATATGCATCCGGCGTAGGATTGGAAATCGTATTGTCGGAAAATTATACGTCCTCCGGTCTGACCATACTGTTCGACATGTTAGAGGATGTGCAGTATGTTGTTAATATCAGTTGGTATAACGATTCAACTTTGCTTCAAACCGTACAGTATACCGGCAGTGCAGATTTTGCAATTGAACGTGTAGTTTCGCTGTACAACAAAATTAAAATTGAATTCGTATCTTCATCCAAACCCCGCAGATTTGCACGTATACAAAAAGTGATATTTGGCATAGAGCGTCTTTTTACGCCATCCGATTTCACAGCGGCAAACTTGATCCAAGAGGTAAACCCGATTTCCGAAGAACTCGCGATTGATACCAGCACATTTACGCTACGCCCACAAACGCAAATGCGGTATATGTTCCAGTCGCGGCAGCCATTTAAAATTTATCGGGACAGCGAGCTTGCAGCCGCGCATTATCTGCGCAGCGCAGACACCACAGCGTACAGCAATTATGCAGTATCCTGTCAATCGTCCATCGGAATACTCGCAGAACAGCCTTTTCCTGCCAAGATGTATATAAACCAAACCGCAAAACAAATCGCAGTGGACATCCTCGGCGATACGTTCCCGTGGTCAATGCAGGCCAATCTTCAATCCATAGCGCTCAGCGGATATATCCCGGAGGGCAACAAGCGATCCGCCCTGCATCAACTTCTATTCGCCATCGGAGCGGTATGTACCACTGCGGACAGCGAAGTTATCCGCATATTTACCTTGCCACAGACGGCAAAACAAATTCCCACAGGAAATATTTACACCGGCGCGTCAATCAAGGCAAACCCGGTTGTAACGTCCGTCAAACTGGCTTATCATACATATTCTACCAGCGCAAGCGAGGGAGCGGATAGCATAGAGATTGACGGTGTAACTTACTACGACACAATGGGTTACGTGCTCAAAAGCAATCCAAATGTTGTATCCGGAACACCGGATAATCCGGTAGAAATTACAACGGCTACGCTGGTCACGCAGACACGGGCAAACGCACTGATTGACAGTTTGTATGCATATTATATAGACAACACGGAGGTTGCGCAAAAAATCATCATCACAAACGAAGCGCCGGGCGATCGTGTGCAGACTATAGATATATTGGACGCCGATTTTACTGGGATTATTACTAAGCGGGAAACGTCAATCACAAATCTGTTTGCCTCCACGCTGACCATAAGGGGGAAAAACGTATGAATATAGACACATCCGGCCTCATATACAATCGCACAGCAAACGCGACATACGAATATATGGATTTAAACCGTGTCGCGTCGTTTTGTCGAACAGTAACAATCACAATTAAATCAGAAAACAATTTGCTTGCAAACTTGCGAACTCAGTATGACGTGGCAGACAGTGAATCAAACGCGCCGTTCCCCGATATTACGATCATTACCGTTAAAAATGATTTCCAGCCGTCGGACACCTATACGGCATCACAAATGCAGCAATATTTAGATAATATCAATTATGTAATAGACAATATTCCACCACCTTTGAAAAAAGCAATGCCTGATACCATGCGCTACCTGACTTACACTGACGCAAACAATATGGAAGAAAACTTAAAGCAAAGCGCGGATTCTGCCAACACAAAAGCCACGCAAGCTGAAAACAACATCAAAAACACCGCTGCAGCATTTGCCTACAGCGGTGAAATTTTTGCAGGAGGAATTTTATGAAAGACAGGGTACCGACACAAGTTATAAACGGCGCGGTGCGAATGGCGCAATACAACGCGAGCGGCACATTTATAGGGTATATCTACCTCAAACGCGATGATGAACCCAGTGAACCGGGAACGCCGTACAATGTCAACAATATATTGACGGATGCAACCGCCGAAGCGCTTGGTGTGGATGTTACAAGCAATCCCACGCCAAATGATGCATTTTTGCACATTGCCAACCGTTTAGATAGTGTAGAACTAAAGAAAAACCTTAATTTATTGGTTACGGTCAATACTTCGGAGGAAGACGAGATGACAGACGTCACACTCCCTAAAAATATTAATCAATACAGTAAACTATACCTAACTGCTACAAACGGTGGTGGTTTCATCATCGGAAACAGTTCTATTTCCAGTAACACCTGTATCTTAGACATATACGTAAACGGCGCAATCGCAATTTACTGTTTTTTAGACGATAACGCGCAAATGACATTTGAAAAAATAGAAGGCACCATTAATACAAACCACATTACGTATGACAACATACGTACCAGCGGAACTGTTTTAATATATGGCGTGGAGGCAGTATGACAGGACAAATTACAATCAAGTTTGCGGGACGGGACATTGATCGCTGCGACTATAGTATACTGACAGAACGCTCTATCGAAACCGTATACACGCAATTTGAATTTGACGAAGAATGGGATGGATATACCAAGACCGCTGTATTTGCGGGAAGCGGAAGCGTGAAAAAAATATTGCTTGACGCATCTAATATTTGCACTGTACCGTGGGAAACGCTGACAAAACCCGGAACATTACAAATCGGTGTTGTCGGTCAAAACGGTGAAAAAATCCTCCCCAGCGTAATAGCATCCGTGTATATCAACAAAGGAATCTATACAGACGGCACCGAAGCGTCCAAACCAACACCAAACGAATACGAGCAGCTTATTACATTGAGCGAAGATACAAAAGCAATCGCGCAATCTGTACGTGATGACGCTGACGCAGGCAAATTCAAAGGCGAAAAAGGCGATCGCGGGGAGCAAGGCGAGAAAGGCGACACTGGCGCAACAGGTGCAAAAATTGTTAGCACGGTGTTTGTTGCCGAGGACTCGGACGGCGGGAATATCTACAGACAAACTTTTGACACCGGCGCAACTGCTGAATTTACAGCACCGAAAGGCTTGGCGGGGGAGAAAGGCGAGCGCGGCGAGCCGGGCGAAAAAGGAGAGAAAGGCGAAAAAGGAGACGCGGGCGCGGCGGGAGAGGCCGGGGGGTACTATATCCCGGCGGTAGACGGCGCGGGAAATTTGAGCTTTCGCGCGAGTAAAAGCGGTATGCCGGGCGTGTCCGGCGCGAACATCAAGGGCGAGAAAGGCGAGACGGGGGCAAAAGGGGACGCGGGAACAGACGGCGGCTATTATACCCCGTCGGTAGACGCCGCCGGGAATCTCAGCTGGTCGGCGAGCAAATCCGATATGCCCGCCGCCGACGGCGCAAACATCCGGGGTGAAAAAGGAGAGCCGGGAGCGGCATTTACCTATGCGGACATGACGCCCGAACAAAAAGAAGATCTGCTCGGAGACACAAACGCGGCGCTGGACGCGATAGCGGCGCTGGAGCAGGACTATATAAACGGCGCGCCGCTGTCTGTGCTGAAAGGCGAGCCGGGAGAAAAAGGAGACAAAGGCGATCCCGGCGAAAAAGGAGAGAAAGGCGACACAGGCGCGCCGGGGGCAAAGGGAGACAAGGGAGACAAGGGAGAACCGGGCGCGAAAGGCGATAAGGGAGACAAGGGGGACAGTTACATACTGACCGCCGCCGACAAAGCGGAAATAGCCGCCGAAGTCTCCCAAAACACGTACACCAAGGCGGAGATAGACGCTATGATCGGCGACGTGGACGCGGTTATCGCTTCGCTTGACGCGATGATTGGAGGTACGGTATGAGCATTGCATCGAGTTTGACGCAGACGGGTGCAAAGCTCTCCGCCGCCATTGGCAGCTGCAAAAGCGCAGTCACGGCAAAGGGCGTGAGCGTACCGTCCGGCGCGGCGCTGAGCGACCTGCCCGGATATATTGCGCAAATTCCGTCGGGCGGCGCGTCTGTCAGCGTGACCTTTCACAACACGTATCAGAGCGTGACCGCTACTGTGTATCTCGGCGACGGAACGACGAAAACAATCGCGATCCCGACCGGAGATTCCACGCACGTCATGACCCAAAACGGATGCTTTCTGTTCTCACCCCCCATAGAGGGCGGCGGATATTGGAGCAGCGGGTGGAGCGGCGGTATGCTGAGCGGAAGCGGCGGCGGGTCGATTGTCATTTACGATATGACAATCGAAGCTTCCGGCGAGGACACATATTACAGCGCGGTCTATTACGGCGCGGCGGTGACGGGCGAGACGGCGGCCTTTGAAATCACGGCGTTTTCTCAGGCGTAAAGGAGGAGAAATATGAGCATATCGGACAAGCTGACGGCAGTAGCGGAAAACATACCGGTAGTCTATGCGGCGGGCGCGGCGGCGGGCAGGACGGCGGCGGAAGCGGACGCGGACGCGCAAATTGCCGCCCTGCTGATCGAGGCGCACGGCGCGCGGGAAGCGTTTAAAAAATTTGCCGAAATCTATGCGGGCGGCGGCAGTCTTACAGAAATTTCCAACCGGTTTTTCACGGCGGCGGCAAAATCGGCGGACGATACCCACGCATCGGAGTTTTATAGATACAGCGTCAACCCCACGCCCGCGGGGACAAAGCTGGACGGCAATGCGGGGCTTGTCTGCGTCCCCTCGACCAATATTTTGGCGGCGCGGGACGACTACGCGGATCTGCCGCTGTTTGCGTGCTTTGACTGCAACTATACCATTGACGCGGACACGCTGGAGCCGGTGATCCATGCGGTAAAGGATATTGCGGGAGATTTTACGGGCGCGCCTGCCGACAGTATGGTCGGCGTGATGCAGATGACCGGCTGGGTGCGCAGAACCGCGACGGATACGACGAAAAAAGTGGAATACCGGGCGAAGCCGTCCGAGGGCTTCAAGCCGCTCCCTGAAGCGGTGCGGGCGCGCGATAACAGCGTGCGTCCCTTTGTGATCCATGCAAAGTATGCGGCGGGATTCAACGCGGCGGGGCGGCTTTCCAGCGTTTCCGGCGTGCAGCCCGCAACCCGCCGCCCCGGTTCGGCGGGGTCGGCGCAGATCAGCCATGACGGGCAGATCAGCTTGTGGCGTGAGTGGGGGAATCAATACTGCGGGGCGAGTCTGTGCGATATTGCTTTTGTGCAGTTGATGCTGGAGATCAAATATGCAACGCTCGGCTCCGCGCAGGTAATGAGTGGATGCCGCAGTTATTCTGCCGCATATACGGCGGCAGTCGCTGAAACGGGCGTGACCCGCGTGCTGCTCACCGCCGCGCAGGCGGCGTATTTTGCGGCAGGCAGATGCGTATCGCTTGGCGCCAGTAAAGACAGAAACCAAACCGCCTGCTACGATGTGTGCGATATTACAAAGATTTTGAGCATTGAGGATGTAACGGTGGACGGTACGGCGTACAAGGCCGTAAACCTCGACGCCGAAACGCCCTTTAACACCACAACCGCCACATACATTGTGGCGCAACCGTGGCAGACCGGCAGCACGAACGGTGTGCTCGGCAATGACGGCAGTCCTACCGATAACATCAGCGGCAAAGAGCCCTGTAAGATTCAGGGTATTGAAATAATGCTCGGTATGTATGAGGTGACTGCTGATACCACGCTTTACGGGGACGCTGAAAAGTACGCCGTGTATCTTAACCGCAAGGCCGCCGACATTCAGGCAGGCAACAGCGGCGCCAACCGTTACAGGGTTGGTACGATCCCAAAGGAAACGGATGCAGGGAGTAAATGTGTTGCAGAACTCAACTGGGAGGCAAACGACCAGGAAGCATATATGCTTGCACAGTCCTTTGCGAGTTCCGCCACTACCGGCTACTGTGCGGACTTTTCCCGTGACGGTGCGGCAACTACCAGTTGGCGTGAATGGCTGGCTTTAGGCGGTCTGGATTCTTGGGGCGACGGCGGTTTTGCTTGTGTTAGTTTGCGCAATAACCTCGGCATTGATTACTGGCGCGTCGCCGCCCGCGCGTGCGGTTCCGGCGGTAACCGGGGCGAATATGGGACATAAAGGAGGAAACAAATGACGTGGGAAATTGTAACGGGGCTTATCGCCTTAGTCGGCTTCGGCCTCTCGGTGATCTCGCCCATAATCAAGCTCAATTCGAGCATCACGAAGCTGAACTGCTCGATTGACAGCTTAAATCAGAACATGGCGCGCAACGAGGCGCGCATCACGCATCACGGCGAGCAGATCGACGACCACGAGCACCGTATTACCGTGCTCGAAGAACGCCGACAGAAAGGAGATTTGGCATGAAGATCCCCTTTGACTGCGATACGGTGAAGCTGACCTCGCCTTACGGCGAGCGAATCTTAAACGGGCGGAAAGAATTTCACGGCGGATACGACCTTGTGGGCGTCGGTTCGTGGGAAGTGACCGCCGTTTCGGGCGGGACGGTGGTGCGCGCTCGGATCGTGACCGACAAAAGCAACCTCACATGGCAGTGGGGGAATTATGTGTGCGTGAAAACAGAATCCGGGCAGTATCACTACTACTGCCATCTGGCAAGCCGCGCGGTGCGCGAGGGACAGGCTGTGCGCGCGGGTGAAACGCTCGGCGTGATGGGCGATACCGGGTATTCGTTCGGGGCGCATCTGCATTTTGAAGCGCGCGCCGCGGACGGAAAAGAGGCGGTGAATCCGGAGGAGGTACTTGGCATTCCGAATGCGGTCGGCGTCTATACCTTTCCGGAGAAAACACAGCTTGACCGCGATTTGGAGGCGCTTGTGCGGCGCGGCGTCATCAATAGCCCGGACTACTGGAAAAAGACGGCTGCGGCGGTGAAATATTTGCCGCAACTCATACAGAATATGGCGGAGGTTTTACGAAATGGAAATGGATAAGGATTTGGAGCTTCGGGGCTGTCTTTTGCGGGAGAATCCCGACCCGCGCGGGTACAGGATCGCGCGCTTTGTTCCGGGGCGGGATATTGTGCCGGACGCGGAATTTATGCTGGATATGCCGGAATTGGAAATCATTCAGGATCAGGGCTATACCAATTCCTGCGTCGGACATGCGTTCGCTTTAGCCAAAAACATATCGGAGTACCGGCACACGAACAAATGGCTGGACGTCGATCCGTTTGCGATCTACGGCACGCGGTACGGCGGCGGGTATATGGGCGAGGGGATGTATCTCGATCAGGGCGCGGCGGTGCTGCGTAAGGACGGCGCGTTTCTGCGGCGGGATTTTGGCAGGCGGCATGAAATGCCCGAAATCGCGGCGGAGGTGCTTGCATTCAAGGACGCGCATCCCGGTCTCGTCTGCGAGGCGCGCGGACGCGCCATTGAGGGATATGCGTTTGTTGACGGCGCGGAGGAGATCAAAACCGCGCTCAAGGCCGGTATGCCGGTGGTGATCGGATACCGGGTTCGGGGTAGCTTTTACCAGACTGGAAGCGACGGAATGATTCCCTACCCGGAGAGCGGCAAATGGCGGGGCAATCACGCGATGGTCATTGTGGGGTGGACGCGTCCGAAGGACGGCGGCCACGAACGGTGGGTCGTGGCGAATAGCTGGGGACTGCGGAATTATCACGGCCTTTTGTTTATGGATACGCGCACGCCGCTCTACGACTGCATCGCCATATCCGACACAATCACGCCGGTCAGGCGCAAATGCGGCAGGGTCGAGTTTGTCATTGGCAAAAGCGAGTACACGGCGGACGGCGAGACGCTTCAGTTTGAGGCCGTGCCATACATACAAAACAGTCGCGCGTATCTGCCGGTGCGCTTTGCAGCGGAGGCTTTGGGCGCTTCGGTGGAGTGGGACGCGCAGACCGGCACGGCGACGCTGCGGAGCGAGGAAGCGGTGCTGACGCTCCGTGCGGGCGACCGGACGCTGACGGCAGACGGCGAACCGGTACAGATGGACGCTGCGCCTGAGATCAAAAACGACCGCATGATGTGTCCGGTGCGGCATATCGCCGAGGCGCTGAATTGCAGGGTTGAATGGAGAGCAAACGAAAACAGGGCTGTGATCGAGGCGCTGTAAGAAAGGAGATTTAGACAATGAAACACAATTTTAAAGCATGGCTGAAGGCGGCGGCAGTCCGCGCGGTCAAGACGGTCGCGCAGACGGCGGCGGCGACAGTCGGCACGGCGGCGGTGCTTGGCGACGTCAACTGGGCTATGGTTGCGAGCGCTTCCGCACTCGCCGGCATTTTATCCCTCCTCACCAGCATAGCCGGTCTGCCTGAAGTGGACGCGCGAGAGTAAGAAAAGTGTAGAAAAAGGCCGGAACAGCGCATACGCTGCTCCGGCTTTTTTCTTTATAAGCGCGCAACTCGACAACGAAAAAGGAGGCGCAAAAGCGCCTCCCCTGCTCTAC
The DNA here is from genome assembly GCA_958414825.1 of uncultured Eubacteriales bacterium. Lineage (GTDB taxonomy): Bacteria > Bacillota > Clostridia > Oscillospirales > CAG-272 > UMGS902. Next base: position 25,377 of record CATYXQ010000004.1, on the reverse strand, counting down.
GGAACTAAAGCATCTTCAATTATATCCTGCAAATGCATGGGTGAAAGCTCAAGCTCATTGCATTTCCTTGCAAGTTTTTCGGCTTCCTCATAGCTGTCAAATGCGTCGGCTATAGAGGCTTGAACGATTCCATCTTCCGAAACCGCATCAATTCCAAACACTGTATGAGATTTTCCTTTTTCGTCTCTGACGGTTTTTGCGTGAACTTTGTAAATGATTTTCATTTTTCCTCCTCGTTGTGTATACACGATGTCCTGCACTCCGTCATGCTCTACATGGCATCACCTCCTTGCCAAAAAAACCACACGAAATCCACACTTTTTGGAAAAATTTGAATTTTGCGGTTAAACGTCAAAATGCTAAAAGCTCTAAAAATCATAGTAAATCAACACTTTGCGAAGATTTAAAGCGGGAAAGGCAAAAATTAAAAAATGGATGCAGAAATTCTCCCCGCCTCCACCATAATAGGAACATAAAAAAGATATGTTCCGCGAAAAGCCCGATTACCGGGCTTTTTATTGTAAAACCCGGCAAAGCCGTATCCTATCGTGCTTTGCCGGGTTGTTTTTTGTTTATGACAGCTTATTTTACAAGCCGGTCGGTCTGCGCGACATAGGCGCGCAGCTTTTCATCAAGCGTTTTTGCATCCGCTGCACCGGCAAGATAATAAATCTTAATTTTCGGCTCTGTACCGGACGGACGAATAACGACAACATCACCGTTTTCCAGACCGTAATACAGCACATCCGATTTCGGGAGTCCCGTCGGTTCACTGCGGCCGTCGGAAAGATAAGTGATCGTCTCCGCTTGATAGTCGCCGATAAACGCAACCGCGAAACCGCCGATTTCCAGCGGCGGAGTCTGGCGAAGCGCCTGCATTGTAGCGGTGCGGCGCGCAATACCGTCAAGCCCCTCCATGTAAACATCCATGGACTTCTCGCCATAGTAGCCGTAACGCGCATAAATACTCTGCAACGCATCATACAGCGTCATATTTTTCGCTTTATAGTAAGCCGCCATTTCCACGGCAAGCATAGCGGCACAAACCGCATCCTTATCACGCGCATACGTCCCTTTGAGATAGCCGTAACTCTCCTCAAAACCAAACAAAAACGTGCCTTTCCCCTTGGCTTCGTGATTTTTAATCACCTCACCGATAAATTTGAAGCCAGTCAGCACATTATACAGCTTTACGCCGTTTGCACGGCAAATCGCGGTGGCAAGTTCGGTAGATACAATGGTTTTGACAGCATAACCGTCAGCGGGAATTCCATCCCCCTCGCGCAGTGCTGTGAAAATATAATCCAACAACAGCGCAGCCATCTGATTGCCCGTAATGGCGGCGAATTTACCGTCTGCCGCGCGGGTCATCACTCCCATACGGTCGCTGTCCGGGTCGGTGGCGACAATCAGATCGCTTTGCACCGCGTCCGCCAGACGAATACCAAGCGTAAACGCATCCGGCAGTTCCGGATTCGGCTTTTTCACAGTCGGGAAATTGCCGTCCAACACCATTTGCTCATCGACCGTATACAGATATTTGAGTCCGCTCCGGCGAAGCGCTTCTGGCACCAGGCGATACCCAGCGCCGTGCAAAGGCGTATATACGACACGGAGCGTCTCGGCCACGACCGGAATCGCCTCTTTGTTTACTCTTTGCGCCAATACGTTTTCAAGATATTTCGCATCGATCTCGGCGCCGATGATTTGTATATCCCCGGCAGACACAGCCTTATCAAAATCCGCACGCCTCACATCTTTGAAAATATCAAGTTCCCGGGTCTTGGCAGAAATCACATCAGCATGTTCCGGCGGCAGCTGCGCGCCGTCCTCCCAATAAGCTTTATATCCGTTATACTCCTTGGGATTGTGCGATGCAGTGATATTGATTCCGGCAATACATCCGAGTTCACGGATTGCAAAGGAAAGTTCGGGCGTCGGACGCACACCGTCAAAAATATACGTCCGTATCCCATTTGCCGAAAGCACCTCCGCCGCAGTGCGCGCAAACCGCTCGGAATGATTGCGGCTGTCATATGCGATAACCACGCCGCGCGCCGCAGCGTCTTTTCCCTCAAGCAAAATCATCTTCGCCATGCCCTGAGTCGCATGCGCCACGGTATAAACATTCATTTTGTTGGTGCCGGCTCCCATCGTTCCACGCAAACCGCCGGTTCCAAACTCAAGATATCCCAAAAAGCGCATCTCGATCTCGGAAGGATCATCCCGCAATGCAAGCAGTTCCCGGCGGCTTTCTTCATCCAAAACCGAGCTTTCCAGCCATTGTCTATACGAATCCATATACTTTTCTGCCATAGTATTCGTTTTCTCCCCTATAAAAAATTACCGTTCTTTGTCCAGAGCACGCGCAAGCTGATCCGGGCAGGAAGTCCCTCTGCCGCCGCAATTGATTCCACGCAGCCGCCGGATCGCTTCATCCACCGGCATCCCCTGAACCAAAGCGCTGATCCCCTGCGTATTCCCGCTGCATCCGCCGATAAAATGAACTTCTTTGATAACGCCGTCTTCGATCACAGCATGTATCTTTCTCGAACACACGCCGCGAGGCGTATATACAATCTCTTTTTCCATAGTATCCTCAGCTTATCGATTCATAAATTCCTTTCAGCGTATAATCCGCACGAATCAGATTCAAAAACAGCAAAAGCGAAAACAACGACGCTTCCCCGCCCCCGAATGTGCAAATATGCGCATATCCGTCCGTATAATGCAACGGCACAGATACCGTTTTAATCAGTCGCACGCCGAGCACAGGTACAGCGGCGAACAATTTCGGCAGCAGCGTTTCATCCAATCCGGACAAACGGATCGCGACATACTGATTCCCGGTACTGTCTATAATACTGCGAAAATCCTGACAAAGCAAGGCGTATCTGGTTAAAGCGCCCTCTGCTCCACTTACTTCGGCGACACGCGCAATCAAGAGTTCGTACCGCTCCATCATCGACAGAAATGTGAGCAATATACCATCGCGGCTGTTTTCAAGCGGCAAAATGCAATATTCCGATTCACCGGACGCGACCGCTTCGCAGACATCGACAAACGAACGAGCAGGCGTTGCTTTCAGATCCGGCAATTTCTTCTGAAACAGTGAAAACACATCGGAAAACAATTCACCGGTAACAAAGGAAACACCGCCGTTTTTTTCTCCGTCTCCACTGCGATCCAAAAACAGCGCGGGCGCCGGACGGAACTTAGCCGCAGTACGAAGCGCATAGGTCAGTTTGCTGCAAAATTCGGCCATATAAACGCCCTCATCCGTGGAAAGCTTGGCTTCCGCAATCGTGCGGTTTTCTTCAATGACAAGATCGGAAACAACTGTGTTTACAAACGGCGCTGCTGAAAGTTCTTCACGAAAATCCTCCAAGGAGAAAAATTTTTTCCCGCGCAGCATACGCGCAATCCGTGCGGCTGTAATTTCCGCCGCTTCGCTGATATTCGCACTGACACGCTCGCATACGGAGGCTTCCTGATTATAATAACGTTCTATATTATTCAGTGCATTTTTTAAAAATTCGCCGCCGGCCATTATCCGAGCGTTGAAAGCACCGCATAACTGGACTGCAAAAACGCTTTCATTTCCTCCTCGCCAAGCCGCCGATGACTGAGCAGCGCAAGACTGTAAATCTGTTTGGCAATCAGCGCGCTGTCTGTATATTTTCCCGCCGCAAGACGCTCAATCAGCCGGTTGGACATATTCACAATCAGCGTACTTTCAGCCGTATAAGCGTTGTTTATATCCATACCGCCCGCAGCGTATAACTTCATCATATCTTCCATTCTGCGGCTTTCCTCATTCACACTCAGCATCGCGGGGATTTCCGCATCAGAAAGACGTTCGCATTTCACGGTCAGTTTTTCATTGCCCGAAGCCTCGCGGAACAGCTTTTCCAGCATCTCCGAATGCTCGGCCTCCCCCTCGCCGCGCAGCGCATCGGCAAGTTCCGAATCCACACGCCGAAAATGCACTTTTTCATCTATGCTTTCGAGCATCTGCAAATACTGCGTATCAATCATGCGGTCAAATTTAACGACTTTTATTTCCTTTGCTTCAAACATCGCGATATACTGCGCCTGCTGCTGCTCGTCCGAGGTATAATAAACGACGCCCTCGTTTGTTGTTTTAGCGGCCTCCAGATATTCCGGCAAAGTCATATAACCGCCGTGCACAATGTCCAGAAGCAGCGCATTTTTAGCGCGGTCATAAAACTTGCGGTCGCAAAGCGACGCATATTCGCAGAATGTACGAATGGAATCCCACATTTTCTCATACGCCGCGCGATCGTTTTTAAACATCGCAAGCAGCTTATCGGCAACTTTTTTCACAATATGCGCTGAAATCTTGGAAACGTAACCGCTGTTTTGCAAATAACTGCGGGACACATTCAGCGGAAGCTCAGGACAGTCGAGCACCCCGCGCAGCATAAGCAGATATTCGGGAATCACCTCTTTAATATTGTCCGCAACAAATACCTGATTATAATAGAGCTTTACCTGTCCCTCCATATTGGCAAACTCATGCGTGAGTTTCGGAAAATACAGAATCCCCTTAAAGTTCAGCGGATAATCGGCCTTGATATGCAACCAAAACAAAGGCTCGTTGAAATCGGAGAAAACTTTCTTATAAAACGCCTTATATTCCTCATCGGTACATTCGGCAGGATTCTTCTGCCAAAGCGGATGCGTATCATTCAACGGCGTTTTTTCATTCGCATCTTCCCCGTCTTTAGATTCCGCATCCTCGTCTTCAAAGTAAATCTCGACCGGCATAAACGCACAGTATTTTTCCAAAATAGAGCGGAGCTTATATGCTTCAAGATACTCCTCGCCCTCGGCGTTAATATGCATAATCACGGTTGTTCCACGTGTAGCCGCATCATACGGAACCGTCATTTCATATTCGCCGGACTCATCGCAAATCCACTGTACGCCGTCTCCGCCTTTGTACGAGCGGCTGATTACCTCCACGCGGTCGCTGACCATGAAAGCCGAATAAAAGCCGAGGCCAAAATGACCGATAATACCGTCGCCGGCTCCCTCGCTCTGACCCTCGTATTTCTGAATAAATTCAAGCGCGCCGGAAAGCGCAATGTTTCCGATATATTTTTTAACCTCTTCCGCATCCATACCGATGCCATTGTCCGAAACCGTAATTGTATGCGCTTTTTTGCTGACACGAACATCAATGCGTCCGTCAAATTCAATATCCTTTGCCTCGCCCAGTGAAATCAGCCTGTCGAGCTTTGTGATCGCATCGGAAGCATTAGATACAATTTCCCGAAGAAAAATCTCCTTGTCCGAATAAAGCCAGCGTTTAATGATCGGAAAAATATGCTGCGTTTCTACCGAAATGCCGCCTTTTTCTTTTTTTGCCTGTTCTGCCATACTATCACATCCTCATCCTTTGTAAGATTATCCTGCCGAATATTATATAATAGTTTGGAATTTTTTTCAATATCTGAATGCAAATTTAAAAATATTACCGGCATTTCTCAGTTCAAATAAAGTTCTTCTTTGTTTTGATTCCGTTCTGCTTTTTATTCAGCGGCGCTCGTTTTTATTGTATATTTTTGTCGTATTTTTTGAATTCAGTTTTTATTTTACCAAAAGCCGAACGGTTTTCCCGAAAATCTTGATTTATCTGATATTTTACAGTCGAAATATGGTATTTAATGTAAATTTATGTAAATATATCCGAACGGAAGTGGTTGACAAACCATCTGTTTGCAAGGTATAATTCAAGTGTCAGGTGAATGTTAAAAAATTGTACCTGTTCAAATTCTGCGAAAGACATTGGGAAAATGGACATTATGACAAAATGCAAAATTATCGAATCCGTCCTCACAGATGAACAAAATATCAAACGCACAGTCTACGGATTTCAGTTTACCGATGAAAGCTCAGGTGAAATCATCAAAACAGTAGAGGACATCTCTGACAACCTGAATATGTTGCAAGACTTTATGCAGGAAATCAATGAAGGCAATGTCAGCGCTTTTCATATCGATGACATTATTGCAGATGTGCTCGGTCTCTGATTCATACACAATATCCGTTTACAAAATTTGACTGCAAAAGAAAGAAAGCATCGTCAAACGGCGATGCTTTCTTTCATAAATCTTCTGTCCTGGCGAACAATAAACTCAGGCGTCGTTTATCTGACGCTCAAAAAAATACTTTCCTCTATGCGCACTGATGCTCTGAATCAAACCGATCAGGCACCACGAAGCCAGCATGGAAGAGCCGCCATAGCTCATAAAAGGAAGCGTAATCCCCACTACCGGCAGTTTGGCTAAGCACATGCCGATATTTTCTACCGACTGCGCAATAATGATCGAGGCAGCGCCGACACACATATAGCAAGCATAACTCCCCTGCATTTTTCGAGCCAATATTAAAATCCGAACGACCAGCACACAAAGCATGGCAATTACGAACAGCGCTCCGAAAAAGCCGAATTTCTCACTGGTAATTGCAAAGATAAAATCGGTGTGTGCAAACGGTACTTTCTGGTACTCTGTGCCGCCTGAAAAACCCGTACCGAAAAAACCGCCGGCCGCAATAGCGTTTTTGCTCATCAATGCCTGAAACCCTTTATCCGTCGGGTCGCTCTCCGGCCAAAAGCCGGCAATAATCCGTTCTTTTTGATAGGTTTTTAAAAGCCCCCATAGGACAGGAGAAAGCGCGGTAAAGAGTACGGCCGCTCCAAGAAAATACCACAAGCTGAGTCCGGCGCAGTAAAGCATAACCAAAGTCAAAAACATATATACAAGCGCAGAACCCAAATCGCCCTGCATCAAAATCAATCCGATAATTGCCCCTGCATGTATGCCGAGCTTCAAAAGAGACAGCGGGTGATTGATCTTTCCTTTCAGCAGACTCAGATGCTTGGAAAATGTAATGATGTACAAAACCTTGATAAATTCGGACGGCTGGATGCTCACCGGCATCCAATCATAGCTGATCCAGCTTCTATTGCCGTCGCCGGTGCCGATCAAAAGGGTCAGCACCAAAAGAAAAATACTGAAAGCGAACAGGACAACAGACAGCTTGTCCGCAATCTCTTCATAATCTATCGTAGACATTACCGCCATCGTCACAAAGCCCAGAAACGCAGCGGCAAACTGTATGTAAAAATATTTCACGCCGAAATCGTTTGCCGCACCGGCCAGTGTCACAAGACTCATACCGGTCAGCGAAAGCACCGCAAAAATAATGATATAATCCAGTTTTCGCAGTTTTTCATACCAGGTAACCGCAAAGACTTTCACACGCGCCTCTTTCCGCACGCAGATTCTATGCGCGCCGCTTTTTACGCATTGCACGACTAAAACCATGTAAATGCGCCGTTTTTATTATAAACCGCGCCGCAAAAAATGTCAACCGCCGTAAATCGTTGAAATGAAAATTCATTGACACCAGGACAAAAATATGATAAAATAATTTTATCATATTTTGTATATTTTTATATTGTATATAGATTGCCGAAGCCAATTTCAGCTCGGCTTATTTTTTATCTGCCGGTCAAAACAATCGGCCTGCACGGTTTAAACTGCAATTTCAATCGTTTAGGAGTGATGCTATGTCTGAGAATTTAAGAAAAAACGGCAGGCGCTACACGCTCGGCGAAGAAATATTCAGCGCGGTAACGCACGGTATCGGCGCTGGGCTTTCTGTCGCCGCACTGGTCACAATGGTCGTTCGTGCCGCGCGTTCCGCCGACGCCTATGCAATCGTTGCGGCTTCCCTGTTCGGCGCCGCGCTCATTATCCTGTACACAATGTCCACGCTCTACCATGCGCTCGTTCCCAAGAAAGCAAAGCATGTTTTTCGCATCTTCGATCATGTCACTATCTTTTTTCTGATCGCCGGCACCTATACCCCGTATCTCCTGGTTACGCTGCGCGGTCCGCTTGGCTGGACACTCTTCGGCATCTTATGGGGGCTCGCGATTATCGGCATCGTATTTGACGCCATTATGCTGAATAAATTCCGGAAAATAGAAATGATTCTGTATGTAGCGATGGGCTGGTGCATTATTTTTGCCAGCAAAAGCGTACTAAACGCACTCGCACCCGCTGGATTTATCCTGTTGCTTGCCGGGGGATTGTGCTATACGGTCGGCATTGTATTTTATGCGATGAAAAAAATCCGATATATGCATTCGATTTGGCATCTGTTTGTCCTCGCCGGTTCCATCTGCCACTATTTTTCCGTTATGCTGTATGTACTATAAACCATACTGATAACCAAAGACCCCGAAGCGATTTTTTTGAAATCACTCCGGGGATTTTTTATTACTTTACCGAAAACAGTTCGATCAATACGTCCGAAAGATACGCATTTGCGCCGCGAGTCAGAATATCCTGTACTCGTGCTACTTTTCCGTCCGCGCCTCCAAGCACATGCAGTTCAAGCGACTTCGGATTTGATGTATCAGATCGGCGTGTGTAACGGGTCATTATAGATAAGATAATAAAACTCTGACCGCTGATACTCTATCGAACGGGAAAATGGAATATGAAATCCAATGTATACCAGAAATATTTTCATTTTTTATAAAAAGATCGTCGTTTTGCGTATTACATTTCGCCGGTATATGTGATATAATATTGAATTGGTATATGATGACTCCTTATATAGTATTCGGTCGTATACCATAAAAAATATAATATATCACAACAGAGTGTCGGTTGTACTGCAAATGGATTTCATCCAAGGTACAATCGGTGAAAAGGGAACGTGGTGAGAACCCACGACGATACCAGTCGCTGTATGCATCAAAGAATGTATATCCGTCGGTGAAAGCCGGTCATTGGGAAACTGAGAAGGCAGGATATACACGCGTTTTATATGATGCGAGTCAAAAGACCTGCTCTGATACTTTTTCCGTAAGTGCCGACATTATATCGACATAGGAAATGGTAATTTTGTTTGGCGCTGAACACCTCTCGGAAAAATTGGGTATTCTCAGGGCTTTGTTTGTTGTTGTCTTTTTTGGCGCCGACAAAATGTGGTGATGCGGGAAAACTGCCGTAGTAATCGTTTGATTGCTGCGGCTTTTTGTTTTTTCCCGAGCTTTGGAGGTGAGCGCCTATGTCCCGGTATTGGCATAGAAATAAGAATTCTTGATTTATCTCTAAAATATACAGAAAGGAATGACTAAAATGCAATCAAAAAAAATTTTTAGCCTCATACTATTACTTATTATGATAATGGGCGCAGCACTTGTAACTGTATTTGCAGATACAGTTACAAATATTCAAAGTGTGGAAGTAAATCTGACAGCACAGGCAGACGGTGCTTTTTTGTGCGCTCCACAGTTTGGCATTAAAGTAGACAGTAATACTGCGGAAATCTACGGATTTGAGGACAGCGTAGACGGCGTATCCGTTTTAGATGCGTTGGTAACGCTTCACAAAATAAAGTACGGCAATAGTTTTACAAAAGATGCCGCAGGTAATTATCTTGCGTTAAATGATTACGGCAGTACATCAAAGAGCTTCGGATATTCCGATAGATATGCCGGTTTCGTGCTTAACGGTGCTTATCCCAACGACGGAACAGAAAGCAATTTCGGCGGATATAACGGTACGCTCGAAACTACGCAGGAACTCAACGACGACGACACTGTTGAATTTTTCATCTACGCAGAAGACTGGTCGGACGAGCTTGCATGGTTTAATTATAAGGGAAACGCTGTAACCGAAATTACAGCGACGCCCGGCCTATCAGCTTCGCTTACACTTAATTCCCTGCCATATTCATACGGTTATTTATATAAGGACGCTGACGCTGTTCACACAGCCGGCTCAGCCGTTTCAGGTGCACAGCTTGCTCTCGTAGATATGACAGACAACATCTCGGGAGACAGTCTTGCAATAATCACAGATGCCGTTACGGACGAAAACGGAAAGGTAACCGTTACCGCTCCGGCAACAGAAGGTACATATTATCTTACCGCCTATATGCCAAACGGCACAGCAGGCGAACCTCTTATAATGTCGCTAACCAAAATCATCGTTGACAAAGATATACCTGTGTCAAATCCGTGCGATCTCACATCGCTTTCGATAACCGACCTTAACAATAATCCAAATGCGCTGAAGCTTACCCCGAATTTCAACAGTTCCGTTACCTCATATTCGGTACCTTCTGTCGTTTATGACAGTTTAGGATTTGTTTATGTAAAGGCTGCTGCCGAAGACAGCGACGCTGTTATTACTGCCGAATGCAACGGAAAATCAGAAAAGATCACTTCGGGCGATTCAGCATGGAAAGCACTTACATTTGCGCTCTCGGCCGGGAAAAACAATGAACTTAAAATCACCGTTGAGGCGCAGTCGCAGGCAAAAACTTATACGGTGATTGTTCCTATGAAGCCGCAGAACAATACAGTTCCCGCCGCTTCAAAGACAAGCGATACTGCCTCAATTATGCTCGGCGAGGATTACAACGTTAATTTATCCGATATCTTCACGGATATTGACGAAATCGATACTCTTACCTATACCGTAGCCATAAATGGCACCGATGCTGTTTCGGCAAATGAAGATTATGCCTTTACTCCAGACGAAACTGGTGAATATACTTTGGTATTCACTGCAAACGACGGTACTGCCGACAGTGAAGCTTACACCGTTACACTGACCGTAACAGAAAAGTTCACTGCCCCGACATCAATCACCATAGAGCATGATGCCAAGGACATAATTGACGGTATTATCATAACCAAAAAGGGGGACAAATTCAAACTTACCGCGTATAACGAAAACGGTGAGGAAACACCCGTCACATGGACAACCACCTCTACAAGCAGCGTAGTTCTTGATGGCGCCACGGGCGAGTTCGAGGTAATTGTTGACGCCTATTCTTCAACCTCGTACTGGTACTTCACAGCTGTATCAAAGCTTGACAATTCAATAACGGCAAAAACAACTGTAAAAGCGACGGGATATCTGCTCAATGAATCCCAAAAGACACAGACGATCGCCCTTTCCGAAGACGGTCAAACTTCCAAAACCATGTCGCTCACGGCAGGAAAATCCGGACATAATATCTGGAGTTATAATATTTCCGAGGGCGTCGGTGAACTTGCTGCCGATCCCGGAAACGGTGGCACCATAAAGTTTAATCTTTTCCGTCCGGGTACGATTACAGCGACATTCGAGTTAGATATAAACGAAGAACTCACCGATACGGCTACGATCACCGTAACCGGCGTTGCAGTTGAAGATAACAAGGGAAATAACGGAAAAACTTATTTAAGCGTAAGCACTGAAACTCCCAATCCTACAGTTCAACTCACTGCATATGCCGCCGAGGGTAAAACTGTAGTCAGCTGGTCAAGTGCAGATGAAACAATCGCATCGGTTGATGAAAACGGACTTGTCACTGCCAAAGGAGTCGGAAGCACAATTATCACCGCAATCGACAACGATGGCACAAAGGGCGGTATTAAGGTAGTCGTTGACAGCGAGGAAACACCCTATTTTGAAAGCCTTGAATTTCTGACCACAGCGTTTACATCCGGAGCTTGGACAAAGGATTCGACATTCGTCCCCACAAAGCTTGAATATGACCTGCCGCTCAAAACCTACTCCACGAGCAGTCTTACCCTGCAGGCAACTACGATTTACGACACGAATAAATATACGGCAGTTGCCGAATACACCGATATTAATGGCAATAAGCAAAGCATCACAGTAAACAGCGGCAAAATCACAACTCTGCCCAATCAACCCTTTGACAGTTCTGTAATAACGATCACGCTTACAGATAAAAACAATTCCGAAAAAGCGACTGTATACACCTTTAACGTATCAAGACCGCGCGACACTACGAAACTCATAAAGAACAGAAGTATAGTTCTCACCCCTACCAACCGTGCTCTTTCTTCCACAGCCTACAACGGTGTAACCGAGGGTACGATGCAGAAATGCGATGAAAACGGCGTACTTACCTCTGGCTCTGGTGTAAGCGGATCCGCATATTACTATCGCACATTCATTTACGATGATGCCCAAAGCTTCAGATTAAATCTCACCGCTTCGACGAGTTATGCACATATTCGTTACAGCACAGACAACGGTAAAACTTACACGGAAATCGCACAGGGCGGAGGAATTACCGAAGCGATTGCGCCCCCCGCAGAAGGAGCTTCTGTAATAATCATTCAGATGATTGACGACGCGACATATGTTAAAAACATAGCAAATGGTGAAAACGGGTTTGCAAACAGCACGCCTACAGAATACAAGGTTTGGATTGACAAAATAGCACTCTCCTGTGCAAAAATACTCACTGCAAAAACATCAAACGGTGACTGGTATCCAGCGTTCAACCAAGATAAATATTCATATTGGATCGTTATCGAAAACAGTGCCACGGCGCCTGTTCTGACTTACACTGTCGCTGACGGATGCACCGTTAAAATCGGTGCTGCCGTACAAACTCCCGATGAAAGCGGAAATTACACACTGACCTTTGGAAAAAGCCAGACAACCGTTACAGTAACGAGCGAAGACGGCTGCTTTACAAATACCTACAAATTCGGATACAAGAAAAAGTCCGCCATGGACGTCCCCGACAAAGTTGTGGACTATCTCTGTATAGGCTCGCAATATACCAACGCCGGATATGGAACATACCCCGAACAGACACTTGGCGGAGGCCTTAAATCCCTCGGCAACTTCGGCGGATATATCACCTATTACTACGAAGATCCGATAATTGACAATCCCAATAATAAATACGGTATGGATTTCTATGTTATCGGAAACAGTTCGGAAACCAACATCGACAGCATGGCAGAACTTGGACAGGTGTATGTGTCCGAGGACGGAAAAACTTGGTACGCCCTTGCAGGATCGGAACATTATGAGAATAAGGCTATATGGGACTACACCATCACCTACACCAAGGGCGATGATGGTAAAGCATATTGGACAGACAATCAGGGCAATTCCATAAACTATGCCGCAAAAGCATGGCCGAGTGCCGCATATTACTATATGAATGATACAGCGCTCAGAGACACATATAGTTTTACGGGCGTTCTATTTGAAAGTCAGTTCGGAAGCATTATGGGCAACAGTTCATCAACAGCATCCTATGCCGCAAGCGCTAAATTCGGATATACCGATTACTATGCTTCAAATATATCGGGTACAACTGTCACGGATGTAAACTCTTATATAGAAAAACCAAGCAAGGCAAACGGATTTGACGTTGCTTGGGCGGTTGACGAGGACGGTATTCCCGTTGATGTAAGCAATATGGAATTCCATTACATCAAGGTGGCAACAGCGTCCAATATTTACGCAGGCATGTTTGCCGAAAAATCAACCGAAGTCACATATGTTGTCCGCACAACTGCGCAAAACAGCGCCGTCGGAAAAACAAAAGCACCCACAGGCGTCACCATCTCCGACGGCGCCGACAGTAAGATAATCAACTTTGCCAACGGACAGACTGTATATTCGGTAAATCTCGACAACATGAAATATGTTTCAGTTACCGTAAACGGAACGGTGAATGATGATAACATCTATGTAAACAATCAGAGAGTTGAGTCGGGTGCCTCTGCCGAGGGATTTAAGGTTACAAAGGAAAAGGGGGAAACCTTAGTCCGTGTAATTGTTCAAAATGGCGACAAAGAGCCTGCAATATTTCTTTTAAAGCTTACAAGCAGTGCAGAAGAAAGCGATGAACTTATTGAAGGTATTAAGATCAATGCAAACGGAACCATAAGAGAAGCAACCACCAAGAACGGCGCGTCTTACACTGCAAGTGTTGGCTACCGCATAGGCAATATTTCAATAAGCACCGTAGCAGCGCAGAATGTTGATATTACCGTAGACGGCGAGCCTGTAGCCGCTTCCTATGATCTCGATTACGGTAAAAACACGTTTGAAATAACCGCCAAGGATGACGGCGGAAACACTCAAACGGTTACGCTGACCGTAACAAGAGAAAGTGCGCCTGTGTCTACAGGCAAAACAATTACCGTTAAATTTACTCTCTACGGCGACGACAAGCACGGTGAAGCCGAAGTTCATACGTACAAGAACGATAAAAAGAACCTCCCTGTATGGATCTCGCAGAAATCATACACCGTAGACTCCGGCGCAACCGTCCTTGACGTATTTGAAATAGCACTTGCCGAAGCGGGACTTTCCTTTGAAAATGACGGTGGAAACTACATCTCCGAAATAGACGGTCTTGCGGAGTTTGACAACGGTATTCTTTCAGGCTGGATGTATTTGTTAAACGGAACATATCCAAATCTCGGTGTAGCGGAGCAAACACTCAAAAACAGAGATAGAATTATTTTTCATTATACTGATGACTACACAAACGAGGAAGGCTCCGAGGAGTGGGAAAACTCTTCTTCGGGAACGACCACTACAATGTACACCATCAAATTTGAAACCAACGGCGGAAGCAAGGTTAAAACACAGAGCGTCAAAAAAAATGATACTGCAACTGAACCCGATGATCCGACAAAGGAAGGTTTCACATTTGTAGGATGGTTTATAGACAAAAATTTGACCGAAGAGTACAATTTTAGCAGTAAAGTCAAGAAGAACTTTACCCTCTATGCTAAATGGGAGAAAGTAAAAAAGGAAGAAATCACGTTTATAGATGTTGAAAAAGGCTCTTGGTATGAAACTGCTGTAACCTATGTCGTGGAAAACAATCTGTTTAACGGAATATCTGAAACAGAATTTGCGCCTGGAGGAAACATGACAAGAGCAATGCTTGTGACGGTATTTTACAGGCTTGAAAATCCACAAGGAAAGTCATATAAGCACAGCTTTACCGATGTTGCGGACGGCGAATGGTACGAAAACGCAGTTGCTTGGGCATCGGAAAACGGAATTGTAAACGGTATCAGCGAAACCGAATTTGCTCCCAATGATAATATCACCCGCGAGCAAATGATTACTGTCATATTCCGCTATGCGAAAATGAAAGGCTACGATATAACCGCATCTACTGAAATTTCACAGTATACGGATGCAGATGATGTAAGCGATTGGGCGCTTGAAGCCGTTAAATGGGCGATCTCCACCGAACTTATAACAGGTACAAGCTATACGACTTTATCTCCTAAAGCTACAACAATACGCGCTCAGGTTGCAATAATTCTAATGCACTTTTGTGAAAATATAACTAAATAATCAGTTAACGGTAAACTGCGAACAGTCAGATCTCAAAATCTGACTGCTCGCTTTTGCTGTTTTGGAAAGGAATTCAGGCAATGAGAAAACCAATATCATTATTCTTGTGCTTTGTAATGATTTTCGGCTTTTCGATGCAAATATTTGCTATAGATAACAATATGGTAAATACTTTGGTGTCAGACGTGGGAAATTACCTCAGTAAAACTGTTCCCACACCACAGGTAGGCTCTGTAGGCGGCGAATGGCTGATCTTAGGACTTGCTCGAAGCGGTGCCGATATTCCAACGAAATACTTTGACGCATACTACAAAGCAGTCACAGAATATGTGGTAAAACGCAAAGGTATACTTCACGAAAAAAAGTATACCGAATATTCAAGACTAATTATCGCACTCACATCGATCGGCAAAAATCCCGAAAATATTGCGGGATATAATCTTCTGTCTCCTCTCGGAGATTATGAAAAGACCGTGTGGCAAGGCATTAACGGCTCTATTTGGGCACTGATCGCGCTTGACAGCGTAAATTACGAAATGCCGCAGAATATAAACGCCAAAGTACAGGCAACAAGAGAAATATACATAAATCATATTCTTGAAAAACAAACCTCGGACGGCGGATGGGCATTATCGGGCGATGTTGCCGACCCCGATATAACAGCTATGGCTTTGCAGGCGCTTTCAAAATATCAAGATAACGCCGATGTAAAATCGGCAACGGAAAAAGCTCTCAACTGTATGTCACAAAAACAAAATGCAGATGGCGGATTTTCATGTTGGAACACCGAAAACGCCGAGAGCAGTGCCCAAATGATCGTCGCATTATGCGAGCTTGGCATAGATATTGATGATACTCGTTTTGTAAAAAATGGCAATACGATGCTTGATAATCTTCTTTCCTATTACATAAACGGAAAGGGATTTAAGCACACCGCTGACGACACAGATACAAATCAAATGGCGACCGAACAATGTTTTTATGCACTTGTCGCTCTCAAGCGTGCAAATGAAAATAAAAGCTCCCTATACAGAATGA
Organism: uncultured Eubacteriales bacterium; assembly: GCA_958414825.1. Classification (GTDB taxonomy): domain Bacteria; phylum Bacillota; class Clostridia; order Oscillospirales; family CAG-272; genus UMGS902. Next base: position 9,133 of record CATYXQ010000004.1, on the reverse strand, counting down.
GTGACGTAAAAACTTTCACAGATAATATATCATCTGTGGGTTTAGCCAATAAGCATGCAGATGTCGCAAAAATACCCGTTGTAAACCCCGACAAGACCTTTACGGATATACAAGGCCATGCCAACCAAACAGCAATCGAATCACTTGCGATCCGAAATATCATAAACGGAAAAACAGAAGCAAAATTTGAACCTGACAACACAATGACACGAGCCGAGTTTGCCACAATTATTGTAAGAGGTCTGGGACTTCCCTTAAAAAATGCAGCGATTTTCGGCGACGTTACTTCAAATGATTGGTTCTACTCTTATGTAAGCACTGCCTATTCCTATGCCATTATAAAAGGCATATCCGAAAACGAATTTAATCCAAACGGAATGATTACTCGTGCGGAAGCCGCCGTTATGGTGGCAAGAGCCGCAAAGCTGTGCGGTATGGACACGGAGCTTACGACATTTGAAATACGCAATATTTTAGCGGTTTTTTCTGACTATGTAAAAGTCGCCGATTGGTCAACAAACGCGCTTTCATTCTGTTATTCCGAGGGAATATTATCTGACGAAGCCTTGAAAATAAATCCGAGCGAAGCGATGACAAGAGCCCAAATTGCAGATATGCTTTACAATATGCTATCGAAAGCCAAATTACTTTAGGGGTGAACAGCTTGAAAAAATATAAGAATTTAATAATCGCTGCCGTTTGCATAATATCGGTGCTTACAATTGCTTTTATGTCTGCAGGTACGCCTGCATCAAAAACGGATGCAAATACAAGCGGTGATATTAGCGAATCATCACAAGTGTCAAGTGGAACCGATCAATATCTTACCGACCCAATACCAGAGGGAAAACCTTCCCCGATTGAACCCGAAAATGCGATTATATCAGACACGGAGCTTACTTGTACGCTGTCTGTACGGTGTGATACCATTTTGCATAACATAGATCTGCTTGACAAAGAAAAGATCGAGCTTGTTCCGAAAGATGGAATTATATATGCCGAAAAGGAAGTCATTTTCTATGAGGGTGAGAGTGTATTTAATCTGCTTATGCGTGAAATGAAACAAAATAAAATCCATGTAGAGTTTGTAAATACCCCCATATACAACAGCGCGTATATCGAGGGGATTGCCAACCTTTATGAGTTTGATTGCAGAGAGCTTTCGGGATGGATGTATAAAGTCAACGGCTGGTTCCCTAACTACGGCTGTTCCCGCTATCAACTAAAGGCTGGCGATAAGGTGGAGTGGATCTATACCTGTGACCTCGGCCGAGATATAGGCGGAGATTATTCAACGAGAAACGGGTACGAGAATGAATGAGTTTAAGACATATCATCCCATTGTAAATTTCACATACTTCGTACTTGTAATCGGATTTTCGATGTTTTTTATGCACCCCGTATGCCTTTGCATTTCGCTCGTGTGCAGTTTTATATACTCTGTAATACTCAAAGGCAAAAAGGCAATCAAAACAAATCTAATATATATGCTTCCGATGCTTATAGCAATGACGCTTATAAATCCTGCTTTTAATCACGAGGGCGTTACGATTATAAACTATCTTCCGAGTGGAAATCCACTGACGCTGGAATCGGTGATTTATGGATTTGCGACGGCTGTAATGATCGTATCGATCATATACTGGTTTTCCTGCTACAATGAGGTCATGACGAGCGACAAATTCATTTATCTTTTCGGCAAAATAATACCGTCATTGTCGCTAATACTGTCAATGACACTTCGGTTTGTTCCGAAGTTTGCGGCACAATTAAAGGTCATTGCAAATACACAAAGATGCATGGGGCGGAACATATCAGACGGAAATATTATTAAACGTGCAAAGCATGGACTGACTATCCTGTCCATTATGGTAACATGGTCGTTTGAAAATGCCATTGAAACAGCGGACAGTATGAAATCACGTGGATACGGTATAAAAGGCAGAACGTCATTCTCAATCTTCACATTTGATAAAAGAGACAGAAAAGCGTTTTTTTGTATTATGCTGTTGGGAATATATACATTTATCGGAAACATAATGGGCGGAATGTATTTCAGATACTTTCCGTCAATGAAATGGTCGGAAAATTCACTGTTTAGCGTAAGTATATTTACGGTGTATTTTCTTTTGTGTATGTGTCCTGTGATAATCGAAATTCAGGAGATGATAAAGTGGAAAGCTTTAAAATCGAAAATTTGAGTTTTACTTATCCGAACAAAATCAATAAAGCACTTGACAATATAAATCTTACTGTCAATCAAGGCGAGTTTGTGACTCTTTGCGGAAAATCGGGATGTGGTAAAACCACACTTTTAAGATTATTAAAACCCTCGTTATCACCTTTTGGTGAAATAAATGGAAACATATATTATAATGGTAAAATCCTTGCAAACTATAATACCAAAGAACAAGCATCAGGCATTGGCTTTGTAATGCAGAACCCCGACAATCAGATTGTGACTGATAAGGTATGGCATGAACTTGCATTCGGTTTAGAAAGTCTTGGATATAAGCAAACCGAAATCAGAACAAGAGTATCCGAAATGGCATCATTCTTTGGTATACAGACTTGGTTTTACAAGAAAGTAACCGAGCTTTCAGGCGGTCAAAAGCAACTTTTAAACCTTGCATCCGTTATGGCTATGCAGCCCTCTGTGCTAATACTTGACGAGCCTACCAGTCAGCTTGATCCAATTGCCGCAGATGAATTTTTGAAAAACCTTGAAAAGATAAATCGTGAGCTTGGTACAACCGTTATTCTCACCGAGCATCGTTTGGAAGATGCTTTCCCGATGGCAGATAAAGTCGTTGTTATGGATTGCGGAAAAATCATTGCAGATGAAATTCCCGAAGAAGTCGGCAGAATTTTGAAAGTCCAAAATCACGATATGTACAAGGCGCTTCCAACTCCTATGAGAGTTCACGGCGAAGTGAAAAACACTCTGCCGTGTCCTTTAACTGTCAGGGATGGCAGAACATGGCTTGAAGAATATTCAAAAGATAATATATTGAATACTGAGATTATTCCAAAAGATAAAACACGCGATGACACAAGCGCAGTAATCGAAATCAAAGATGCTTGGTTCAGATATGAAAAGAAACTGCCCGATGTTGTAAAGGGATTTAATTTAAATGTCAATAAGGGCGAACTCTTCTGTTTAGTAGGTGGTAACGGGACCGGAAAGACTACTGCTCTTTCGCTCATATCAGGACTTAATACACCATACAGAGGTGACGTTCTGATAAAAGGACAAGACATTTCTAAAATCAAGAATCTACATAACGGACTTTTGGGCATTCTACCTCAGAATCCGCAGAGTGTATTTGTAAAGAAAACAATTTATCTGGATTTAATGGAAATACTCTCCGATAAAAAACTAACTAAAAAAGAAAAAGAACAAAAGGTACATTACATCTCTGCTCTTTGTAGAATCGAAAATCTTTTAGAATGTCACCCTTACGATTTATCGGGCGGTGAACAGCAACGAGCGGCACTTGCAAAGATACTCCTTATGGAGCCTGAAATACTGCTTCTTGACGAACCTACAAAAGGAATGGATATACATTTCAAAGAAGAATTTGCAAAAATTCTTATGAAATTAAAAGCAAACAGCGTTACCGTTCTCATGGAATCGCACGATATAGAGTTCTGAGCAGAATATGACGACAGATGCGCTCTTGTTTTTGACGGAATTATAACATCTGTTGATATGACAAGAGAGATTTTCAAAGGTAAGATTTTTTATACTACATCTGCAAACCGTATGGCAAGAACAAGACTTCCTGATGCAGTTTTAGCAGAAGATATTATTCTCGCTTGCGGCGGTAAAGTAAAAACGAGAGAAAAACAATCACGGTATATAAAATTGCATAAGGCTCAAAACGAAATCAAGCCGCAAAAAGAAAAGGCAAAGCAGCTAACCCCTGCAAGAGCTATCGTCGGCAGTATCTTTGCATTGCTTTTTGCACTAACATCCTTATCATTTATAACAGATATTGATATATTGGAATTTGCAAAGGTAAGATTTTGGGGTTCTGAAACTTTGCAAATAATCGCAATAATTGAAATTGCTGTTGCTTGTTTCTGCTTTTTTCCACAAAGAGATATTGGAATTGAAGTAATACAAGTTCGGAGATCAGACAGAAAGCTGACCAAAAGAACCTTATGGGCAACCTTTCTTATACTGATTTTAATTCCGCTTACCATTTATATCGGTGTTTTCTTCTTGAAGGACAGAAAGTATTATTTTATAAGTCTTTTAATCATTCTTGAAACGATGATACCATTTTGTATGGTGTTCGAGTCAAGAAAGCCGAAGGCAAGAGAGCTTATCGTGATAAGCGTATTATGTGCTATTGCAGTTGCAGGCAGGGCGGCATTCTTTATGCTCCCGCAATTCAAACCTGTTGTTGCACTTGTTGTAATTGCTGGTGTGTGCTTCGGCGGTGAAACAGGATTTTTGGTAGGTGCAGTTACAGGATTTGTTTCAAACTTTTTCTTTGGACAAGGTCCGTGGACACCATGGCAAATGTTTGCATTTGGTATTATCGGCTTTATTGCAGGAATACTTTTCCAAAAAGGATTCTTGCGAAAAACAAAAGTATCACTCTGTATATTCGGATTTTTAGCAACCTTTATTATTTACGGCGGCATTATGAATCCTGCATCAATCATTATGTGGCAAAGTAGAATTACTTGGGAGATAATTATATCCGCCTACATTATGGGAATGCCCTTTGATTTAATCCATGCACTTGGAACAGCCTTTTTCCTTTGGTTTATATCCGAGCCTATGATAGACAAGCTTGAGAGGATTCAGGTTAAGTATGGGTTGGTTGAGAAATAATATTCTACGATTTTTTTCAAATAAGAAAAATAAATCTCACAAATAGAATATATCATTCAAATACAAATTTGGGGATACTACCATCGAATAATAGTAGTATCCCTTTTGTCTTATTTATAATTAGATTCTTTTATAGTTTCAAAAATACAAAATCTTTGAGCATCAATCATTTGCAAAACATTGTAACTACAAAACCAAATTGGGTAAAAAAAGAACCGCAAAACGGTTCTTTTTTACAAATAAAGCAATTCCAGGCAAACTGCGAAACGAAAACGGCTATTCAATGCAACCGCCGCCAAGAACAACGTCGCCGTCATAAAACACAGCCGCCTGCCCGCGCGTCACGGCTCGCTGCGGCAGATCGAATTCTACCCGCACCCGACTATTATCCAGAGGATATACAACGGCTGCCGCCCCCTTTTGGCTGTATCGCACCTTTACCTCCGCCCGCACCGGCGCCGATGGCTGTGCAATCGAAACCCAGTTGACTGCGGCCGCCGTACAAAAATCGGTCATGAGTTCTTCATTGCTTCCCAAAACGACCGTATTGGTTTCGGCATTTTTTTCACAGACATACATCGGCGCCGACAAAGCTAAACCAAGCCCCTTGCGCTGACCGATCGTGTAACGTATAAATCCCTTATGCGTCCCGAGCACATATCCATGTCGATCTGTGAAAAGCCCCGGCGGGTATATTTTTCCCGAATTTCTTTCAATAAACGCCGCATAGTCTCCATCCGGTACAAAGCAAATATCCTGGCTGTCCGGTTTATCCGCACTGTAAAACGAATGTTCCGCAGCGATCTTACGAATCTCACTTTTTTGCATTTCGCCAAGCGGAAACAAAACGCGGCTCAGTTGCGCCTGCGTTAAATTATAGAGCATATAACTCTGATCTTTCGATATATCCATTCCCCGCTTCAGCAAATAACGGCCCCTCGCACCGTCAAACTCTGCACGAGCATAATGCCCGGTTGCAATATAGTCCGCCCCCAATCGATCCGCCTCACGGAGCATGAAATCAAATTTGGCATACCGATTGCAAATCACACAAGGGTTTGGGGTTTCTCCTCTTTCATAGGCGCTGATAAAGTAGTCGATTACAATTTTCCGAAACTGTTCACGATAATCCGCCGAAATAAACGGAATCTCAAGATATGCGCATACCGCAGCCGCATCCTGCTCCGCCTGCATTCCGGTTGACATCGTATCCTCCGTTACAGACAATCGAAGCATCATCCCAGTAGGAGCATACCCCATTTTTTGTATTAACAATGCCGCAACAGAAGAATCTACACCGCCGCTCATCGCGACCAGTACTTTTTTCATATTCGTTCCTTTTTAATCGTTAATTTCAGTTTGACCTGTATCATCTATATAGAATCCCCCACGGATTTTCACGGCTTTCGTCCGGATGCATATCCCGATTCCAGGAGCAATATGCCTCACAGTATTTATCCTCCAAAAACATCGGCAAATATTCCCGGAAGTTCGGTGCAAGTTTCATATGAGCGAGATCGGCAAGTTCCGCCCAAAAAACTTTGCCCTCATCCGTGGCGTCAAGGAGCTTGCCCGAATACTCTGTGGTCTTATAAAAATATGTAAAATATTTATCCTCGGTCTGATTATTAAACCAATACATAAAACCGCACGCTTTAAGATTTTGTATAATAAGTCCAGTTTCCTCTTTTATCTCCCGCACGGCGCTGTCATAAATAGATTCGTTCGGCTCGGCATGACCGCCGGGAAAAGCAATCCCGCGCCAGCTTTTTACGCGTTCCTGTACAACGACTTTACCTGTGCTTTGATCCTGTACCATAACCATATTGGTTATCCCGAGTTTTGACATCAATAATTCACACCTCTTTCTTTTTGGTGCTTATATTATACCGCACTTCTCAGACGCATTGGAAGCGACGGGTTGTTGCACAAGTTCCGCTACCTACAACTGTGAGTTGGAATGCGAGATCTTGGACATATGAATCATAGGATTTTTCTGCAAACAATACATCCTTCAATTTGCCAGCACACACTAAATCCGTTCTTTTTATACATGGATAGAGGACCATGATAAGAGTGGTTTTCATTGTGTTCAAATGGATATGCCTCTATTAAATCAAATCCATCTGCCTTTGCATCTTTACATACATATTCAAGTAAAGCGGTAGCAACACCATAGCCCCTATACTCCGGTGAAACAGAAAAGCAAACAATAGATTTTATTTTCTCACCGTTATCGGGTACTTCTTCTGCAAAGTTAAAATTGACATTATTATATGATTTTTTATTGTTTGAATTGCACCATCCAACAACCTTTCCATCAGCGTATGCTAAATATCCCTGCATACGACCGCTTTTTATAAAGGTAATGGCTTGCTTTCTATTAAATTCAGCGCAATCTCTATCGCAATTCCAAGCACGTTTCTTTTCCAACTCACGATCCCAATGGTAGCACATACAATAACATCCGCACCATTCATCATTGTCTGAAAAGGCATCTTTGTCAAAATAAGCTAACCAATCGTCCAACAATTCATATGTTAGTTTACAAACTGATATTTGCATAATGAATCCTCCGTTAAATTCCAATTTCTGATTATGTTTTCATCGATCATGAACACAAATCGAATTGGGGCTTGCTTTATAGTTCGGTCAAAACACCACCGTCGAATCCGTATATGTTTTCCTTTTTGAATCCGTATAATGACCCAGGCAAGCTGATATGCGGTTCAAAAGTGAACACTTCGACAGCGGACAGTTTTTCCGTGTTTCCTTTTTCGATGTAGATACGGTATCTTTTATCCTTAACTATGGAATGACCCAAGTTTCCAAGAAAATCAAGGTTGATGTAACCACGAGCCTTAATTTTATCGTTTATATAGTAGAATAGCTCCTCAAAAGTGGTGTTCTCATTCACAAAACCAAGCATAGCTTCGTGCAGATAGGCTTCCATTTTAAGACCGTCTCGCCATTCGTTATTTTGAATTTGTTCTATGTCCTTGACGATTTTGCCGTTTTCTACAATCAGCGTTCTGGCATAGTCGCCCCAAATGCAGTTGCTCTGTGGACTTAAATCTATTGTGATAATATCGTTTGGCTCAATTATGTAGTCATCTGTTTTATACGCACGACCAGATACCGATACAGTAGTCTTATCACCGGCGAACACAAACGCACCTACACCCCAATACCAAAAGGAATCCGCACCGTGGGAGAGCATATATTCCTCACACAGTTTGCGAAGCTCAACAAGCGTCCTGCCGGGCACAATAACTGTTGAAGCATATTCAATAGTGGCTCAGTTCAAATTTTGTATTTCGTGAATAGTCATAATTGCCCTCCTTAAATCATGCCGAAGTGCGTCAATGCCTCCTTGATTGCTTTTTCTTTATCCGGCGGGCATTGCGGCTGTTTCGCGTCCTCAGACTTCGGCTTATTGTAATTCTCCCGCTCGATGATACCGCACTTCTGTTTTACCTGTGCGATATACAAGCTGCTGACTTTCAAGCCGCTGTGCTCCAACACATAATCCTTGATTTCTTGGTAGGTAGCTTTCTTCTCCGCATCGGTCAAATCCAGTTCGTCCATATCCAAGTTAATCTCGATATGTTGCTTTGCATTAAGTTTGGACAATAAACATACCGTCTCCCCGCATAAATCCATAAAATCTAAAATTACAACCGAACCAATTATAACACAATCGAAAAGAAAAAAGCAATACACTTTCCTCACACCGACATGAAGCCGACATACTATGTTATAGAAAGGGGGAGATTTTATGAGATTCAGAACCAACGATACCTGCCATCAAATGCCGATAACGGATTACGGCCCGGAACCGTTTATCGTAAACATAGATCAAGCTGCCTTGCAAAATACAAATTATCGTACGGCGATGTGGACAGGCTCCAATCTGCAACTTACGCTGATGAGCATTCCGGCCGGCGGCGAAATCGGTCTGGAGGTTCACCCGGATACCGATCAATTTATCAGAATTGAGAGCGGAAACGGTATCGCAATGATGGGACCATCCAAATGCTGCTTAAATGTACAATGTCCCGTTTACAGCGGATACGCTGTTTTTGTACCGGCCGGCACATGGCACAATATCGTAAACACTGGAAAACAACCGCTGAAAATATACACGATATACGCCCCGCCGCACCATCCGCACGGTACCGTGCAAAAAACAAAAGCGCAAGCCGATCTTGAGGAACACTAAACGCAACAGAGCAATTGTGTTAAAAAAGCCGCAGTCAAAATAAAATTTATATATTAGTCAGA